>CAVKGN010000018.1:0-25456 GCA_963655595.1 uncultured Oscillospiraceae bacterium
GTCGTAGGTCTCGCCCGGCTTCGAGTCGCACACCATGTCTTGGTGGCCTTGCAGGATGACCTTGGGATACGACTTCATGGCTTCAATGTTAGCAGGCACGTCAATCCATACGTTGAGCGAGTCGTCTATACCATATTCCAGATGGTGCTTCTTGGCCCATTCTACGAGGTAGGCACTGCTCTTGGTGGAGTAGAAGCTGCAACGTGGATTCTTGGCATAAGCCAGGAACTCTTCGATGGAACTCTTTCCCAAGGCATCGCAGACACTGTCGGTGAGTACGGTTATCACCTTTCCACCTTCTTCATCTCCTCCTCCTGGCGTAAGATCGTTGTTGTCGCTGGCGCACGATGCCAGCATCAAAGAAGCGGCAATAAAAGCCCCTCTCAACCATTTGTTTTTGTACTTCATTGTTGTTGTTTTATGTCCGTTGACGGAACTATTTGTTAGTGTTAATTCAGGCAGTAGGTATATCAATGCCCTTAGACGTAAGCGTTACTTGCTTAGCGTCCCGATTTTTTGCAGGATGTTCATTATCACCTGCATCATTGGCTTCAACGTGGTGGTGTCCACATATTCGTCTATGGTGTGGTTTCCCCTGATGTCGGGCCCCATGGCAACTGTTTTGATGGATGGCTTCATTTTTACAAAATAGGCACATTCCAACCCGCCTTCAGTCTTGTGTTTGTATGCTTTGGGGTCTACGCCTTTGTAGATGCCGTATACAAAATTCAGGAACGGGTCGTTGTCCGGTGTATCCCAAGCCGGCATGATGACTTCGTTGCTAAGGGACATTCCGAGTTCCGATGCCAGGGAGGTGAAGAATGCTTTCTCGCTTTCAACCCATTTGTCGTCGTAGGCACGCGCAAAGGTGGTGAGTACAACATCGCCGTTGGCCAGTGTCACCACCCCGATGTTGTTCGACTTTGTTACGAGTCCGTCAGTTCCTTCTCTCTCGATTACGCCTTGCGTATTCTTGGCAAAGTACTGGTTGAGGTCGGTCAATATTTGTTCTGGACAAGCGTTGGCTGCGTCAGTTGTCGGAACATCGGTCGCCGTACACGTAGAAGTGAAGGGTTCTTCCGTGTATTCGGTCTTGTAGTTTGCCAAAATTTGCTCGATGGAAGTCTTGCAAGCATCAGCTTTGTCGGAGTCCACTATAAACTGCATCTTGAGATCATTGGCGATGGCATTGGAGAAAGCACCGCAGTTGATGGCTACCAACTTGCCTTCGTTCGGCGTAACGACATCCTTTAAGATTTTTGCCAATATCGTGACTCCGCTAAGTCTTTTCTCGCCAATGGTACTACCGCTGTGCCCACCGCGAAGTCCTATCACTTCCAGACTAATTTCCTTGCTGCCTGCCGCGGCTTGGCTCACCGTGTAGGACTTTTCCAGGTCGCAGATATAGCCTCCCAAACATCCTGTGGTCAACTTTGCATAGTCTTCATCGTCGAAGCTGAGAAGGTAGTCGGCATCCAATACGGAAGGTGGGAGCGCTTCCACTCCTGGCTCGCCATCTTCTTCGTTGGTCGTAAAGATTAGACGGAGCGGACCGTGTGCCACGTTGGAAGCGGCGATGGCCAATGCCATACCTACGCCGATGCCGTCGTCCGCACCCAGGTTCACTTTCCTGCCCTTCAGTTTGTTGCCGTCGTAGTAGGGCTCTCCCACCACTTGTGTGTAGTCATAGGTCATGCCTGGCTCCGAGCCGCACACCATGTCTTGGTGACCTTGCAGAATGACCTTGGGATACGACTTCATGGCCTCTGTGTTGGCAGGCACGTCCATCCATACGTTGAGCGAGTCGTCTACACCATATTCCAGGTTGTGCTTCTTGGCCCATTCTACGAGGTAGGCACTACTCTTGATAGAGTAAAAAGTGCAACGTGGGTTCTTGGCAAAAGCCAGAAATTCTTCGATGGAACTCTTTCCCAAGGCATCGCAGACACTGTCGGTGAGTACGGTTTCCACCTTTCCACCTATATTTTCTTCTCCTCCTGGTATAAGGTCGTTGTTGTCGCTGGCGCACGATGCCAACATCAAAGAAGCGGCAATCAAAGCCCCTCCCATCCATTTGTTAATGTACTTCATTGTTGTTGTTTTATTCCTGCGGGCGGAATGAATTTGATATACGTGAGTAGAAGTTACACATGTCGTTGAGAATTAGCAACTTAGGAGTGACTAAGCCATTAAGGCTTAATCATTGCATGCACAACTTTTATGCAATTTTGTCAAAATGCGTGAGATGAGCAAGCTATTTTCAGGAAATCTCGTCAATGAAGGGGATTTCCAATAAGGTACAGGCTATAAAACGCAGAAAGGGCAAAAGCAACTCGCTGACAGCCAGCGAAGTTTTGCTTTTGCCCTTTCAGAGCGTAAATGTTTAAGGAATGCGTTTTGCCGATGGACAACGATGTGTCCTGCCGGCAAAAACGTTTTTTACTTCTGGTACACCTTGACGCGCGTGCCGTCGTAGCCTACTGCCATGATGTAGCTTGCCTTCTCGCTTGAGGGGAAGAGTACGTAGGTGTAGCGAGACGAACGCTGGCTGTCGCCGAGGCCGAACATGGTGATGCGGATGAGTTCGCCCGACGTGTTATAGGTTTCGTAACCCACTGCGCCGTTCCACTCCGTGTTGTCCACGCGTACGTTGTTTCCGCTCAGCGTGCAGCCCTTGCCCACGGTGCCTTCGGCGAGTTTCACCTCGTCGCGGAAGTTCTTCCAGTTGTAGGCGTTGATGAGGTTGAGGCCTTCGGGAGCTTCGGGGTAGCCCAGGGCAGCAATCTCCGTCTTGAGGTCGTCGCACATGGTTTGCGTGATGATGTTCCAGCCCGGAGTGTAGTCCTCAATGTAGGCGTTGATGGGGCGCAGCATACCAGCCTTCTCGAAGAACGAGCAGAAGTTGATCTGTGCAGCCTTGCAGAAGCGGCGCATCATCTCGATTTGCTGCTTGCCGTTGGTGTTGTTGGTAGTTCCGTCAAAGCCGTCGCGGTAGCTCTGGATGAAGTCGCTCCATGCGTTGGTGGCCTTACTGGCTTCCATTGTGTAGAGTTCGAGCTGCCAGAAGGGAACAACCTTAACGAAGTGGTCGTAGTTGCGCGAAGTGGTCGTTACCGAGCCAGTGGACTTGCCGTTCTCGTCCTGTCCGTTCACTGTAACCTGTCCAGGAGTTGTGCCGTGGTAGTCAGGGCCGTCCTGAAGTTGCCAGCTCACGCCCTTGCGCACGCCCTCTTCGAGGTAAGTCTCGAAACGGCCGCCGCGCGTATTGGAGTAGTCGTCAACGCCGGAGGTTTCGTCCTCGAGGCGGTGGTAGCCTGTGCCGAACGTGCCGCCCACCTTATGCTCTACCCATGCAGAATAGATGTTGTTGGTTGTTTCGCCACAGCCAGCCCATTTGAAGCCCGGCGTGATTTGGTTGATGTGTCCCAGTTCGTGACCCATGCCCCAGAAACCGAAGTCCTCGGGGTTGACCCACTCGTCGAAACTGCCGAAGGCGGCTGCTGCACCGATGCCGTCGGCAAACATGCCGCTGTTTACGGGACGGGCAAACTGGTGGTTGCGCGGCTCGGCGTTGTGCTGAGGCAGACCCATTATCTCGCGTTCGCGGTAGATGATGGAGTCGTAGATGGTGACGAGCTTTTCACCGTTTGTGGGGCAACGCTTTTTCAGGTTGGCCAACGGAGCAGCCACGTGGAGACGGTTGCTCACCACGTCGATGATGTCAGCCCCCACCTTGTCGGCGTTGGCGAGAATTTCCGTCCAGTCGGCGTTGGTCATATTCTTGGCTTGGCTGAAATAGCCCACCTCGTTGGCCAGGGCAAAGTGGAGCGTCACGTCGGGAGCGTTGGCATAGTCGTCAGAGTAGTAGTCCACGTAGCCGTTGCCGCGGTTGGAAGCCTCGATGAGGTTGAGGCCGTTCGTGAGCGAGTAGTAGCTCTCGGGCTGTCCTTCGCTCTGGATAAGGCTCTGGTTGCTGAAGTTCTTGATGCAGAGCTTCACGGGGTGTGAGGCGTCAATGCCTTGTGCAAAGATTGCCACCTTGTCGCCCTTGTTGAAGTAGATACCCGTGGGGTTCTCGTAGGGGTCGTAGGCGTTGGACGTTTTCAGCTGCTGGCGCAGGGTGCTGCGCGTGAGGTAGCTCTGGAACGTGCCGACGCGGAACTTCGTGGAGTAAGAGCCAGAGAGGAGCGTCTCAGCCAGCATGCGCAGGTAAGGCACGGGAATGGCAGCCACCTGCTCAGCTGTTACGCCGCTCTTAAGCTCGGTGCAGAGGGGCGAGGCAAAGTAAGTGTCGATGATGGAGGAGAGTTCAGAGTTCGTCTGATACAAGCCCACTTCGGCGGCTGAGGCAAATACACTTGCTTGGTCGGTGGCGGCAGAGGTAATCTCAATCTTCACCTTCAGCACATTGTCGATGCCCGTCGAACCGAAATAGTACGAACCAGAGTTCTCGTTGAAGTCGTTTGTGCCAGCCGTGATCCACGTGGTGGGGGCGTCGGCTGTGGCGTAATAGATAGTGGTGTTGCCCCACTTACCATTGTCGCCGCCGCTTTGGCGTGCGGTGTATTTCAGGTAGTCCACGTGCGAGGCCTCTTTGAGCGTGAGGGTGAACGTGAAGGGGTAGGAGCCGCCGCTATATGCGCTGTGCCACAGGGTAGACTCGTTGCCATCGATGGCGTTTTTGGCGGGAAAGCCGCTCTGCTCGCTGCTTGCCGAAGCCGAAGCTATGGGCAGGTAGGTGTCAGTGGGAACATCCTCCACCGAGGTGTTGGGCAGCTGCTTAACCGTGAGGTTGAAGGATACCGAGCCGTCGGTGCTTTCGAGCTGCAACGTGGTGTAGCGTGGCTGCGTGGGGTCAGAGTAGTAGGAGGTGAACACGCTGATGTTGCCGTTGCTCTCTTTGCGGTAGCTGAGCCACGTGTCTGCCTCGTTGAGTTTGGTGATGGTGTAGTCCGACGAACCTGCCACGGCGGCTGTGCCAAATCCGGCGTTGTAGTCCACCACGAGCGTGTCGGGGGCTACGGAGAGGGAGTGGCATTGCCCCTTCTTCTCCATGCTGATGCTTTGCGCCTGAGCCTCGAAAAGTCCGAGAGCCAGAGAGAAGAGCGCAAGGATATATGCTTTTTTCATTGTATCTGTTGTTGTGTGTGGAATGAGTATATCCGGGCGTGCCGGCGGTTTACTTCACGATGACCTTCTGTCCGTTCACCACGTAGGTGCCCGCATTAAGAAGGATGACGGTCTGTCCGTTCACCGTGCTGTTGTAGAGCGTGCGGCCGCTGAGGTCGACAATCTGTACGGGGGTAGCCTTACCCGTGGTTACGCGGATGGCTCCCTTCGTGCCTGTTGCGCTGAACGAAGCGTCGTTGGCTGTTGCGCTATGCACGCCGTCGGTGATGTCGCCGAGCGTGAATGACGTGGTGCGGAACGTTTGTGCTGAGTATTGGCGCGAGGTCACTTCAAAATGCACGCCAACGTGTTCTTTGAGGAACGTGTACTTGCGCTGAGAGTCCTTGTAGTCCGTGTTTTTTACGAGTGTGTTGCCCTCGCGATCCACAAGTGCAATGGTGTGACTCTGGTTAGCGTTGTAGCCGTTTTGCTTGAGCAGCGCCGAGAGGTCAACTGTCGTGTTGAGGGCGTATTTCTCGTCCATAGCGTAGTCGGCCTGCGGAACGTAAACAAAGTCTTCGACCGTGCTTGGCGTGGGCAGCGAGTTGATGAAAAGCTGGTTGTTGTCAACGTAGACAAACTTGAGCTTCGCCTTGTTGTTGTTTACGTCGTAGGTGATGTCGGTGAGCTTGTTGTCGTCGGCAGCAAGGAGTCCGAGGCTTGGCGTGCCGGCACTCAGGTTGAGCTGGGTGAGCACGTTGTGGTCTACGAACAGCTCGGTGAGTTCAGGCTGATTGTTGAGGGTGAGCGATTTGAGCGCGTTGTTGCTCAGTATGAGCGAGTGCAGCTGTGTCCAGTTTGCGGTGCTCACCTGAGTAATCTTGTTGTTCTGCGCCCAATAGTTCTTCGCCTTCTTCATGGCCGTAGTGGCGATGGTTGAGGTGAGTCCGTTGTTGGCTACGATTACGTTTTCGAGCGTGCCAGACGTAGGTACTTTCAGCGTGGAGGACGTAAGGCTGTTGCCAGCCACGTTGAGCGTTTGCAGCGAGGTGCAGTTCGTTGCATTGAGCGTTTTGAGCGAGTTGCCTTGCACGTCGAGCGTAACGAGTTTCGTCAACTTGCTCACGTCTAAGCCGCTGAGGCTATTGCTGGCGGCGTACAAGTGGCGCAGGTTGGGGCAGTTCGATACGTTGAGCGCGGAAATCTGGTTGTCGGGCAGGTAGAGCGACGTGATTTTCCCCGAGGTGGAGGTGATGGTGAGCGAGGCGTCCTTTACGGGGATTGACAAACGGGTGCCGTCGCCCGTAATGGTCTGCTCGTCGCCGTTGCCCCAGTGCAGTGTCACTTGGAGGTTGGCGTTGAGCGCAAGGTTCAGTTCGCTCCCGACCGCAAGGCCGGTGGTCAGCGTCACTTCGTCGGCCATGGCCGTTTGCGCCGCGCCGAGAAGCAGTGAACTGAGTAGCAGGGTGGTGAGTTTTTGCATATTCTTTTTGTTGTGAATGACAAACGAAAAGGCGCATTGCGTAATGCGCACTTTGCAAAAGTAGGGAAAACCCACGTTTTCCGCTCCCCGCTAAATGTTTTTTATGTCTTTGGGCTGGCGTGTTTTTCGCAAAAGGGCAAAAAAAATGGGATACCGCTGTATCCCAACCTTGTTAACCTTAAATCTAATACTATGAAAAACACGGTGCAAAAGTAGGGCTTTGCGGGTAGGCTGCAAGCGCAAGCCCCCGCAATCTCCTTTTTTATAATGTTTTTTTGAAGTTGTCGTAAGGTTTTGGTAGTTTGAATATGCAAAATTATGCATTATGCAATTCGTTTACCCGAACAGTTCGTGCAGTTTTTCGGTGAGCGTTTGTGTTCCTTCGCTGGCTTTTTGCTGGATGAACGTCACGTTATGGGCGGCGACAGTCACGGGCTTCGGGTCGATGACGAACACGGGCGCACCAGGCCGAGTGAAGCGGATGAGCGAGGCGGCAGGGTAGACGTTGAGCGACGTGCCGATGATGACGAACGCGTCGGCGCGCGCCGTTTCCTCTGCCGCTGCTTCGAGGTTGGGAACGGGTTCGCCGAACCATACAATCCATGGGCGCAGCAGGGAGCCGTCGGGGGCAAGGGTGCCGGGCGTTACGTTGGGCTGGTCGGACGGAAGTTGGCGAATGAAGCGGGCGTCGTTGGGGTCGTTGCTCGAACATACCTTGCGGAGGTCGCCGTGCAGGTGGATGATGTGCGACGAGCCAGCCCGTTCGTGCAGGTCGTCCACGTTTTGCGTCACGATGCACACGTCGTATTCCGCTTCGAGCTGCGTCAGCGCCAGGTGGCCAGCGTTGGGCTGCGCCCCGGCAAGCTGCTGCCGCAGGTGGTTGTAGAAGTTTGTCACAAGTACGGGGTCCTTTGCCCATCCCTCGGGCGTGGCCACTTGTTCCACGGGGTACTGCTCCCACAGGCCACCAGCGTCGCGAAACGTGGCAAAGCCACTCTCTGCGCTCATGCCAGCCCCAGTGAGTATGGTGATTTTCCTTTTCATGTTCAAGAGTTTTGAGTCGCCCAAATTTATACAAAAAACATTGAGGCCTAATTGTTGACGAGAAATAATTGTACTTTTGCACGGCGTACGCACGGCGGTGCGGCAGTATGGCAAGAGTCCGCCCTTGTTTGTCCAATGTTTTTGAGAGGGCGGCTGAACTAACGAACACACATATAATATATATAACAAAGAAACAATCTCAACGCATTTATGGAAAAGCTTAGTTACGCTTTGGGTATGGTGATAGGCCACAACCTGAAAGGAATGGGCGTGAAAAACATTGACAGCGCCGACTTCTCGCAGGCTCTGAACGACGTGATCAGCGGCGAAACTCCTAAACTCACCGACCAGGAAGCGCAGCAGCTGGTCAACACGTTCATCCAGAAGCAGCAGGAGAGCGCAGCGGCCGAGATACGCAAGGCAGGCGAAGACTTCCTTGCAGAGAACGCTAAGAAGGACGGTGTGACGGTTCTCCCCAGCGGTTTGCAGTACAGCGTCATCAAGGAAGGCACCGGCAAGCAGCCCAACGCCACCTCGCGCGTGAAGTGCCACTACGAAGGCACGCTGACTAACGGCCAGGTATTCGACTCCTCTTATCGTCGCGGCGAACCCGCCGTGTTCCCCCTCAACGGCGTGATTGCCGGTTGGACCGAGGGCGTACAGCTCATGAAGGAAGGCGCAAAGTATCGCTTCTTCATTCCCTACAACCTTGCTTACGGCGAACGTGGCGCAGGTCAGGCCATCCCTCCCTATGCAGCCCTGGTATTCGATGTGGAACTCATCTCCATCGAGGCGTAAGGCACACACATTTTCTTGATAATTGAAAAAGCAATCATAAAATGAAAAAAGTATTCCTCGCAGCACTCGTGGCACTCACGGCCGTGATGACAAGCTGCAACAACGGCGCGCCCAAGGCGAGCCTCAATTCCGACATCGACACACTGAGCTACGAAATGGGTATGCTCCTTTCAGCCACTGAGGGCGAGTTTAAGCAGTACCTCACTCAGGCTGGCAGCGACAGCGCATACGTAGACGAACTCATCAAGGGTTACATCGCTGGCATGAAGGCCGCTGACGACAAGAAGAAGCTCGCTTACTTCATGGGCGTTCAGCAGGGCTTGCAGACCAAGATGCAGCTCCCGCAGATGGAGCAGCAGGTGTTCCAGGGCGACAGCACGAAGAAAATCAGCGTGAAGAACTTCATCGCCGGTTTCACCGCTATGGCCAAGAACAAGAGCACGCTCAAGATTGGCGGCAAGGTAATCGGTAAGGAAGAGGCTCAGAAGCGCGTAATGGACTATATGTTCGGCTCGAAGAAGGTAGAGAGCCAGAAGTTTATGGACTCCAAGAAGAAGGAAGCCGGCGTAGTAGCCCTCGGCGGCGGTGTTTACGGCAAGGAACTCACCAAGGGTACTGACGCACACTGCACGGCCAACGACAGCGTGAAGGTGAAGTACGAAGGTAAGCTCATCAACGGCCAGCTGTTCGACTCTTCGGCAAGCCAGCCCGGCGGCGTAGCAACCCTTTCGCTGAAAAACGTGATTGAAGGTTGGAAGATTGCCCTTCCCAAGATGGGCGTAGGCTCCGAATGGGAACTCTACATCCCCTACGACAAGGCATACGGCGAGAGCGGCACAGGTCCCATCCCTCCCTTCTCAGCCCTTGTATTCAAGATTACGCTCGTGAGCGTAGCAAAGTAATCATATAGCGAAACACAAAGTTCAAACTAACGGATATGCAATTCAAAGGTATTGTCATCGCTGCGGTTGCAGTGCTTTGCTGCAGCGGCGCAATGGCGCAGAAAGCGAAGAAATCAAAGAAGAGCAGCAAGAAGGCTGTGCCTGCTGCACAGCTCACTCCGGCGTTGAAGAGTTACAGCGGCGCAGATTTTAGCTATGCTCTCGGCGTGGCACAGGGCGAAAGCCTCAAGCAGTTCATGCAGCAACAGCTCGGCGTGGACACGGCTTACTTTGCCGATGCAATGAAGGCCATGACTGCTAACCTCTCCGAGGCCGAACAAAAGCGCATCACAGCCCAGGCTGCCGGCATTAAGATTGCCGAAATCAACAAGCGCAACCTGCCTATGATTTCAGCACAGGCTGCTGGCAAGGGCGACTCAACCTACGTTAATCAGGAGCTGTTTGAAAAGGCTCTCACCGAGGTAGTGACGGGTAAGGCTACCACTATCAGCCGCGACAGCGCGCTCAAGGTGGTTGACGGACAGTTTAAGTATCAGCAGGAGACGTACAAGGAAGCCAACGTGGCTTTCCTTCGTACAAACGCTAAGGCAAAGGGCATTAACGTAACGCCCAGCGGCTTGCAGTATCAGATTGTTACGGCTGGCAACGGCCCCGTGGCAACTGATTCTACCGAGGTAGAGGTACACTACGAAGGCTCGCTCATCGACGGCACCGTGTTCGACTCTTCCTACAAGCGCGGCAAACCCTCTACGTTCCGTCCCGACCAAGTGATAAAGGGTTGGAAAGAGGCTCTCACCATGATGCCCGAGGGCTCGGTGTGGAAGCTCTACATCCCCTCTGAACTCGGTTACGGCGAGCGTGGCGCAGGTCAGAACATTCCCGGGAACTCTACGCTCATCTTTACCGTAGAGGTGGTGAAAGTAAAGACCGCCGCAGCAACTGAAAAGAAGTAGTTCGCTACAAACATATTACACACAGAAACAGCCCAAGGCAATCGAATTTGCCTTGGGCTGTTTCTGTGTCATTGCGCCGGATAGAACTCTGAAGAGCGCAAGTTCCCGTCCCGAAGCCCCCGTAAGACAACGCTACCTGCGGGGTAGTGGATAAATACTTGGCAAGCAGCATATTGAATACTTGGTAAGCGGTAACGTGAATACTTGCCAAGCGGTAACGTGAATACTTGCAAGTATTTATCCACTACTCGGCGGCTAAGAACAACTACCCCGTAGGTACAAACGACCATGCGGGAGAAAAAATTACCAGAAGGCATCCTAAAAGAAATAGGGTAGGAGGGAAATGCCACCAATAAAAGGCATTTTCCTCCTACCCAATTACTAATGCTGAGAGGTTACCTATTTTACCCAGATGAGGCTTAGGCCGTCGCGGTCGGGAAGTATGAGTTGTTTCACTCTGGGGGCGGCGACTACGTGGTCGTTGAAGCAGCGTATCCCGGCGGTTTGTGGGGCGGAGCTCATATTCCGTCCTTCCACAGTCGTTTGAAGAAGTCGAGAACGTAGATGCATTCAATGCTTCCTATCTTTCGGTTGATGGGGTCGAGGGATACGATAAACTGCTTGCTCTCTGGATAGTCCGATGCAAAAGCTTTCAGCCCTTTCAAATGTTTGGGCATGACCTCCTCCACCGATTTTATCTCAATGGCAATCCTTGCATCGCCAATCACAGCATCAACTTCCTGTCCCGTATAAGCACGCCAATAACTTAGTTTTTCTGCGCTTTCGTTGTAGCTGAGCCAGGCGCGCAGTTCCTGAATAACCAGATGCTCGAACGCATGGCCGTATTCAGCCGTGCCTCTCGCCAACTCCGTGCGGTGTAGCAGGTGGTTAGCCACGCCAACGTCGAAGTAGTAGAATTTTGGAGACTGTACCAGTCTGCGCTTCATCGTCTTCGTGTAGGCGGGAACGCGAAATCCCAGGAGCGTGTCTTCGAGGATGTCGAAGTAGTTGCTAACGGTATTGGAACTCACGCCACAGTCCTGCGCGATGTTGTTGTTGTTTATTATCTCGCCGTCCGTCAGTGCCGCAACCTCCAAGAATCGCTGGAACGAGTTGAGATTTCTTACCAAAGCCTCCTCTTTGATTTCCTCTTTTAGGTAAACGTCAATATACGCAGACAGCCGACGCTGCGGGTTTTTCGCCAGATAATGCGGAGGCAACATGCCGTAGTTGATGGCTTGCTGGAGGTCGAAGTCAGGAATCTCTGCGCTTACAAAGGGGAAAAGGTAAACAGGATAAGCTCTGCCGCCCAGCGTGTTGTAGCCCTTCCGTTTCAGTTTTCGTGCGCTCGAACCGCAGAGAATGAATACAATTCCCTTTTCAGAGATCAGCCGATGCACCTCGTTAAGCAAATCAGGCACTTCTGGAATCTCGTCAATAATGACAAGGGTACCGGCTTCTTTGTCCGAGAGCATCTCGTAGAGCAGCGATGGTCGGCGCCGGAAACGTCCTCTCAAAGTGGTGTCCAGCAGGTCAATGTATACGCTATCGGGAAATTCCTGATGCAAAAAAGTACTTTTCCCTGTTTGTCTCGCTCCAAACAGGAATATACTGTCCTCTAAGTCGTTGTAAATGTGGCAGATACGTTCAATCATGGCCGTGCGGTTTGCTTGTTCCTATTGAGAATATTCATTGAAAATCCGCAACAGCGTTGAGGATTTTCATAGATTATCCGCAACAAAGGTGAGGAGGAAAGTTGAGAACGGCAAGCCGTGGCCCTATTATTTTACGCGGATGAGGCTCAGGCCGTCGCGTTCGGGCAGTATGAGTTGCTCCACTCTGGGGTCGGCGGCTACGTGGTCGTTGAAGCGGCGTATCCCCGCGGTTTGTGGGTCGTTGTCGTAGGCGGCGTCCACCACGTGGCCGTCCCAGAGCGTGTTGTCGGCGAGGATCACCGTGCCGCTGTGAGTGTAGGGCATGAGCAGTTCGTAGTACTCCACGTACTCGCGCTTGTTGGCGTCGATAAATGCCGCGTCGATGCTGAGGTTCATCGGTGGCAGAAGTTCAAACACATTGCCCACGTGCATCTCCACCCGAGCCTCGTAGGGCGCATTGTCAAGCCAGGGGCGCGTGAACACCTCCTGCTCATCGTTTATCTCGAATGTGACCACCTTGCCGCCATGCTCCATGCCCGAAGCTATGGCGAGAGCCGAGTAGCCCGAATAAGTGCCAATCTCCACCACCGTTTTCGGACGTATCATTTGCATAAACATGCGCAGCAACTGGCCTTGCAGGTGCCCCGAAGCCATGCGAGGGCGCAACAGGTGGAGGTTTGTGGCGCGGTAGAGCCGTTGCAGGTAGTCGTCGGGCTGTGTGGTGTGGGCGAGGATGTATTCTTCCATAGGAGGACTGGGAGTGTGAGAAAGAGTGAAAAAAGGAAAGAGGACTGGCAAGTGGCGGCCTGTGGTCGCGCGGCTTGCCAGTCCTCTTGTGTGGTGTGGATATTGCGCCGTGGCGCAGTGCTTAGTTGGGAATGGTTTCCTCCCCTTCGCTCTGGAAGAGGTTCTTCACGATGTTCATCTCCATAAACGACGTGCTTTGCTCCTTGCGCTGCGAACCGAGGTAGCAGATGCGGTCCTCGGGGCGGAGCATATTGTCGGAGAGGAGTTTGCGCAGGGCGGCGAGCAGGAACTCGTGGCCGTAGCTCTTCATCGGCATATAGATGGCGTAAACGCCGTATTGCAGGGCAAGGTGGCGTACCGTCTTAGCCTTGTAGCAAATGGCGAGGATGGTGCTTTCGCCGCGGAATGACGATACGTAGCGTGCCGTACGACCCGTGTAAGAGTCCATGATGATGGCGCGCAACTTCATGCGCTTGGTGGCCATCACGGCTTCCTTGGAGAAGAACTCCGTCACGTCGGGCGTTTCGGAGAGGGGAATGTCCACGTCGCCAAACTCCTGGAACGTGTCGCGCTCTGCCTGCCAAGCCACGGTGGCCATGGTCTTCACGGCTTCCTCGGGGTAGTCGCCATAGGCTGTTTCGCCGGAGAGCATCAGGGCGTCGGCGCGCGAATATACGGCGTTGGCAATGTCCGTTACCTCCGTACGTGTGGGACGCGGGTTATGTATCATGCTTTGCAGCATCTGCGTGGCCACGATGACGGGTTTGTGGGCACGGATGGCCTTGTCGACAAGGCGGCGCTGGATGCCGGGGATGAACTCTTGCGGCACCTCAATGCCCAGGTCGCCACGAGCCACCATGATACCGTCAGCGGCTTCAAGGATTTCGTCGATGTTGTCAACGCCTTCCTGGTTCTCAATCTTGGCAATGATGCGGATGTCGCTGTCGTGCGCATCGAGGATGCGGCGTATCTCGTAGATGTCCTCCTTCGACCGCACGAAGCTGTGGGCAATGAAAGCCACGTCGTAGTCGATGGCAAACTCAATGTTGCGCTTGTCCTTCTCGGTGAGGGCGGGCAGGTTGATGCGCACCCCAGGAACGTTCACGCTCTTGCGCGAACCAAGTGTGGCGTCGTTCTCCACGTGGCAGATGAGCTGGTCTGCCTCTTTGTGGTCCACGCGCAGACCAAGGTCGCCGTCGTCGATGAGGATCTGTGCCCCTTCGCTCAGGTCGCCCACGAAGCCTGGGTACGACACGGCAATCACTTCGCGCGTGGTGCGGCGTGAGGGGTCGCCTACGATGGTCACGATGTCGCCTTTGTGATATTCGATGGGTTGGTCTGTGGTTGTGGTGCGCACCTCGGGCCCTTTGGTGTCGACAAGGATGGCGAGGTGGCTCGACACTTCGCGCACGTTGTCGATGACGCGCTTCATACCTGAGGCGTCCTGGTGGGCAGTGTTGAGGCGTACCACGTTCATGCCGGCGTCGTAGAGTCGCTGAATGAGGCCTACGTCGCAACGCATGTCGGAGATGGTTGCTACAATCTTGGTCTTCTTATACATGGGGTGAGTTTAGTAAGTTTCGTTGGGGTGGGGCAGTGCTTTGCCGCAGTGTGTTTGTGTGTCGTTCGTTAGTTTTTCGAGGCGGAAATCTCTCGCAGGGCTTCCACGGCGAGCCGGTAGGAGTCAAGGCCAAAACCGCAAATCACACCGTGGCACGCAGCGGCTATCATTGACTGGTGGCGGAAGGCTTCGCGGCGGTGTACGTTGCTTATGTGCAGCTCTATGACGGGGAAGTGGAGCGACCGTATGCAATCGCCCAGGGCAATGCTCGTGTGGGTGTAGGCTCCGGCATTGAATGCCACGCCCTCAACGCCCTCGGCTTGCGCCTGTTGCAGGCGGTCAATCAGCACGCCCTCGGTGTTGCTCTGGAAGTATAGGATTTCGTCGTTGGGAAAGCGTTGGCGCAGGGCTTCAAGGCAACTCTCCATAGTGCCAGTGCCGTAAATGCCCGGCTCGCGCTGCCCAAGGAGATTCAGATTTGGCCCGTTGAGAATGAGGATTTTCATGTACTTCAAGAAAAGAAAAGCTACCTTTGCTTGCTTTTCTGCTGCGCCACGTGCGCCGTGCCGCGCGGCAAAGTGCTTAGTTTTTGCAAAATTACGATTTTTGCTCGGTGCATGAGTGACATAGTTAATAAATATTGCGCCTACCTGATGTTGGAAAGGGGCGTTTCCGCCAACACAAAGATGGCTTACGAACGCGATGTGCAGAAGTTTCTCGCCTTTCTGGCCGATGAGGGGACGGACTTCCTGCAAGTCACCCTCGACGACTTGCACCGCTTTGCCGCCTCGCTCTACGACGTGGGCATTTCGCCCGTGAGCATATCGCGCATACTTAGCGGCGTACGCTCGTTTTACGGTTTCCTGCTCGTTGACGGATACGTGGAGAACGACCCTACAGAACTCCTCGAAATGCCCAAACGCCCAGAGAAACTCCCCACCGTGTTGTCGGTGGAGGAGGTAGACGCCCTTGAAGCCGCCATCGACCTCAGTCAGGAGGAAGGGCAGCGCGACCGTGCCGCCATAGAGCTGCTTTACAGCTGCGGACTGCGTGTGTCGGAACTTTGCGGCCTGCTCATGTCCGACCTTTTCCTTGAAGAGGGGTTCATACGCGTCACGGGTAAGGGCAATAAGCAACGGCTTGTGCCCATCTCGCCCAAGGCTGTGCACGAACTGAAACTGTGGTTTGCCGATCGTTGCCACATCGACATTAAGCCCGGCGAGGAGGACTACGTATTTGTGAGCCACCGACGCCGTCAGCACTTGTCGCGCATCACCGTGTTCCACAACTTGCAGGTCTATGTCCAAGCGGCAGGCATCACGAAGAGCATCTCACCCCACACCCTGCGCCACACCTTTGCCACTCATCTGCTCGAGGGCGGCGCAAACTTGCGAGCCATTCAGGAGATGTTGGGACACGAGAGCATAGGCACAACGCAACTCTACACACACGTGGACCGTTCGTTCCTGCGTGAGCAAGTGCTGACGTGCCTACCGCGCAACGCTCGGAACGACTGACGGACAGACTTGACGTTGGGGCTTCTCCCCATGAATAAGGGTGGCACACCTTCTGCATTGGTTTGCAGCGGTGTGCCACCCTTAGTTTTGCTCTGCTAATCAGCTTACTTGTTCAGAGGAATTCCTCCATTGTGTTTTTGTAGAGGTTGCCATAGAACAACCTTTTCTCAGCGTATGCACAGAAGGCACGCGCCGAAAGGGCTACTATTAATTTCCAGATCCAGAACGTGCCAAACCGAAGCACTCCACCAACAAAGCATGCTTTTGAATCCAAGGAGCTTTCAGCGTCCAGTCAGATGAACCTGTTGACAAATCGATGGAGTACAAAGCCATCTCCAAAACCATATACACGTAATGGTCATACCAATATGATTCTCCTTTTTTGAATCGGTCACTCATACCAGCATCTGCAAAATACTCT
Organism: uncultured Oscillospiraceae bacterium; assembly: GCA_963655595.1. GTDB lineage: Bacteria > Bacteroidota > Bacteroidia > Bacteroidales > Bacteroidaceae > Alloprevotella. The sequence continues at coordinate 16,191 of CAVKGN010000018.1, forward strand.
GCGAATGTATCCCAGTCTGCCCTTATGATTGAAGAAACAGTACTGGCATTTCCTGCGCTGGCAAATTTCCATAAGTCAATGAGTGGAGCATCAGTTGTTTCCTGAGAAATATATACCATGAGTCCTGCTTGTCCCTCTTTGGCTTCCCTTACGCATACATATTCTCTGTAACCTTCGTTGAGATTGGTATTGTATATTGCATGCTCACCTACAACATAAGGCGTGATTCCACCATTTTCGGGCCATGCCGATGAAAGGACGAACTTCATCTTGGTGACATGCTTCATCACGTTGTTGTTTTTGAAGGTCATCTCAGCAACTACGTCCGGGTCGTTTGTCGCCTTGAAATATACGGTTTCCTTCACAGCCCCTGTGCCGTCTGTAAGGTCTGCCTCCATATTTACCGCAGAAGGAGAAATGGTCTCCACCTTGGTGTCGGGCGATAGCCAACTCTTGAACAACGCCGCAGCCTCATTCAAGTCCTTCACACCGACTGACAGTTCGGTGGTGTCGGTAGGGTTCAACATCGCTCCGTTCACACGGTTCTTGACGTTGCCCAGGGTGTCTACATCCACAATGTTGCCCTGCAGATAGCTTACCTGGTCGTAGCTCGTCACCGGACCGGTTTTAGCGCCACTTTTGTTCTCATCGTCATCCGACGAACATGATGCAAATAATGCAACAACTGCCATGAGCATCAATCCTGCATAAAACTTAATGTCTTTCATACCTTCAATTTTTAATGTGTTTTTTATTCTAATGCTTACTTATAGTTCATGACAGCCTTCAGTATGTCCAAATTCTTATAGACTCCTCCGTTGCCGTCTACATGTTTCACTCCTACACTGCTTTTAGTTTGCAGATAGTTGATGGCCTTACCAGCCTTACATTTTTCCGTGTAGTCTTTCAGTGCGTCATATCTCTCCTTCAATTTGTCAGATCCGATCATGACTATCTTAGGCAGGAAACGCTGGCTGAAGATGTACCTCTTGCCGCCCGAATTGAACACCACCGTCACAAGAACCACGAAGTCGGGCATTTCTCCATCATAGAGAGTCGTTGCCTGGTCGGTTACGGTGTAAGGAAAATACACTTGCGGCGCGAGCATAAACTCCTTTCCTCCGTAATTGACGTTGTGCCCATAGAAACGTATCTTGCCGTCTTTCTGGCACACCACGCTACAACTGTCTTCCGACTCCTGCATCTCCTTCGATATGAAATTGGTGTGCGGCAAGTACAAGTATTTCGTCTTGTTCGACTCATTCATGGAATTATATCTGGCGTCGGAAGAGCCCGATTCTACTATATGCAACTTCGGACGCTCCAATCCCATAACCGAAGCATACTTTGCCGTGTATCCGTCAGAGACATCGGGATATACTCCATAGTCACAGATAACCTTTACATCGGAAGCATCTGGGAATATCTCTGGATTGATATTCACCTTTATGCTTGAGGGGTCAAAGAACGACACCATTCGCAGGTGATAGTTGGGCACACTGGAATTTCCGTAAGTACCATTTCCTTTCACCACAAGATTCATGCGGCTGATGTCGCCCAAAATCCGGTCGTTGACAACATATATAACAGGGTCATCTGCCAGGCTCCATACACCTTGCCCGATATGCGAATTGTACTTTTTGAAGTTGGTCACGTCCTGTGTGATAGGTGTGACGTTATTTGAAGCCAAACTGGATATGTATCCCGACAGGTCGAGTTCACCGGTCAGACTCATCTGTATCTTGCCCGGCATTGAGTCAACCACCTGTGAAGGATCGTCTACCAGATAGTCCAAGACACTACCTGCCACATTCAGAATAGTACCCGCGTAACGGAAGTAGGTGTTCAAATAATTGCCAGTAACCGCACCCTCAATGGCAGTCAATGCAGAGTTCTGTACACTACCTGCCATGCCGCCAAGGGTTTGGAGCAAGCTTCCAACACCACCAGAAGCCGAGGCTGACTGTTCTGCCGACGAGAACATACCCGAGATATTTGCGGACATAGTACCCGAAAGGGTGATGCTCTGTTGGAGTTCACTCTTGCACCAGATGCTCATTGCGTCGCCAGAAGTGAACCAGCTGCTTTGGCTTGGGTTGTAAGCAGTCATGTCAATGTCGAACGCTGTCCAACCTTTGGACAGTGCCGTTGACGACATGGAGGTGTAGGGGGTATAGAACGACTTGAATGTGTTCGGCAGGGAAATGCCGTTGCCCAAGAGGTTCGTTTTGGTTTGCACAGTATTGTGGTTCGCCGGTATGGCATACGCCAACGAATGGTAGAAGGGCTGCTTAAATGCAACGTCGGAAGTTCCCATATTCACCTCGAAAGAATATTTGGAGCCTGTGGTTGTTGCATCCGTCACGTAGTAGAACACTCTGAGCGTACCGAGGTAGCGATTGTAGAGACCGAAATAATTACAGTCGCTCAATCCCTCATTGTCCATAACGCTGAAAGCCATCTCCCATCCGTCGGCTTTCTTCACATCCTTGCGCACATTGTTTGGCAAGGCAGACACCGTCGAGGAAGCCCACGGCAGGTTGACCTGCTGATGTTGGTTGTTGAAGAAAATCTTCGTGGTTGTGAGATCCTCCCAGTTGGTCAGGAAGTAGTCATTCTCAGCATTCATATTAGGCTTGAGCCCAAAAGCCTGATTCAGCGTCAGTGTGATGTGGTCGTTGTTTTCCGTATAGATATCAACGTCTGCCGTGTTCGTTGTGTTAGGCTCACTCCTTTTCAGCGTAAGCCGAAGTACGGGATGGCCGTTGACCACGCTGTCTGTTGCAGAAACCGTAGCCCACGTAGGGCAGATGCTTACAGTTTTAACACTTGAAGAAACGCTGTCCAACACCATCGTCATTCCTTCATCAGTGTTGGGGATGTCCAACGTGTAATGATAATTACCTGGCCGTTGCGAACTCAATTCGCTGTCGTTGTCCGCACATGACGATAGAAAAACGCTGGACAAAGCAGCAACGACAAACGCCATTAAGTAGAATGTTTTGTTACTCATAGCTCATCAAAATCTTTAATCTGAAATAAAACTTTTTGGACTGGGAATATAAGTGACATTCTCCATACTCTTGCAAAGTAAAGGAAAACAGGGGAAAAGCACCATCTTTTAACGGATTTATTAGCGTAATGGTGCGAATTATGCGCATGCCGTCGCAAATTGACACTCCGCCGTAGCAAAATCTTGCTCACACGGTCGCAATCTTTTGCTACGGCGGAGCGTTCCGCCTTTCGGTGAGAGGCGTTTCCTTAGTTCCAACACGGTCAAACTAAAATCCCCAGCCGGAGGCCTTGTGGCTTGCGGTTGGGGATTTATAAATTGTGCGGTTGTCAGTCTTCAATGCATTCGCCTTTGAGCGTGGCTGACGATGAGGAGGTGATGCGTACGCGGACGTACTGCCCCGGGCGGTGGTTGCCACGGTCGAACACCACTACCTTGTTCTGCTCCGTGCGGCCGAAGAGCTGTTCGCGCGAACGTTTGCTCACGCCTTCAATAAGCACTTCGTACTCCTTGCCCACGCAGCGTTCGTTGCTGGCGGCGCTAAGTTCGTTTTGTACGGCGATGAGTTCTTCCAGTCGGCGCACTTTCTCCTTTTCGTCCACGTCGTCGGGGAGGTGGCGCGAGGCGTAGGTACCAGGGCGTTCGCTGTACTTGAACATGAAGGCGGAGTCGTAGCCACACTCACGCATCAGCGACAGGGATTGCTGGTGGTCCTCCTCCGTCTCGGAGCAGTAGCCCACAAAGATGTCGGTGCTCAGTCCGCAGTCGGGCACGATGCGGCGGATGGCTGCCACGCGGTCCAGATACCATTCGCGCGTGTATTTGCGGTTCATCAGTTTGAGTATGCGGTTTGAACCGCTCTGCACGGGCAGGTGGATGTGGCGGCAAACGTTAGGCTCTTCGGCAATCACGTGGAGCGTCTCGTCGCTCATGTCCTTGGGGTGACTTGTGCTGAAACGTATGCGCATGCCTCTTGCCGTCTGTGCCACGGTGCGCAGCAGTTCGGGGAAACGGAGTTCCGTGCCGTCCTCGCGCGTCCAGCAATAGGAGTTCACGTTCTGCCCGAGCAGCGTCACCTCCTTGTAGCCGCGGCTTTCAAGGTCGCGCACTTCGGTAAGGATGCTCTGCACGTCGCGCGAACGTTCCCTGCCTCGTGTGTAGGGCACAATGCAGTAGTGGCAGAAGTTGTTGCAACCACGCATAATGCTCACAAATCCTGAGATGCGACTGCCGCAGTAGCGTTCGGGTACAATGTCGCGGTAGGTCTCCGTGGTGCTGAGCTCAATGTCCATCGCCTTCTGTCCCACTTCGGCCTGCGCAATGAGGTCGGGTAGGGAGAGGTAGGCGTCGGGACCAGCCACGAGGTCGGCTCCGTGCTCGTTGAGCAGTCCGTCCTTCACGCGCTCGGCCATGCACCCCAGCACACCTATAATAAGTTTGCGTCCCTTGCGGCGCAGGGCGTTGAGGGCTTCCAGGCGGTGGATAATCTTCTGCTCGGCATTGTCGCGCACCGAACAAGTGTTGAGGAATACGGCGTCGGCTTCGTCGAGCGTTTCGCAGGGCTCGTAGCCTGCCATCTTCATCACGCTGGCCACTACTTCGCTGTCGGCCACGTTCATCTGGCAGCCGTATGTCTCAATGAATAAGTGTTTCATATTTGCAACGTTTTGCGTGCAAAGGTAGCTTAATTTAGGGGGAGTTCAGGGGCTGTCGTGCGTTTTTGTGGACTTCCCCGGCTTGGGGCGCGAGGTACTTTGTGGCGGTCTCTGGCGCGTCTAATTCCGTGTTTTTCACCTAAAAAGCCGCCTGTTTTTTGCGAAAAGCGTACCTTTGCCGCAAACTTTGCGGTAAAAGTACAGTTTTCGCTTTCCGCAAAGAGCACTTTTGTATATACGGATCATACATTAAAATAACACACGACATTTTTTCACGATGAAAAGAGCATTACTCTTGTGTTTCTTGGGGGCTTCGGCGTTTGCCACTGCATTCTCGCAAACCGACAAGCCTACTTACAAGACCTTTAAGTACGAAGACGGCGCAGCCCTTCAACGTATCTCCGACAACGGACAGTGGGGCGCAGTGTGCGGTCAGAACACTGAGGACTACAACACTGATATCGTTATGCGCGGTGCGCGCATCGTTAATCTCAACACCACAGCTTTTATCGACCTCACCACAGGTCTTAACGCCGACTCGGTGAAGTCTATCGCCGTTTACGACGTGACCGACGATGGTAACATCGGTGTGGGACAGGTCAATAACAACGCTGGCTACTACAACGTGAGCGAGCAGGCGTGGCACTTCCTGCCCAGCAGCGGCGTAAGCGCACAGGCCACCTGCATCACCCCCGACGGCCGCTATGCCGTGGGTATCTGTTCGCCCGACGGCAACACCTACCACGAGGCTCCAATGTTCTGGGACTTGCAGACGGGCGACTCTATCCACTTGAAGAACCTGCCCAAGCTCGATATGTCGCACTCCTACCAGGATCAGAACCGCTTCATCGGTATCGCCGCCGACGGTAAGTATATTCTGGGCTGCCTCTCGTATAGCTATCTGCCCGCAGGCAGTAGTCCCACTACGGGTGGTGTGTGCTATTATGTGTACAACCGCGACACGGAGAGCTACAAGATGCTCGGCTTCACCGAGAGCGACACCGAGGACTGGACGCCGCTCGCCACGAACCTCTTCTACGTGAGCGAGGCCACGATGAGCAACAATGGCCGTTACGTTACGGGTACTTGCTACATGGTTACCGACCCCAAGGCTACTTCGTCGAAGGAATATTTCTGCCCCTTTAAGTACGACGTGGTGAACGACGTGTTCACTGCTTACGACGACACCAACTCGCAGGACTACGGCGGCTACGCAGTCGACAATGACGGTGAGGTTTACGCTGCTGGTCCCGACAGCAACCCCTATCGCGACTTTGGCGTGCGTTCGGGTAACTACTGGGTGAACTTTACGCAGGGCGTGAAGCAGCAGTACAACTTCGACCTGCTCGACCGCCTGGGCTACGAGAACTCTGGTACGCCCATCGGCATCAGCGACAACTCGCTCACCATCGGTGTGATTGTGGGTGGTGGCGACAACTACGTGATTACGCTCCCCGAGAACTTTGCCAAGACGGCTACAAAGACCAACCTGCTCAGCTCGTACACGGTTTCGCCCAAGGCAAACACAAGCTTTGCAAAGCTCACCAACCTGAAACTGACCTTTACGCGCAACGTGCAGACGCTCACGCAGGCCAGCTCCATCAAGGTGCTTGACGAGGACAACAACGAGGTATGCAAGGCGTTCAGCTTCACGGTGAACGACTCCGACCCCTACACGGTGAACATCGTGTTCCGCAACGCTAACTTCTCCATCGCCGATGCCAACTACAAGGTGGTTATCCCTGCCAAGTGCATCAGCATCAAGGGCGACGCCACTCGCTACAACGAGGAGATTCGCATCGTTTACCAGGGACGTGCCGCACAGCCCCTCCAGCTCATTGAGACTTCGCCCAAGGAGAATGCGGCCATCGCTAAGCTCGACGCCAGCACAAGTCCCGCCATCTTCAACTTCGATACCGACGTGCAGGTGGCAAGTTCCACTACGCGCGCCCAGCTCTACCAGACGGGCATCAGCACGCCCGTAGCCGAACTCCTTATGGCTGCTAACGGCGAGAAACTCTACGTTTATCCTTCTACGCAGCAAAACCTCTTCAAGGACGTAGCCTACCAGGTGGTTATTCCCGCAGGGGCTGTGACCGATATCACGGGCAACCAGACGAGTGCCAACGAGGAAATCACCCTCAACCTGCGCGGTGCCTACGAGCGCGAAATTTCCTACGACGACAACGTACTCTACTCTGAGAACTTCGACAATGGTCTGGGCAACGTGATGCTCTACGACGGCGACACGAACATCCCCGACGAAGAGTCAGAAAGCTACAACTTCAACTATGCTGGCAACGCCTACGCATGGGTTCCCGTGCGCGACGACAACGCTACGAGCGGCTACTCCGCTGCCTCTACCTCAATGTACACCACACCGGGTAAGAGCGACGACTGGCTCGTAACGCCGCAGATTAACATCATGGATAAGTTCTGCACGCTCTCCTTCAAGAGCCAGAGCTTCCGCAAGGGTAGCACCGACTCCCTGAAGGTGGTGGTTTGGCCCAGCAACAATATATATAGTGTACTCAACGACGAAGTTGTCGACAAGATGAAGGCCGAGGGCACCGTGGTCTACAACGAACTGCAAAGCCCGGGCAGCAGCGAGGCTACACTCGCCGACGACTGGAAGGACAACACCGTAGACCTCTCTGCCTTTGCCGGCAAGAACGTCTACATCGCCTTCGTCAACCAGAACGAGGATCAGAGCCTTGTGTTCATCGACGACATCGTAGTCAACCACAACCTCTCGTTCTACGCATCGTTCCTCAACGAGGAGTCGGTGGTCAACAAGGAGAGCATTGACATTAAGGGCTCAATCCGCATCAACGACGAGACGGAGACTTACACTGACCTCACCCTTACGCTCCGCGACGGTGACGGCAACGAGGTAGACAAGATCACCGAGACGGGTCTGTCGTTGAAGAACAAGGACACTTACGCCTTCGCATTCAGCAAGCCGCTGCCCCTCACCGTGGGCAAGGTGAACAACTACTCGGTTGACTTCAAACTCAACAACAAGGAGAACACCGTGTCGAAGAGCGTCAGCGACCTCTACTTCGAACCCACTAAGCGCGTCACGCTCGAGGAGTTCACCGGTATGGGCTGCACCAACTGCCCGCTCGGTATCCTTGGCATTGACAACCTGCACAACACCTACGGCGACCTCTTCATCCCCATGGCGCTCCACTGCTATACGGGCGACCAGCTTGGTTCCGGCGTGTCGAACTACGCCGCATTCCTCAACCTCACGGCTGCTCCCTCGGGTATGATTCAGCGTGGCGACATCACTTACCCTGTTACGCAGGACAAGACGACGGCCGCTTACACCTTCCGTCCCTCGGACAACACCACGTACAGCGTAACGTGGGCAAGCGAGATGGAGAAGCAACTCGCAACGCCTGCTCAGGCTGAGATTACTGCTACTGCCACGCTCTCTTCTTCGCGCAGCACCATCAAGGTGCCTTGCTCTGTGAAGTACGCACTCGATGCAACGGATGTCAACCTGAAACTCTTCGCCGTTGTGCTTGAGAACAATCTCTCAGGCTATCAGTCGAACGGCTTCTCGTCTATCTCCGACCCGCTCATCGGCGACTGGGGCACAGGCGGCAAGTACGGCCAGCCCAACGTAGAGCCTTACGTGTTCAACCACGTAGTACGCGGCTACTACGGCGAGACCTTCACCGGTACGCCCGACCTCTTCCCCTCCGACATCACTGCCGGCAAGGAATACACCACTACGCTCAGCGTACCTATGCCCGACGTGGTGAGCAACCCCGAAAACACCGAGGTTGTAGTGATGCTCTTCAACGGCAACACCGATAAGCTCATCAACGCCTACAAGGCTACTCCCTCCAACGCCGACGGCATTGAAGACGCTACGGCCAACTCGTCCGACGCTGCTGTTCTCGTAATGGCTCAAGGCGGTCACGTAGTCATCACCTCTCCGCTCCACATGACGGCAGAAGTCCTCAGCCTCGATGGCCGCACCTTGGCTCGCGCCACGGGTAGCGACGTGCTTACCCTCACCCCCAACGCCCACGGCGTAGTCCTCGTTCGTGTAGCCACGGACAACGGCACAGTGGTGAAGAAGGTAATCCTCTAAGAACACCAAGCAGGTTTGTGAGCCCAAACGCTCACAGACCTGCCCCTTATAGGGGAACAAAGGGCGCAAACGGGCAGTGCCACACATATATTATATATAAGGAGTGACACTTGCCGTATAAATGGTGGCATTGCGACTTCCAATCCCCAAGGATTGTCAATAAGACATCAACGCCAGCTCACAAACCGCGTCCCGATACGCACCATGGCGATGTCCACAAACCGCGGGCTGAAAGCCCAGCTCTCCATAGCCCAGGGCAGAGCGAAGGAACGAAGTGACTGAGCGGCACCCTGGGTAGCGCAAGGCCGAATAAACGAACACTTCCGGTCGGGTAGCCCATCCCCCCGATCACAACAAAACGATAAATATATGCCACAGTCGCTTAGCAAGGTGTATCTCCATCTCATCTTCCACGTAAAGACCACCAGCGTCCGAATGGCGGAAAAGGACTGGGAGCATATCCACGCCTATATTGTCCACGTCCTCGGCG
>CAVKGN010000019.1:0-3364 GCA_963655595.1 uncultured Oscillospiraceae bacterium
AAGGCTTTCAGCCTATCCTTTAGTCGTCGTCTCCCCCCCCCACCACAAAAAGAAACCGTACGGACGTGCCTGCATGCAGGGTGTTCGTACGGTTTCTTTGTTAATGGTATGTATCTGTGCGGAGGATTAATCCTCGTCGGAAGAGTCCCAGATGGGGTTGCTCCATGCGCGTTCGTTCGAGAGCGAAGCGCCTGCGCCTACAGTGTTGGTATCGTCCTTGGTGACGGTCTGTGTGCTTTCTGCGAGCATGGCGCTTTCGGGGTGGAGCAGGAGAGCTTGTGCCGTGGGGGCTGAATATGTCTTTTTCATGAGTGGATGTGCTTGCTTTATTTTACAATGAATTTCTTGCCGCCCTGAACGTAAACGCCCTTAGCGAGCTTGCCGGTCACGGCCTGACCTTGGAGGTTGTAGATGCGGCTGCTGCTTGTAGTGATGCCCGTTGTAGCGGTGCCGATGCCCGTAGTGCTGCCTTCGAAGTTGATGCTGAGCGCGTTGCTGCTTCCGTTAGCTATGGCGAGGGCTGCCTTGTTTGCGGCAAGGGTGGTGCCGCTGCTCGAATTGAGGAGCGAGAACACGGCGTTGCTTTCGCTATTCTTGTTCAGAATGTAGTAGGTGGTGGTGGCGTCAGTGAGCTCCTTCGTAGCATCGCCGCTGCCTACAAGGTAGTTCGTGCGGTCGTCTTTGCTTTCTGTTGAGGTCGGAGTGGCGGTGATGGCTTCGCCAGTAGTGATGAGGACTGCACCTTTGCCTGCTTCCAGCACGTCGCCGGTGAGCTTGCTCAGCGTCACGCTGTTGCTGCCGTTTTCCGTAGCAATATACGCCGTGGTGTTAGCGTCGAACTTTACATTCGTTCCTGCGCTGAACGTAGCCACCTTGCCCAAGTTGTTGGTTGTAGCGGGAGTGACGCTGTACGTCATTTGCTTGAGGGTGATTTCGCGAAGACCTATGAAGCAGCCATCGGACTCTGTATAAGTGAAACGCACGATAAGATACTGATTCGTTGAGGTGGTGAAGTTCACTTTGGTACCATTGAGCTTGTAGTTTTTGGTATTGTTTGCACCTGCAGTAGTACCGCCGTCAGTCACATCCTGATCCGTAAGGGTATAGAGGGCATTTTCTTTTTTGATATTGTCACTGCTAACGTCCCACACTTGGAAGGTGAACTTGCGGTGCATGTACTGCTGGTATTGCCCACTTTTGTTTAACGCTGCCACATTCATTTCGGCATTCTGGAAAGCATAGTCGTCAAGACCAGAAAGTTTGAAGATGAATTGTGAGAAGGAGTACTGCTTGTTGTCGTATACGGCACACAAAACGTCAGTGTCCGTTTCCATGTTACCTGTCGTCTGCAAGGTAGTCTCGGTGAAACTAGAGAAATTATCCAGACCATTACCTTTCTGTACGCTTTCAAGCGTAGCCGAAGCGCCACTGATGTCATTTCCGCTTCCATCCGTTACGCTGACTACCACATCGCTGGCATTTGCACCGTTACGTGTGAATTTGAGGTGAACCTCAGATTGTGCGCTTGCCGGGAGGAGCTGGAAGAAAGCCAACGCCACCGCTGCGCACGCAGTTGTAATCTTTTTCATGTGTTTTGATGTTTTATGTTTGTATTTTGTTGTCGGAAAGTATCCCTTTGCAAAGGTAGGGGCTTTTTGTTAAAATGTCCAACAGGGGGGGGTAAAAGACGTTAAATGTTTGATTTTTGGCACGAAAAGAGCCGCAAAGCGCCTTTGCTTTGCGGCTTATGGGGGAAAAGGAGGGGAAAATTAGTCGAACGTGAAGTAAGGGGCGAGGCGTGCAAAGTCCTGCTCGGTGAACTCCTTGTAGAGCCGAAGGTCGCGCCACGAGTGCAGGGGGCCGTACTGGCGGATGTGGTTGACGATGTCCTTCACCTGTTCGTAGCTGAGGTAGGGGTGGCGCACGAGTTCCTTGAACTTGGCCTGGTTGATGCGTATCTTCTTCACGCCGCCCTCGGGGCTATCGAGGGTGAACCATCGGGAACAGCCAGCGGGCAGACCCTCAATCTCGTCAATCTGTGCGGTGGAGACGAAGCCGCCGAGGCGTTCGCGGTAGTGCACAATCTTGCTGGCATAGTAACTGCCTATGCCCGGGATGGTTTTGAGCGCGGTGGTGTCGGCAGCGTTCAGGCCAAGCGTTTCGCCCTCCTTCATCTTTGCCGAAGGCTCATAGCTGGGCTTCTCCCCCACGGGCGTTCCGTAGGGTGCGGGACGGTCGAAGGGCACAAAGCTGGCGCGGCGGTCGGCAGCGGCAATGCATATGTAGGGACGCAGACGGCGGAAGTCGTCCTTGCTCAGTCCGTAGAGGCGTTGGAAATCGTCCTCGCTACGCCAACGTCCGCCGCGGCGGCGATACTTCATCATGTTTGCCACCTGCCACTCGCTCAGCCCCAGGCGGCGCAGTGTGGCAGAGTCTGCGTGGTTAGGGTCAAAGACAAAGAGTTCCTTTGCCAACTGCGCCGGTGCAAACCGTTCCCGCCGATGCAGAGAGTCCTCCTTGACGCTCGCTTCCAGTTCGCTGAGCTGCTCCTTGTCGGAGGCGGTGAGGGCTGCCTCGTCCTCGCTTTGTCCACCGCAACGCAGCAAGGCAATGCTCACGCCCGTCACGGCGAAGAGCACGAGGCACAGCAGCAGAGCGGTGCGCGCCTCCTCCTTCGAGAGGTGAAACTTCGTCATGCTTATTGTTGTTTGCCGTAGTTGTACCACCACCAGTACGTCTCGCCATAGGAGCGGCGCAGCAGGTTGGGGCGGATGCGTCGGTCTTGTATTGTGTCGCCCATGTCGGCGTAGTCCTGGTAGTTAGCCTCGGTGTTGTTGTCGCGGTAGGGGAACAGCGGCGTGCTTGCCGTGCGTTTGTAGAGGATGAACGCTTGGGCAAAATAGCGGGGCAAGCGCCCCTTGCGCACCTCGGCGGGGTAGTAGCGCAGGGCAGCGCGGGCAAAGCCAGGCAGGTCGCGCTCAAGCAGGTGGGCGGCGAGGCAATAGTCGTAGGCGGCACGTTGGCGGCGGCGTTCCTTGTGAGAGAGTTTCCCCTTCTGCCCCTTGCCGTAAGCCAACTCCGCGCAACGGCCGAAGTAGTCCAGAGGGCGTTCACCGCTCAGGGGCTTTGCGCCGAGCAAGGCGTAGAGCGTGTCAGCTGGCAGGAGTAGCTGCTGCGTGCGGTCGGTAGGAAAGAGCAAGTTCGCCGCACCTCCCTCAGCCGGGACAATCTGTTCAAACAGCAGGCTACCCATGCGGTGCTTGCCCGACGTTGCGAGCAGGTAGCAGCGCAGGGCAAAGAGTCGGGGCGACGTGGCGTAGGCCTTTTCGCCCACCAGGTAAGCCCGGTCGGGATGGGAGGAACG
>CAVKGN010000019.1:3653-24849 GCA_963655595.1 uncultured Oscillospiraceae bacterium
GGATGCACCTTCCCCTTGCTCGCCCTTTTGCACCCCGCTGCCAGGGCTGCCACAACCGCCGTCAGTGCAAGGGCAAAGAGCCACCTGTGCGGAGCCACGTAGCTATCGCAGAGCAGACTGAGGCCGTAAGCAATGGCGTCGCCTTGCGAGAGAAAGAAAAGGAAGAGAAAGGGAACGAGTAAGTAGTACATATATAATATATAGGAGTGGGGCGCAAAAGAAACATGAGGTTGCAAGGCAGGGACGTCACTGGGGGAGCGAGTCCGTACACTTGTAACCTCATGTCAGCACATCAGATTGTGCATTTTGAGCGGTTGAGCCTTTCCGCGCTTACTTGGCGGGTGTGGAAGTGGCGTTGGGAGCAGCGGCAGAACCGTTAGCGGCTGCGGGAGCAGTCGGTGTGGCGGGAGCTGCGCTGGTCACCACTGTGTCAATGTCCTTCTGGCGGGGAGCAAAGAAGATGGTAGCTACTGAGAGCACCACCAACACGGCTGCCAGCGTCCAAGTGGCTTTCTCAACCACGTCGGTTGTCTTGCGTACACCCATAATTTGGTTGGAGGCTGCAAAGTTCGATGCCAAGCCGCCGCCTTTCGACTCCTGGATGAGCACGATGAAAGTGAGCAGAACGGCTACTATTACAGCTAAAACTACGAGTACTGAATACATGTCTTTCTATGTGTTTGTTTTTATTGATTGCAAGGATTGCCGCAACGGTTCGCCCGTAAGGAAGAAAGGCTTTCGCCAGGGGGTGTGCCGCATGTTCGGCTTGGCGTTCCAAGCGGCGGCGCAGGCGAGGCGTTGCGCTTACGATTTCCCGTGATTTTGATTTACTATGAGCTTCTGGAGAAATCTGATTTGGTCTGCAAAGTAAGTACTTTTTTTCGGATTATTCAAGTTTACTTTGCGCATTATTTCGAGCGCCTTCTCGTAGCGTTGTTGCTTGATGTAGATTTTGGCGAGCGTCATGGTGAGGTATCCGTCCTCTTGGCCACTGTCGGCCTCTTCGCTCTCGCTAGGTATGTCGGGCTTGTATTCCGGTTCGTCCTGCAAGTGTATGCGCTCGCCCTTCTTGCCGATGAAGTCGTCAATGAGCTCGCTGCTGCGGTTGGCTTTCCCATCGCCGTCGGTCGGAGAGGGGGTGACGGGTTCAGCGTCGTCGAACTGGAGGAGAAACGCTGCGTAGTCGCCCGTGGCATCGGCTGCCGTGGGTTTGCGGTGCGGCTGGGCGGAGGGGTTGCCCTCCGCGGAGGTGTCGGTGGATGTGCGCAGAAAGTCGTCGATGAGCGTCTGCGTGCGGTCGCCCTGCTGGGCCGTCTCCGCCTCCTGCTTGTGGAGCGGCGTGGGCTGTATTTCGTAGTTGCTCCCCTCAACCATGCGGAACAGCACGCGGCGGTCGGGCAGGAAGAGGGCGGCGCGCCGCAGTTCCTCGCCGAAGAGCGGGTCGTGAAGCAGAAAGAGGTTTTTGAGCAACAAAAGCCGAGCCGCCTGATAGTACGGATACTTCGCTACGAGTTCGCGCAACTCGTAGAGCGTGTCCTTGTCCAGTTTTTCGGGATGGCTGATAAGCTCGGCTATGTTTTCCATGTAGGGGAGGGGATGTGTGTTTGTCCTATGGGGGCGGTGGGTTACCAGTCGGCAACCGTGGCATTGAATATCTGGTCGCTGAGGTCCTTGACCATTTCGGTCACGAGGCTTTCCTGCACGGCGGTGAGCTGTTGCGAGGAGTCGTACTGGCTCGTGGCGCTGAACTGCTTCTCCCACTTTTGGTTCGTCTTGCTGTTCTCAAAGCGTATGTTCACCGTCATGCGGAGCTGTACCTGCGAGGCGTAGCCGTCGGCAGAGATGCCTTTGTTGTATTGGTCGTAACCTACAATCTCGCCAGCTATGTGCAGGTCGCCGCCTCGCTTCACCAGTTTCAGGCGCGTTTGGTTGGCATAGACGTCCTGCAACTTGTTGTTGAGCATAGCCTCCATCGGTGCCCAGCCATAGGGGGCACGGTTGGCCACCTTGTCAATCTGGATCGTCTTGATAAGGTCGTAGTTAATGCTCGTACCAGTAAACTTATAGCTTATGCTGCACGCCGTTAGGGCGACAACAAGCACGAGGGAGATGAGAAAGGGGAGGCCTTTGCGTATCATTCTAAACCGTATTCCTTTATTTTGCGATAGAGCGTGCGCTCCGAAATGCCCAGCTGTTCGGCGGTGGCTTTGCGCCTGCCGTTGTTCTTGTCGAGGGCCTGCCGCACCATGTCGCGCTCCACGTCGTTGAGCGACTGCGGCATTTTGGCGGTGGTGGCTGCGGGGGCAGCCGGGCTTGAAGGCAGAATCATTGGCGAGGCTGCCGCGGGTGTTTCCCGTTCCTTCTCCACCTCCCTTATTTCCTCCGCCTCGTCCCACGCGGCTGCGTCGGCTTTGTCCTCCGTCTTGGCGTAGTCCACCGTGGGGCGGTTGCCGTAGAGGGGCGGGTTGGCTTCGAGTGCCGGTTGCCGGCTGAACGTATTGCTACCCTGCTCACGCACGATGCGTTTCAGCTCGTTCACGTCGCGGCGCAGGTCGAAGAGTATTTGGTAGAGCATTTCGCGCTCCTTTTCAAAGCTGTGCTCCTCCGCCGCGCTTGGGCTGAGACTCACGAGCTGCTTGCTGTGCGACTCCGTGGGCAGGTAGCGACTGATGATGTCGGCGGTGATTTCGCGTTCCTCGGCGGTGACGCTCATGTTCTCGGCCAGGTTTTTCAGCTGCCTCACGTTGCCCGGCCAGGAGTAGGCCAGGAGCATGCGCTGAGCGGCGGCGTCGAGGCGCACGGGCGGCATGTGGTACTTCTCGCTCATGTCCAAGGCAAACTTGCGGAAGAGCAGGGCGGCGTCGTCGCCACGTTCGCGCAGGGGAGGCACGGAGATGGATACCGTGTTGAGGCGGTAGTAGAGGTCCTCGCGGAATTTTCCCTCCGAGATGGCCTTCTCCATGTTTACGTTCGTGGCTGCCACGATGCGCACGTCCGTCTTGCGCACCTCGCTGGCACCCACGCGGATGTACTCGCCCGTCTCCAACACGCGCAGCAATCGGGCTTGCGTTTGCAGGGGGAGTTCGCCCACCTCGTCGAGGAAGAGCGTGCCGCCGTTGGCTGCGGCGAAGTAGCCCTCGCGTTGCTCCACGGCACCGGTGAAGGCTCCCTTCTCGTGGCCGAAGAGTTCGGAGTCGATGGTGCCTTCGGGGATGGCGCCGCAGTTTACGGCAAAGTACTTCTTGTTTTTCCGCAGGCTGTGGTCGTGGATGATGCGCGGAAAGGACTCTTTGCCCACGCCGTTCTCGCCCATGACGAGCACGGAGAGGTCGACGGGGGCTATTTTCAGGGCTATTTCAATGGCACGGTTGAGTGCTTCGCAATTGCCCACAATTCCATAACGCTGCTTGATGCGTTGAACCACTGAAGTGTCCATGAGGTAAAATTCTTTTCTGTCGTTACAGGCCTGCGAGGCCGCTTTTGGCATGGCCGCGCTGCGTCCTGTTTCTGCAAAGGTACGCTTTTTTGCGCAAGGCGTGCCGTGTGGCTACCGCTGGAGCTCGTCGCCGCTTATTCCCAGGGCCGACATGAGCGAGTAGCCCAAGATTTCCTGCGCAAAGCCGCGGCCCGTCATCGGTTCCATGGCAAAGAGGGTGATGTCCTTGCCGTCGGTCTGCGCGCAGATCTTTTTCATCTGCTGGCCGTAGGCGTTCACGTCGCCCACCACCATGAGTTGCTTAATCTCCTTGGCGTCGGCGAGCATGGTGAGCGATTGCAGGAAAAACTCGTCCTTGCTCACCACCTCCTCCACCGGGAAGGCAAAGAGGTCGAAGCGGCCCAGGTTGTCCTCAAAGCCCAGTCCGTTGATGTCGTCCTTGAAGTTGGAGGGGCTGAAATACTTCAGCTCGCCCTTGTCCTTGCTGTGGATGAAGTGCGCCTGCACCTTGTTGCCGCCGGGGCGCAGTCCGCCGTCGAGGGCCACGCAGTCGAGCCAGTGGCACAGGTCGGCTTGGGGAATGCGGCGGTTGAGCATGCGCTCAAAGTTTACGGTGAGGTCGAAGGCTACGCTGTCGAGGTGGTCCGCATCAATGAGGATGACGGACTCTGCCCATTTCGTGTCTTGCATAAGTCGGTGGGTTGCTTTTCGTCGTGTACGGTGTGAAAATATGTGCGGCCGAGGCTATTCCTCGTCGTCGAAGTCGAAGTCGCCGTCGAGGAAGAGGGGCGTCTCCTCCGCAAACTCGTCGAGCGCACGGCGGTCCTTCTTCGTGGGGCGGCCCGTTCCGCGGGCGCGGTTCACAAAGCCGCTAATCTGACTCATTTCGAGCAGGTGGTACTGGTCGGGGGCGGTGATGTTCTCCAATACTTCGGGCAGGAGCTTCGCCCCCACGCGCTTCTCGATGGCTTGCTTCACGAGGAAGGTGTAGGTGATGGGCGACTTCTTCACGCCCACCTTGTCGCCCGCCTTAACCGAGCGCGATGCCTTGGCCTGTGCGCCGTTGATGGTGATGCGTCCGTTCTTGCATGCGTCGGCAGCCAGCGACCGCGTCTTGTATATGCGGGCGGCCCAGAGCCATTTGTCAATTCGAGCTTCCATGCCGCCTTACTTGTTGTTGTACTGGTTCATGGCCACGTTGATGCCTGCCAGGCAGAACGCCTTTACTGCCTCGCCAGCCGTCTTGAGTCGTTCGTCCATGGTGCGGAGGTCGTCCTCGCCAAACTTTCCCAGCACGTAGTCTACCTGTCCGCCGCGAGGAAAGTCGTTGCCAATGCCAAACCTCAGGCGGGCATACTGCTGCGTGCCCAGCACGGAGGCAATGTGTTTCAGGCCGTTGTGTCCGCCGTCGCTCCCGTTGCCTTTGAGTCGCAGAGTGCCGAAGGGCAACGACAGGTCGTCGACCACCACCAGGACGCGCTCCACGGGAATCTTCTTCTCGTTCATCCAGTAGCGCACGGCATTGCCTGAGAGGTTCATGTAAGTGGAGGGCTTGAGCAGCGTGAGCGTTTGGTTTTTCACCTTCAGCGTGCTGACAAAGCCATATCGCTTATCCTCGAACGTGATGCCGGCCTCGCGGGCCAGTGCGTCGACCACCATAAAACCGATGTTGTGGCGCGTTTCGGCGTACTCGTCGCCGATGTTGCCAAGTCCTACGATCAGGTAATTCATGTCAGTATAATTTTTCCCGGGCTCGGCTCTCGCCTCCCTGAGGCGCGCGCAGTCCCCCGCCGGGGGACTGCAGTCCTCCCCGGGGGGACTCGAGTCCTCCCGCGGGGGACTGGCGTTTGCCCGCCGAGGACTGAAATCCTCCCCGGGGAAATTCAAATTCCCCGCCGGAGTACTCTCACGGCGCGGCGGCCAGTTGCCGGAACCCTACTAAAAAAGCTTAGGAGTCAAGGGTCAAAGATTGATGCAGTGGCGTGTGCCACTCGTTCCTTGACGCTTGACCCCTAAGCTATATGTGATGCAAACTATTGGTCTGCTCTCGCTCGATTACTGTGCTGCGGCAGCGGCTGCTGCGGCACCCATAGCGGCACGTGTCATCTTGACAGCGCAAACGATAACCTCCTTGGGAGTTACCATTTCGAGGCCTTCGTAGCTCAGCTCGCCAGCCTTGATCGTCTTACCGAGGTTGAGGGCAGTTACGTCTACGATGAGCTTTTCGGGGATCTGATCGTAGAGGGCGCGCACCTTGAGCTTGCGAACCATCATCATGAGGCGACCACCGGCACGTACACCAGCTGCGAGACCCTGAGCCTGAACGGGCACACCCATTACGATGGGCTTCTCAGCGTGTACTTCGAGGAAGTCAACGTGGAGCACGTTGTCCTTCACGGGGTGGAACTGCACCTCCTTGAGGATAGCCTTGTGATCCGTACCGTCGATGTTGATGTCAACGAGGTAGATGTGGGGAGTATAGATGAGCTTGTTGATTTCCTTCTCGCTTACAGAGAAGTGGATAGCTACGGGGTTGCCGTTTTCGTCCTTCTTCTCACCGTAGATTACGCAGGGCACGTTGCCGCTGAGACGTACAGCCTTAGTTGCCTTCTTGCCCAGAGAGGTACGGGCAGTACCGTTGATTGCAATTTGCTTCATTGTGTTTTGATTAATTTGTGTGTTACTCTAAATTAAGTTTCGCCTTGCCGCTGCTTCATCAGCGCTTTGCCGGCAAGGTTTCTTCTTGCTTAATTCGCCATCACACGCAGGGGCTTTTTCCCCTGTGCAGGACAAATCGGGTGCAAAAGTATGCATTTTCCCCTTAATATCCAAATGTTTCCGCGCCTGAGTGCGGTGCGGACGGCTTGTGGCAAGACGTGTTATTCGGCTTTCTCGCTGTCGGCTTCGGCCTTTTCGTCGGCCTTTTCAACGAACTGCGTGTAGCCGCCACCGATGAGGATGTTGTACCACTGGATGAGCTTGCGGATGTCGGAGTCGTGCACGCGGTCGCGATCGTAGTCGGGCAGCACGGCAGCCATGAAGTCGGCCAGTTCCTGCTTAGAGGCTTTCTTAAAGTCGATGCTGGTGGCCTTTGCTCCCTCCTTGTCGGCGATGGACTGGAAGATCTCCATCAGGGGCTTGTCGTCCTCGTTGGTGTACATGGACACGTCGTTGAGCGAAGTCACGCGGTCGCGCGCACCAGCGGGCACACGCTTCTTAGCTGCGTCAACGGTTTCAACGATAAGCATGCCGCGGCCCTGCGACACGAGACGGTAAAGGCCGGGCTTGCCGGAGATGGCCAGGATTGTGTCTTGCATTTTCTGTTCTTTCTGTATGTGTGTTAGTATTCGGGTTGTGTTTGCTGGCTTTCCGTGCTACTTGCGCCCAGAAAGCGTGCTTGCAAAGGTATGTATATTTTCTTACTCGTTCACGATTATGCGGTCCGCCCGTTCCAGTTTTTCCTCTTCGGGAAGTTGCAGGGCAATCCACGCTTCCGCCTTTTCGCAACTGATACCATCGCGCGCCATGAGCCGTGAAAGCTGCGTGGCGTGGCTCACGTGAACCAGTACGCTGAGGGAGGTGAGGCTGTTGAAACCCGTCTCGAACAGCAGGGCGCACTCCATGAACACCGTGCCGCGGAGGGGCAGGGCGGCGAGGGCCTGCGGCGTGGTCTCCTTACCGCAAGAGGGAGGCAGCGTAGGCACGTCGGCACCGTCGGTTTGCCGCGCCAGGCAGAACTGGCGGAAAGCCTCTGCCACTCGGGGGTGGACGATGCGGTTCACCCGCTCCGAGTAGTCCGTGCCTCGGCACAAGTAGGCGGCGAGAACGGCCTTGCGGAGCTGTCCGTCGGGGGCGTAGACGTCGACGCCCACCAGGCTGCTCAGTTCGCGCTTCACCCCTTCGTCTGTGCGGATGATGCGCTTGGCTTCGTCGTCGCAGTAGAACACAGCGTGACCCGCCGCTTCGAGCTGGCGGCACACGTAGCTCTTTCCGCTCCCTATGCCCCCCGTGATGCCGATGCGCAGGGCACGGATGTCTGAGAGGTCGGGCAGGTCGGGCTTAGTCGCCTGCGTTGTCGTATTCTTCATCGCCTATTTCCTCAATGATATAGTCAACGTCCTGCGGCATGATGCGCACGTGGCTCACACCCTCCGGGATGGTTTTGAGCGACAGGTGGCAGGAGGTTCCCTTGTTCTTCAAGAGGTCTTCGTAGTTCACCACCAGAACGAAGTTGTCGCTCGTGATGCTGCGGTACTGCCCCATGCCCACCTGGAACGTGATGTTCACCGTGGCAGGGAAGGTGCGCAGTTGCTTGGACGCGGGGAAATTTACCTGCTGCACAGCCACCTGCACCGTCTTCTCTACGAGACGATCCACGCAGAACGTCAGGTCAACATACTTCGGGCTGAACTTTGCGCCGCGAACGGGCATGAACTCAGCACGCACACGGGCCGTATCGGTGAGGTCGCGCAGGTTGATTGGTTTTGTATATGCCGCAGTGATGGTATCGAGCTGCTCCTTCGAGGCATATACCGTGACGTACTCGCGGCTAAGAATCTTGTTTGCCAAGGAGAATAGCTTGTTCGGACGGATTGTCCCTTGCACCACCACCGGCACGCGCTTGCACAGGCCGTAGTTGTAGTAAAATTCCAGCGTGTCGGGCTTCATCGTCACCAGCTGCGTAGACGGCAACAGTTGGGCAGCTATTTGCCGCGTGATGTCGGCGTTGGGCACGGTGACGTGTCCGAGGGCGTTGCTGTACGAGGTGAAGTCGATTACCACAGGACTAAGTCTGCGGGTGTAGCGGTAGGTGAGCAAGGCGCTCCCCTTGTCGCGCAGAGTCACCCGTATGGTGTTGGGGAGGTCGGTCGTCACCACCACGTTGCTCGGCACGTTGCGCAGTTCCAGAGTCACGTCAAACTCCCGCTCATACGTCTCGTTCAGTGCTTGGAATAGCCAGAACGTGGTGCTGAGCGCAAGGAAAAAGAGGAATATCAGCGTCTGCTTGTTCCAGAGCCAGGCCAGCCACCGCTTATGCAGCCAGCCGCTGGTGCCGTTTTTCCGGTGAAAGAACTCGTGTCTCATTATATATAATATATAGGTGTGTGGGGAGTGACGGGGTGGGGTAGGAAAGTGAAAAAGGTTTTGCCGCCAGGCCGTCCGTGCCGCGCCACTTTCGGGGCGTGCGGCTTGCCGGGTGCTGTGGGCAAAACCTTTTTCAGTCTGTGCGTGTTAGTGCTTGTTGCTTCCTTACTGGTTTGCAGCGGGAGCCGTGGGGTTGATGGCGCTTGTAGCCACCGTGATCTTAACGCCCGTAGCCACTTCGATGACTACCGTGTTAGCCTCTTCGTTGATGCTTTTCACCGTGCCGTAGATGCCGCCGATGGTGACAACGTTCTGGCCCACGGTGAGCGAGCTACGGAACTTCTGCATTTCCTTTTGCTTCTTGCGCTGCGGACGGAAGAAGAAGAAATAGAGAATGGCGAACATAGCCACCATCATGATGATGCCGCCCATGTTGCTGCCTGCTTGCTGTCCTGATGCTTGAAGGATGATTGTGTTCATAGTTGTGAGTATGGATAGTTTCTTTTATTCAGTGGGCTGCGCTGCTTCCTGTTCGCCAGCGTTGGCGGCGGACTTCTTCTTGTAGATGCGCACCTTTTCAATGCGTCCCTCTTCGCGGAGCTTGTTCACAATGCCGTCGAGCATACCGTTGATATACGACGCACTGCGCGGCGTGCTGTAAACCTTGGCAATGTCGAGGTACTCGTTGAACGTAACGTTGAGGGGGATAGAGTCGAACGTAAGGATTTCTGCCAGCGCAATCTGCATAATTACCACGTCCATGAAAGCCAAGCGCTTAAATTCCCAGTTCTTCACGTTGTCGCGGATGAGGTCGCGCAGTTCGTTGCCTCGTTCCAACGTGGCGCGGAACAAGTTTATGGCGAATTGCTCGTCGTCCTGCGTGGCGTAAACGGGGAGGAGTTCCTGCTCGGGCGTGCTGTCCTCGCGGAAACGCTTGATTGTTTTCAGCACGAAGGAGTCGACAATTTCCTTGTCGTCGTTCCAGTAGAGCGAATGGTCTTCAAGATAGGGGAGGAAGTCGTCGTTGTTGCAGACGTGCATCTTGTAGAGTTTGCGAATGAGCTCGCGGTCGGCGTCGTAGCTGAAGTCGCCCTTGTCCATGTAGAGGCGGAAAGTGTCGCTCTCTGTGAGCAAGGCGTAGAACTTCTTCACAAACGCGTCCTCATCGTCCCACTGACCCTTCTTGTTCTCGCGGTAGTCAATGAGAGCCTTATTGTCTTCAAGCTGGCAGAGGAATTTGTTGTGTGCGAAAAGGCTGTCCGGTGTATTGCCGTTGGTGCTTGCCCCCGTGCGCTTTTCACGTGCCAGGCGCACGGCGTCTTTGCGCTCGGCGTGCTGCCTGATTTTAACGAGCATGGAGAGAAGGTAGAGGTAAAGGTCGTAAGCCTTGTTCAGTGAAAAGTTTAGTTCCTTCTCCGCCACTTCGAGTGTTTTTC
This sequence comes from uncultured Oscillospiraceae bacterium, assembly GCA_963655595.1. Classification (GTDB taxonomy): domain Bacteria; phylum Bacteroidota; class Bacteroidia; order Bacteroidales; family Bacteroidaceae; genus Alloprevotella. The sequence goes on from CAVKGN010000019.1 coordinate 13,611, forward strand.
CTTCGTTCTGATAGTACGAATAAACGAGCTGAACCACTTTCAGCCTTATCAGTTCTCGATTGATCATAATGTAAATATGGTGGGGGTTAGCCTAATATACGTGTGCAAAGATAGTGCAAGGCTGCTGAAAGGCAAAAGGAAACGCCGTTTTTCCGTCAGCTGCCCGTTATCCGACAACCTCGGCGGACTGTTCGGCAGAGCCCGCGGGAAGGATGTGGCAGAGCTTGTTGACGTCGTCCTCGAACGTGTCGCGCGACTTAGCCCTTGCCTTCATGGCCGACTTATAATTATAGATGGTCTGCGTACTATAGAAGAGCAACGTGGCAATCTCCGCACTGGCAGTTACCCCCAAACGCATAAGGGCAAATATGCGCAGCTCGGCCGTGAGCGAGTGAGGCGAGGGCTGCTGCACCTGAGCATCGTCGCGGAGCAACAGGTTGAGATTGTCTACAAAGTCGGGGTAGAGTAGCAGGAAAGCACGGTCGAAACGGTCGTAGAACGTGTTGGCCTCCTCCTCCACCACACGCACGCGGCTCAGCTTGTGCAGCAACTCGCTCGTCTGTCCAGCCTTGATGCTCCTCGATACACTTTTGCGCAGTCCGTCGAGCTTGTTGATGTAGAGCGCACTGATGTCGAGGAACAGACGCAGGTACGTTTCGCGGTGCTGATTGGTGGTGGTGAGCTGGTGGTTCAGCTTCTCGAGCAACTCATTCTGTGCGCGCAGTTCGCCGCGGCGACGGTTTAGTTTTTTGTTCTGCTTGTACACAAAGAGCGTCATGCCCAGCAGTACGAGTGTGAGCAAGCTAACGCCACCCAGGGCACAGTAGCTGACGATGGTGCGCTTGTTCACCTGTGACTGGTAAGCCGCCACGATGCGCGGCAGGATGCGCGATATTTCGAGCATGCGCAGACGGTTGTTGTAGAACTGCGCGTCCTCCATACTACAATATATATAGCGTACGGCGCGTCCCGACTGGCTCTCGTCCTTCTCGTAGAGATATAGCGAGAGCTCCTGCAAAGCAAGGTTCTCCTTGAGCGGACACACCTGGTCGGAAATGCCCGCCTGCACGATGTAATGCTCGTACTGCCCCAAGTCCTTCAGCTTTTTATAGCCACGAGCCAGCGCGTAGGCCGACGAGGCGTAGAGGCGGTCGCCAACGGGTACCTGCTGGAGCGTACGGCGGTAGCTCGCCATGCTTCCGCGATCGTCGCCTTGGTAATAGAGCATTTCGCCCGTCAGATAGTTGTGCATTGCGCCACCCTTAGGCGTGTATTTCAGTGCCTCGCGGATATACTGCAAACGCAGCCGCCCCATCTCGGGAGCAAACTCACTGTCGCCACAATAGGCACACCAATAATTATAGTACCACGCCATACTATAATAATAGTTGAACAAAAGTGAGGGATGTAACCGCTTAGGGTCGACACTGCGGAGCGTTTCGCCCGCCTGACTGTAATAGCCGCTCGTGGCCAGGAGTAAGCCGCGATGGATGAGGAAGTTGTCCGTGTAGACCGCGCTACCCTTGTGCCGAGCCAGTTCCAAGCCGCGGTTCACGTAGGTCATGGCCGAGTCGAAGCGGAAGGTGTAGTACTCCTGAAAGATGTCGTCGTAAAGGCGCAGAATGTCGTCGTCGGTAGTTGCGCTGCGGAGTTTCTCCTTCAACGTGTCGATGCGTTTCTGCTTGGCCGCCATGAATTCGCCACGGCGCGCCACGTAAGCGTCAAGCTCTTCAAAGTCGGCCTCGCTCGCCCAGGTAATAGTGCTTGCCCAACAAAGGCACACGAGGAGTATGAGACGGAAAAGGGGCATAGAAATAGTCTTGTCTGAGTTTCGGGAACAAACTTACACATATCTCCCGACATATACGGCGTCTACTTTCCCGATTTTGAGTCACCGCTCGAAATGGTTGATAATGAACGCCTTGTAAATTGTAAGCCTTCAAAAAAGTCTACTTCGCCGTTACTTCCCGTTGCGAAGCGAGGGCGGCCGTCCTAATTTTGCGGTCGTGAGATTTAACCCGCCGTTTTGCAAAGCGGTGATAGCAGCCTGAGAGGCGAAACGCAAAGTCCGCTTGTCGTTTACCAAGGCGAACGTCTCACGAGAACCATCAAAAACCACACACATTTCACCTTATGAAATCGATAACCTTAAAAGCTCTTACCTCGTGCGTGCTGGTCAGTACGGCACTCCAAGCACAGGCGCAGAGCAACGCCACGGAAAACGGAAAGGGCGAAGAACGCAACGTGATGCTCAATGCGGCCGACGCCAACAAACCGCGCGAAATTCAGATCGGTCTGCCCAGCGAGGACGTAAACGTTTATGAGAACGGCCTGCCTGCCGTCTACTCCACCTCCGTACACAAACTCTCCGCCCACTGGCGCAACGACGCCAGCCTCGGCTCAACAGGTTTGCTCTCCCCCTCAGAGTCCGCCATCACCACCGGCAACATAGCCTACGCCGTGACGGCTTTCAGCGACTTAGGGCAGAAGGACTTCCACGCCAAACTCAACTACCACGTTAACCACTTCGGTATGCAGAACGTGGACCTCGCCTTCAGCGGCGGCATTGGCAAGAACTGGCTCTACAACGCTGGCACCTACCAAAACTTCGACCCGGGCAGCTTTAAATTGCAGTTTACCGACTACGCCGACCGCACACAAATCTACCACGTAGGCTTGACCCGCCTGCTCAACAAGGGCAAGGGCTACGTGTCGTTGCAATACAAACACGCCAACAGTAAGAACCCTGGTAACTTTGCCAACGCCGCCCCCTTCCAGTACGTGGGCGATGGCTCTATAAAGAAGGTGAACGGCTTCACCCCCGGCAACAACTCCTACGTGCCTTATAACGGCGCCTTCACCTACACCGACATTATGACGGGCGAGAAGAAGACGTGGAACTTCAACAAGGGCAGTGAGAACCGCTCGCACGAGGTGGCTCTGCTCTCGAACTACGCCTTCGACAATGGTCTGAACTGGAAGTTCGACGCCAAGTTTATGTACGTGCCCGTAGCCAACTACGTAGACTTTGGCGGAAGTACCATCAGCGAGGTAACGGCCGCCGACGGTTACACCCTCGAAGACGGCCAGGCCTACGAAGGATTGGTGGAAGGCCGCCGCACGTGGCTCCACTTCGGCAAGGTGACGAGCGGAATGTTCACCACCGAGCTCAACAAAGCCTTCGGTAGTCACAACGTTCGTTTGGGCTTGAACGAATGGTACTACCATCTCAACTATCACTCATCGTCCATGCAATGGATGGGTACGGTACAATCCTATCCCCAAGTGCTTTACACCACCGCCGTTGACCCCACCGACCCCACCCTTACGCCCCACCGCACGCAGACCTACGGCTACAACGAACTCAGTCCCGAATACACCAAGGGCAGCGAGAATAAGCTCGCCCTTTACCTAACAGACAGCTGGAAGGTAAACGACAAGTTGAAACTCTACTACGGCGCCCGCTTGGAATACTACCGCATGTCCGCCGACCAAATATCTGCCTCGCGCTTCCAGGGCTTCCACATCGGCGACTTCAACACTTATTCCTACAACGACGCCGGCGACATCGTGGCCACAGCCCACAGCATCCACCCCGCCAACGTGACGAAGAACAAACTCAACTACGCCGCTACGGCACAGCTCACCTACGACATTGCTAAGGGCTTTGGCATCATGGCTGATGGAACCATTGCCACCCGTTACCCGCGCATTAGCGACTACGCCGGCACCGGACCTACCGCCGAGCAGTATAAGCGCGTGACTATCCCCTTGGTACGCGGCGGTATCTACTACAAGAACGATTGGATTGACCTGTCGTCAATGGTCACCTACATCGCCAAGTCGAACAACATCGACCAGCAAAACCTTACCAAGCCCGGTACGAGCGAAGGCAAGACCGTATTGCTCATCTACAACATCCAGACCATTGGTTGGACCACCACGGCTGAGGTGAAGCCCTTCAAAAACTTCTCCCTCCACGCCCTGTTCACCTATCAGAAGCCCGTGTACAAGAACTACAACGCCAGCGTGACGTTTAGCGACGGGCAGCAGATGTCGGTCAATGCCAACAACATGATTGTGAAGGAGATACCCCAGATTCTCGTAGAGATTGACCCGAAGTACAACATTCTGCCCAACCTCAACGTATGGCTCAGTTTCCGCTACTTCGGCAAGACCTACGCCAACCTGCAAGAGGCACTATACTTCAACGGCCACTGGGAAACCTTCGGCGGCATTAACTGGGACGTGAACAAACGACTCAGCCTTGGCGCAAGCGTGGTGAATTTCCTCAACCAGCGCGGTGCGAAAGGTACTATCAGCGGTTCTGAACTCATCAGCAAGGCGGACGCTGGACAGTACGCTGGCAAGTACATGAGCGGTAGCTACCTACGCCCCTTCACTGTGGAGTTCAGCGCCAGTCTCAAATTCTAAGAACCTAACTATACGAAAACCATGAATATCATCAGTCACATTAATCGACAAACCCCCAAGCTGTTGCTGCTGGGCAGTCTGATAGCCTTCAACACCAATGCGCAGACTATCTGCGTAAGCACTGACAAGACCGACCTCGTGATGAAGGTGTCGCCCAAAGGCCGCCTTTACCAGACCTACTTCGGCGACAAACTTAAAAACGCCGCAGACTACGACCAAATACCCTGGAACACCTATGCCGCCTCCGACGGTTCCGTTTCAATCCGCGGCCACGAGGTGTGCGCAGGTTCGGGCAACGAAGACTACTTTGAGCCTGCCATAGCCATTACCCACGCCGACGGCAATATGACCTCCTACTTCAACTATAAGTCGCAGGAGACAAAAGCCATTGACGGCGGTACGGAGACCATCATCACCTTGCAAGACACGCAGTACCCCGTCACCGTGAAGCTCCACTACGCCGCTTACACCAAGGAGAACGTGATTAAGACTTGGACAGAGATAGAGCACAAAGAGAAACAGCCAATCACCCTGTGGCGTTACAGCAGTACGATGCTCTACTTCAACGCACCCAAATACTACCTCACCTCCTACCACAGCGACTGGGCACGTGAGGGTCAGCCCAAAACAACTGAACTCCTTGCCGGCAAGACGGTGATCGACACCAAACTGGGGACCCGTGCCGCCATGCACACCGAACCCTTCTTCGAGCTGGGACTGAACGAGCCCGCCAAGGAGAACGAGGGTAACGTACTGCTCGGCACCATCGGTTGGACGGGCAACTTCCGCTTCACCTTCGAGGTGGACAATGTAGGCGGCTTGCGCATCATCCCTGCCATCAACCCCTACGCCTCCGACTATAAGTTGAAAGCCGGCGAAACCTTCACCACGCCCGAGTTCATCTTCACCACCAGCACCACCGGCACCAGTCAAGCCAGCCGCAACCTGCACGACTGGGCACGCCGTTACCAAGTAAACTTGGGCCAAGGCGACCGTATGACGCTGCTCAACAACTGGGAGAACACCGGCTTCGACTTCAATCAGCAGAGCCTCGCCGAACTGATGAAGGACGCCAAAGACCTGGGCGTAGACATGTTCCTGCTCGACGATGGATGGTTTGCCAACAAATATCCGCGTAAGGACGACCACGCCGGCCTGGGCGACTGGGACGTAACCCACTCCAAGCTCCCCGACGGCATCCCCGGTCTGGTGCGCGACGCCAAAGCCGCTGGCGTGAAGTTTGGCATCTGGGTAGAACCCGAAATGGTGAACCCCAAGAGCGAACTCTTTGAGAAGCATCCCGACTGGGTGATTCAGCAGCCTAACCGCGAGACGTATTACTACCGCAACCAGTTGGTGCTCGACATCTCCAACCCCAAGGTGCAGGACTACGTGTTTGGCGTGATAGACCGCATCATGACGGAGAACCCCGACGTGGCCTACTTTAAGTGGGACTGCAACAGCCCCATCACCAACATCTACTCGCCCTACCACAAGTCCAACCAGGGCAACTTCTACATTGACCACGTGCGCGGCGTCTACAACGTGATGAAGCGCGTGAAGGAGAAATATCCCAACCTGCCCATGATGCTCTGTTCGGGCGGTGGCGGCCGTATGGACTACGAGGCATTGAAGTACTTCAGCGAGTTCTGGTGCTCCGACGACACCGATCCCTACGAACGCCTATATATACAATGGAGTCTGTCGAAGTTCTTCCCCGCTAAGACGATGGGCGCGCACGTAACGAACTGGAACAAAAACACCAGCGTGAAGTTCCGCACCGACGTGAGCAGCATGTGCCGCCTCGGCTTCGACATCGACCTCAAACCCCTCAAAGGCACAGCCGACTACGAGTACGTGCAAGGAGCCGTGAAGAACTGGACACGCCTGAAACCCGTCATCCTTGACGGCGACCAGTACCGCCTCGTTTCGCCCTTCGAAACGAACCACTGCGCCGTCAACTACGTGTCGAAGGACAAGAGCCACGCCGTAGTCTTTGCCTACGACCTTCACCCTCGCTACAAGGAGCCCACACTCAACGTCCGCATGCAAGGCCTCGACCCCAACCGCCAGTACAAGGTGGAGGAAATCAACCTGATGCCCGGTACGGAGAGCCAGTACGACTTCAACGGTAAATCGTTCAGCGGCGACTTCCTGATGAACGTAGGTCTGAACTTGCTCACCCCCAACGAAGGCACAAGCCACGTGCTGGAGCTGAAATAGGCACGCAGGGCAACATAAATGAATTTGGATAGCGAGCGGCAAGGCTGATGGTCTTGCCGCTCGTCGTATGTACACGGCATAAAGTCAGGAGCAAGTTTGCCAAAAAGGCACGTTTCGTTAACACGCCGCAAGGTTTGCTGCCAAAAAGGCAAGCCCGTGCGCACAAAGAGCGTGCCGCAGTCCCCTCAACAGACTGCGGCACGCTCTTTGCGATTGTAAGGGTGTCGGCGGTTCCGCCAAGGCGGCCGCCCGACCAATCCACATACAACAACTAAAAAAACATTCATACCATGTCAATGCATTATTCTGAAAGCTGGCTTCCCAGCGCAATCAACGATTTCTTTGATAACAGTTATATGCCCCGCGTCAACGCCACCGCACCCTCAATCAACGTGGCCGAGGACGACAAGAACTTCAACGTCGAAGTAGCTGCCCCTGGCATGACGAAGGACGACTTCAACATCAACCTCGACGAAAACGGCGACCTTGTAATCAACATGGAGCGCAAGTCGCACGAGGAGAAGAAGGAACGCAAGTATCTGCGTCGCGAGTTCTCGTACAGCAAGTATCAACAGACCCTCGTCCTGCCCGACAACGTAGACAAGACCAAAATCTCAGCCGAGGTGAAGAACGGCGTACTGGACATCCAGTTGCCTAAACTCTCGCCCGATGAATCAAAGGTGACGCGCGCCATTGAAGTGCACTAATCCCTGCACATAGCACAAAGCAAAGCCGCCGCACATTCCCCAATCCGGGGACGGTGCGGCGGCTTTGCCGTTTATAGAGAGCATACGTCGAGCGGCGCATGCGTAAGGTGTGGCTTAGAAGCTATAGTTGATACCGAACATGAGGTCGTTTCCGCTGAGTTTGAAGCCGAAACCATTCTCGCCGTAAGGATTCATAGAACTGCTGAGGTGGTCGTTAGAGTCGCGATAACCGAGGAAGCCCATGTGAGCCACGAAGTCGATGTTCTTGGCAAGGTTTACGCGGACGCCAGGAGCTACACCTACACGCCAGCCCGTGCCAGAGTCGCCATCCTTAGGCTTTGCAGTGCAAACGCCGAAGCCCATTTCGAGGAAGAGGCTTACGGGACCAAACGATACGTAGCTCCAACGAGCGTAGGGATCAACTTGCAGGGCGTTGACCTTCATGCCAGAGTTGTAAGAGTAAGAATAGCCGACACCGATGCCAAGGTCCCACTTCTCAGAGAGCTTGTAGCCAACTTCGGGCTTGATGGAAACTGAAGTACTGTTAGCGTCGGGGTTGCGCCATGCGCCGAGTTCGCCGCCTACATAAACCTGTGCGCTGGCCGTAAGAGACATTGCAGCGACAGCAACGGTGAGGAAAATCTTTTTCATTTTCTTTTTGCGTTAGTTCTTTTTGTGTTAGAGTTTGTGCGGCAGTAAGGGAAGTCCCCCCTGCCAAAAATGCGGTGCAAAGCTAAGACTTCATTTCCACAAGAGTTCAAGAAATAGACGTTTACTGACGTGCATCGGTAATATTGGCCAATAATGGAGAAAACTGGATAAGAGCGAAAAGCCCTTATAGCAAAGGCACACCGACAAAGCCCCGGACATAAGCCCTCGGAGGGGCTTTGGCTGAAAAAAGTGCGCCTTGGCGTCACTTATTAGCCCCGCCCTTTATACTTTTGCACGTCACAACGGCAAAACACGCCATGAAAAACTCCCCGACAAAGCGCACCGTTGAGCCAGCCTACCACTCGCGGCTCAACCCCGAAAAAGCCAATGCGCTCTACATTCGCATTCTCGAAAAACTTACCAAGGAAAAGCTCTACCGCGACCCGAAGTACAACACTTTCCGTCTGGCGGCCGACTTGCAGACCAACACGCGCTACATAGCCACTGCCGTGGCCGTTTGCACGGGCGGCAATTATAGCGCACTGGTAAACAGGTTGAGGCTGCGCGACGTGGACAAGATGATGCGCTCGCCGCAATTCGCCAGTCTCACTACGGAAGAGATTGGCTTGATGGCGGGCTTCTCGTCGCGCCAGGCGTTCTACCTGGCCTTTGCCCGCGTTTACGACTGCACACCCCGGGCCTACCGCTTGCAAGTAAACGGCAAAGAATAGATCAATCCTTTCATCCCTTACAAAAAACTCCTTCCCCAAAATATGCTGACCGAAACCGAAAGACAACAGATTACCCAACTGGTGAAGCACTGGGTAGTGCCTGCCATTGGCTGCACCGAACCCATCTGCGTGGCGCTCGCCGCCTGTCGTGCCGCCGAAACGCTTGGCACGACTCCCGCGCGCATCGAGGCAAACCTCAGTGCGAACATCCTGAAAAACGCAATGGGCGTGGGCATCCCCGGCACTGGTATGGTGGGTCTGCCCATCGCAATCGCCTTGGGCGCACTCACGGGTAAGTCGGAGTGGGGACTGGAAGTGCTGAAAGCCTGTACACCCGAGGCGGTGGAGCAGGGCAAACGCTACATTGCGGAGGAACGCATACAGATAAGCTTGAAACGCGACGCCCCCGAAAAACTCTACGTGGAGATAAACGCCTACGACGACAAGGGCAACCGCGCCACGGCCGTCATAGCACGTGAACATACACATTATATATATATAGCCCGCAACGCCGACGTATTGCTCAACGAACCGCTCACTCAGGCCGACGGCGAGGACAACGAAAATAGCGAGGGCGCAGGCCTGCACCTGTCGCTGCGCAAGGTGTGGGAGTACGCTACCACCATGCCCCTCGAAGACATCAGTTTCATCAATGAAGCCCGTCGTCTCAACGAGGAAGCCGCCCGCCGTTCGCTCGAAGGTAACTATGGACATTGCTTGGGTAAGGCACTGAGCCGTCCGCTCGGACGAGGCATTATGGGCGACAACATCTTCTCGCACATACTTTCGTCTACCTCGTGCGCCTGCGATGCTCGTATGGCTGGGGCAATGATTCCCGTGATGAGCAACTCCGGATCGGGTAATCAGGGCATCTGCGCCACCAACCCCGTGGTGGTGTTCGCCGAAGAGAACCACAACACGGCGGAGGAAATGACTCGTGCGCTGATGCTCTCACACCTCACGGCCATCTACATTAAGCTCAATCTCGGTACGCTCTCTGCCCTGTGCGGCTGTGTCGTGGCGGCTACGGGTTCAAGTTGCGGCATCACCTACCTGATGGGCGGCAACTACGAACAGACAACCTACGCTGTGAAAAACATGATAGCCAACCTCACGGGTATGATCTGTGACGGCGCAAAACCAAGCTGCGCCCTGAAACTCACCACCGGCGTAAGTACGGCCGTACTCTCAGCCATGTTGGCCATGCAAGGCAACTGCGTGACGAGCGTGGAAGGCATCATCGACGACGACGTAGACCAGAGCATCCGAAACCTCGTGAGCATCGGCGCAGACGCCATGAACGAAACCGACCGCTGCGTGCTCGACATCATGACCCACAAAAGCCGGTAGTGGGAGCGTCTACTGTCATTTTAAACCCCGAGTAATCTCTCTTCTTTCGCCCCTAATCCCAAAAAACAGTATGAATTTTGGGATTACGATCCCAAAATCACGTATGAATATTGGGATTAGGGATATTTTGGCTACCTTGGCACTCGAAACGCCATCGGTGGCGAAAGGTATGATTACGGAACTCTCATTTAAGTAGGGGAATATGATAAAGAGACAACTTCAAGACGTGATAGAGAGCCGAATGTTTTCGGGCAAGGCAATCATCGTGATTGGTGCAAGGCAGGTAGGAAAAAGCACACTTTTCAAGATGGTACTCGAAAACCGTGCGGAGCAAGTGCTTCAGTTGAACTGCGATGAGCCAGAGGTGAAGGAAATGCTCACGCAGATGAACACGCAGGAACTGAAAACGCTCATAGGCGCTAATCGCATTGTGGTGATTGACGAGGCACAAAGGGTGGAAAATATTGGCATGACCCTGAAACGCATCACCGACAATTTTCCCGACGTGCAACTTCTGGTAACGGGCTCTTCTTCGTTTGAACTTCAAGACAAACTCAACGAACCTTTAACTGGTCGCAAGTTCGAGTACCACCTATATCCCATATCAACCCGTGAATTGCTTGACGCTCAAGGTCTGCTCGGAGTGAAACAAACCTTGGAGAACCGACTCGTCTTCGGCTCCTATCCAGATATCGTGAACCACAAGGACGATGCCAAGGAACTGTTGCGCAATCTTTCCGACAGTTATCTCTATAAAGACTTGCTCAGTCTGGAAGGTGTGCGTCGTCCTGCCTTGCTTGGTAAACTCCTCACTGCCTTGGCCTTGCAGGTGACGAGCGAAGTTTCCTACAACGAATTGGCTCAAACGGTAGGCACTGACAACAAAACAGTGGAGAAATACGTAGACCTGTTGGAGAAGTGCTTCATCATATTCAAGTTGAGCGGCTTCAATCGCAACCTTCGCACGGAGTTGAAGCGGGCCAAGAAATTCTACTTCTACGACAACGGTATTCGCAACGCCATCCTCCAGAACTTCGCTCCACTATCGCTCAGGCAGGATGTCGGAGCCTTGTGGGAGAACTTCTTCATCAGCGAGCGAATCAAGGCTAACCAGTATGCCGGAAGGTATGTAAACAGCTACTT
>CAVKGN010000020.1:0-10416 GCA_963655595.1 uncultured Oscillospiraceae bacterium
CAAAGATGCCGCGGGGGAAGTCGCCGCGGTAGGGGATGAACTCCACCTCGCCCGCGTAGTCGGGTTGCAACTGACGAAGCGACTGTACAATCTCTGGCACGTGCTGATGCTCAAAAGCCTTGTAAATGCTCATGTTGCCCGTGCGCCACGAGAAGTGCGTAGTGGCTCCTGGCTTTACGCCTGCCCCGGTCGACCCCGTGATGGCATTCACGGAGATGTCGCCCGTGAGCAGTCCGGCCTCGGCCAAGGGGAGCAGCCCCAACTGTATGCAGGTGGCAAAGCATCCTGGGTTGGCCACGTGGAGGGCGTTGAGCAGCTGGCCGTGGTTGAGTTCGGGCAAACCGTAGACGTAGTCGTTGTCGTCGGCTGCAAGGCGGAAGTCCTGCGCAAGGTCAATGATGCGCACGTCGGCCGGTATGTAGTGCTCGGCAAGGAACTTGGTGCTTTTGCCGTGTCCGAAGCAGAAGAACACCACGTCGACCTGGTCGAAGGGCAGTTGGTCAGTGAAGCGGAGGTCCGTCTCGCCGTACAGTCCCTCGTGCACGTCGGTCAGCAGGTTGCCGGCGTTGCTCTCGCTATTCACGAAAACAATCTCGGCATCAGGGTGGTTGAGCAGAATGCGGCAAAGTTCGCCGGCGGTATAGCCCGCGCCGCCTATTATTCCTATACGTATCATGATAGTGTGGGGGAGTTAGTCCTCGTTGTGGTTGGCGTAGAACACGCGGAGCGGCGTGCTGAGCACCTTGATGAAGCCCTTTGCGTCGTCGGCGGTCCAGCCCTTCTGCGTTTCGCCGTATTCGCCAAACTTCGTCTTCACGAGGTCGTCCTTGCTGTCTACGCCCACCGTGCTGAAACCGAGCGGACGGAGTTCGAGGATGACGGTGCCGTTCACGTAACGCTGCGACGAGGTGAGCATGGCCTCGATGTCGCGCATCACGGGTTCGAGGTACTGGCTCTCGTGCAGGAACATGCCGTACCAGTTGGCCACCTGGTCCTTCCAGTACTGCTGCCACTTCGAAAGGGTGTACTTCTCCAGGAAGCGGTGTGCACCAATGATGAGCGCGGGAGCGGCTGCCTCGAAGCCCACGCGGCCCTTGATGCCGATGATGGTGTCGCCCACGTGCATGTCGCGGCCAATGCCATAGGCTGCGCCAATCTCCTCCACGTGGCAAATTGCCTCGATGGGGTCGTCGTAGCGCTTGCCGTTGATGGCTTTCAGTTCGCCCTTTTCAAAGGTGAGCTTGAGCTGCTCCGTGCCGTGCTTGGTTACTTGTTTGAGGTATGCGCTCTCGGGCAAGCCCTGTGCGGAGTCGAGAATTTCGCCGCCGCAGATGCTCGTGCCCCAGATGCCCACGTTGTAGGAGTATTTCAGTTTGGTAAAGTCGGCAAAGAAGCCGTGGCTGTTGAGGTAGTCTACCTCCTCCTTGCGCGAAAGGTTGCCGTCGCGGGTGAGGGTGATGATCTCCATGTCGGGGCACATCACGAGGAACGTCATGTCGAAGCGCACCTGGTCGTTGCCCGCACCCGTTGAGCCGTGGGCAATGGCGTCAGCGCCGATTTCCTTGGCGTAGCGTGCGATGGCCATGCCCTGGAATATACGTTCAGACGAAACGGAGATGGGGTACACGTTGTTGCGCAGCACGTTGCCGAACACCATGTATTTGAGGCTCTTCTCATAGTATTCGTGCGTCACGTCGAGCGTCACGTACTCCTTTGCGCCGAGCTTGTAGGCGTTCTCCTCGTTGGTCTTGAGCTGTTCTTCGCTGAAACCACCCGTGTTGGCGCAGGCGGCGTAAACTTCGTACCCTTTTTCCTTGGCAAGGTACATCACCGTGTATGAGGTGTCGAGGCCTCCGCTGAAAGCCACAACTACTTTCTTCTTTGACATAGCAGTTTCTGTTATATATATTATAGGTGTGTTCGGATTTATTCGTGCGTCTTAATGAAGTCTATCACGTCCTGGGGAATCTCCACGGGCAACGGGCGGTCGGGGTGGCGAGCTGGGTCGAAGAGCATGCCCGTGCATACGCAGTACTTACGGTTGGTGCGCGCCAGCACGTCGCAGTTGATGCAGCAGGGGGCTTCGGGCGTGCCGCAACCCTTCCAGTACTCGTCGTCCTGCGTGAGTTCGCTGAACGGCACCGGCACGTAGCCGAGCGAGGTATTGATGCGCATCACTGGGCCTGAGCTGGTAAGGCCGAATATCTTTGCCTGCGGCCAGCGAACGCGGCTGAGCGAAAAGGCTAAACGCTTGATGCGCGTGGCCAAGTGGTGACCGCGGAACTTGGGCACCACAATCAGTCCGGAGTTGGCCACGTAGTGTTTGTTCTCCCAGCTTTCAATATAGCAGAAGCCGGCGAACTCTTCGCCGTAGAGGGCTATAATGGCCTTGCGCTCCTTCATCTTCGTTGCCACATATTCGTGCGTGCGGCTGGCAATGCCTGAGCCGCGCACCTTGGCTGCGTCTGTGATAGTGGTGAGTATGGTATCGACGTATTTCTCGTGGCTTGCGTCGGCCACGATCACTCTGATTCCATCGTCGTATTCTTCCATGTTTCTGTTCTTGTGTATTTTGGTTTTACTGTTCCTATGTGTGTATTCGTTCCGTGCGCTTACAGCACGATGCTTTTGAGGGCAGGTATCACGCCTGCCAGTTCGTCGGTAAGGTCCTGCCGCGTGGCATTCTCCTGTATGATTATCAGGATGGTGTCGTCGCCAGCAATGGTGCCAAGCACCGTGGGGAGTTTGTGCGAGTCAATGTCTGAGGCAAGTCCTGCGGCGTAGCCCGGACGTGTCTTCAGCACAGCCATGTTTCCCGAGAAGGCTATGGAGAGGAACCCCGTGTTGCGCAGGTATTGCGGCACGATGTCGGGGCGCACCGTGCGGTGGTACATGGGACTTTCGGGCAGGATGTAGCGATACCCGTCGGCGGTAAGTATCTTGGCGGCGTGGAGCTTCGTGAGGTCACGCGAGAGGGTGGCCTGCGTCACGTTCCACCCGTTCTTAGCCAGTTCGCCGAGTATCTGCTCGTGGCTGCTCACGTCGGTGCTGCCGCTGAGTATCACGCGTAGCACTTCAAGGCGCTGCATTCTGTTGCTCATGTGCTTGGTTGTTTCGTTGGGGGCTGCGCGCCTTCCCCGCTTGGACGAGGGGAAGACTGTATAAAATACGATTGTATGCTTTATTTGACTGCAAATATACAAACTAAATTCACCTCAATTCCCTATTATGCAAATATTTAGTGCATAAAACGAATAATTCTACACATTGTGCACGAATGCCTCCGCGGTGGCAGCGGAATTTGCTTTAACGGGAACAACACGCTACCTTTGCACAACACATTGCCTAAGGCACGGAAACAAGCCAGACGACAAGTTGCGAATTGAAACCCAGTTCATTGGGCAACTTAATAGACGGACATTGTTTTGCACACCAATGAGACCATCAGCTAAGCCATCGTACATTCTCCCCAGCGCACTGCTTGCCCTTGCGCTGGCGGCGGTTCAACCCCTTTGCGCCCAGAGCAGCGAAACGGGCGAGGGAAACGCGCAGACCGAAGTGGAGGAAACCGAAGTGCCCATCATGACACAGCTCGGCACCACGCAATATAAGGGGAAGACCATACCGCACGTCATCATGCCCTCCCTGCCTAAGTACGCCCCCATGACGTTCAAGAGCGACAAGGAGCGGGAGCAGTACAACCGCCTGGTTTACAACGTGAAGAAGGTGCTTCCCTGGGCTAAGTTGGCCAAACTGACGCTCATTGAGACCGTCGACGTGCTGGACCAGTTGCCAGACAAACGCTCGCGCGACGCACACATCAAACAGGTGGAACGGGGACTGAAACAGCAGTACGGACCTGCACTCAAGAAGCTCACGCGTTCGCAGGGCCGTTTGCTCGTAAAACTCGTCAACCGCGAATGTAACCAGACGGGCTACGCCA
Source organism: uncultured Oscillospiraceae bacterium (assembly GCA_963655595.1). Classification (GTDB taxonomy): domain Bacteria; phylum Bacteroidota; class Bacteroidia; order Bacteroidales; family Bacteroidaceae; genus Alloprevotella. The sequence continues at coordinate 3,944 of CAVKGN010000020.1, forward strand.
TAGCCAAGGCCTTTATCGGCCCCTTCAAGGCAAACCTCTACCAGGGCATCGCCGTACTCTTTGGCAACAGCCTCAACAAGAAGTACGACCCCGAGGGCGACGACCGCTACACCGAACGCGTAGTGCGTATGGTGGAAGCTGGTCTTATCTAACCTTTCGTCCCCCCTCGCCGTACACCCCCTACCCCACTCTTTCAGATTCTACCCCGCGGACTGCTCGTTACAACCCGCGGGGTAGTCGTTTCTACATCCGGGGTAGTGGATAAATACTTGGCAAGTATTCACGTTACCGCTTGCAAGTATTCACGTTACCGCTTATCAAGTATTCAATATGCTGCTTGCCAAGTATTTATCCACTACCCCGGGGGTACGTTTTATTTCATGCCGTCTGGAAAAACGTCCCTGCGCCACATCTCGTCGAAGGTGCCTAATTTGTAAAGCTTAAAGAGGAGAAGCGAGGGCGAACGGCCTTGCAGGTTTGCGCGCTCACGGGCCTTGAACAACTTGTGCCAGAGGCGTATGAGCCATATTGGGAGGCACAGACGGCGGAAACGCTGGCACATGCTCAACAACGACGAAAAGCCTTGCAGGTCGGTGCGGAAATCGCAGAGTGTTCGCAGGGCATCATCCGTTTTCCGCACAAAGTCGGCGTTTGGCTCAAAGTTGGCAAAGCCGATGGGGTTGTCAATGTGAAGAACCTGAGCGCCGTGTTCGCAGAGTCGTTTGCCAAACAATACGTCCTCGTAGCCGTAGCGCGAGAATCGCTCGTCGAGGGGACAGCGCTCAATCCACTGCCTTTGCACAAGCATGTTGCAGGTGCTAAGCTCGAAGTAAGGATGCTTGTTCCGCTGTTCCGCCGAATTGTGTTTCGAGGCCGCATTTTCGTATAGCCAGCGCAAATTGCTGCGGTTCGCATTTGCAGCGTGGGGGAGAATGGTTGTTCCGCCGTACACCACTGCCGCATCGCCGCAACGGAGGTAGCGCAATAGGTAGTCGTCGCGTACCACCTGTTGGTCGCTGTCTATAAAGAGCAAATAGCGGTACTGGCTCTGCCGAACGAGGAAGTTTCGTATGCGTGCCCGTCCCGTGTTCTCGCCTCGTAGCAACAGGCGGCAGTGAGGCAGACGGTCGATGGCGCGGTTTTGTTCCACCGTTTCCTGGCAGGTTGACCCGTCGTCGGCCACGAGAATCTCGTAGCGCAGACCGGGGACAAGGTTTGCCTGCCGCTGCAACGCTTCCACAAGTTCCACGCAACGGTTGTTGTACGAGGGGAGAAGTATAGAGAGTTCTTCAATCATTTTTCAACGTTCATCTTTCACGACAGCGCACAGCGTAGAGCAGCCGCCTGACAAGCCTGCACCGCGTGAGCAGGGCAAACAAAAAGTATTTCACGGTGTAGGGACGCAGGGGCAGCGGGAACAGACGCTTGCGGCGAAGGCGGGTTATATATGCCTCATAAGTCTCCAAAGTGTCCACAAGTTGCGGCAGAGTATACAAGGCGTCCATGCCGAGTTGCGCTATGCGGCGCGACAAAGCCTCTCTGTCCGTTCCGTGGAGCGTAGTGAGGAGTTCTTGCAAACGTTCCAACACGCTAAACAAACTTTCTGCCCTGCGCTGGCGATGAGCAGCGTCCGCCTGTTGCGTGATGGACTGCTCACGCACACGGTAATAATAGGCGCAAAGTCCGCTCTCAAGGGTTGTCCCCGCTTTGAGCAACAGTTGCGGCGTAAAAAGCTCGTCTTCATGGAGTAACTGAGGCTCAAAACGCAGCGTGCCAAGCAGCTCCCTCCTGAATACATAGGCACACGCGGCGGCACGCAGGTTGCAGCGCCGCATATAGTCAGTGCCTGAGTTGTACGTCCTTGCCGAAAGTTGGCTACGGCCTTCTCCATCCTCCTTGTGCGAAAAGCGGAACAGCAGCACGCCGGCTTGTCCCTGCCGCAACAGGGGAAGAAGCTGGGCATAGCTTTCGCTGAAAAGTTTGTCGTCGCCGTCGATGAACTGGATATACTGCCCCTGCGCCAGTTCTATGCCCGTGTTGCGCGCGCCGCTAAGTCCCTTGTTCTCCTGCCTTACATAGTTTACGCAGCCGGGGAACGCCGCCCCGATAAAAGCGGACAAATCCTCGTCTGAACCGTCGTCTACCACGATAACCTCGCATTCCCCCTGCCCGAACGGCAAGCACAGAACACTCGCCACGCATTCGGCAAGAAGCTCGCGCGGCAAGTTGTAATAAGGTATGATGAAGGAAACGAGGATCATCGGTGCGGAAAGCAAAGGATTAGATTAGAAAGGCAGCACGGCAAAGTTAGCTATAAATTTTCGGCGGCTCACTGCCGCCTCAACGGGCAAACGAGAGGACATATGCGCCATCGGTGCGTACATCGTGGAGCGGCACACCCGCCTCACGACACTGCGACGTCCACACCTTGCGCATCTTTTGCGAGAGCGTAGGAGCCAGAACTACCGTGGCGGGCTGCAATACTTGGTTCACCTGGCGGAAGTCCGCATAACAGCCGCCCGACACCACCAGCACGTCCACCCGCAGACGTTTATTGCGGGCTTCACTGCTCTTTTCGAAGCTAGCGCAGTGCAACCAATACACGCTTTTGCCGTGGAACAGCATAAAATTCCCGCGGCGGGCAAAGGAAGCTTTCTCTATCCGTTCCTCGTGGACGAACTGCGGCTCTGCCAGGTGCTGCGGCGCGAAATAGTTGTCACGGATGTAGGCCATTGCCTCCCTCGTACTATCTGCCGAGGCAGACGACACGAGGAAAGCCCTATCCCTGCCGTCCGCAAAATGCAGAACCGTAAGCTGAGGCAGTTTGTAGACAATAATCATTGCCTTGCGGCGCGCAAGGGCGTCCGTCACGACATATTCCGCCGCCACGCCGAATAGTACGAGAAAGAAAGCCGCCATCCATCGCCGCCGCACGCGGCGTTTGCGATTTGCAAAGAAGCCGTACACCGCTACGGGCAAAGCCCAAACGGCAAACAGGACGGACAGGGGTGGATAAACCTTGACCGTGGCGAGCGGCCACGAGGCCAATGTGCCGAGCGAACCAGTCATTCCTACAATAATTCCGTGCAGAACTTTCGCCAAAAGGAGTTTGACCCCTGCAAAGGGAAGAGCAAAAAGTAACAACGCGCCTACAAGCAAAAAATAGGCGAGCGGCACCACCACGAAGTTGGCCACAAGGGCATAGGGCGTGAGTTGGTGAAAATAGTAGACAACAAGCGGCAGCGTGCCCCACTGCGCACTGAGCGACACTTGGACAAAAGGCACAACAACGTTGCGCAGAAGGTTGTAGGCTCGGCGACCAAGTCCGTCAACCACGGAAGGAAGCAGCACGAGACGTATGCGCGAAAGCGAAAGTTTGCCTCTCGGCGCTTCCTCCTCGTTGTTGTTCACCTTGCGCACCGTCCACGGCTGCTCTGTCCACGAAGGAAGAGTCCAGCGTTGCCACACATACCGCTGCACAAGAATGATGGAAAACACGGCAGCAAATGACAGTTGGAAACCCACGTCGAAGAGAGCCAAGGGATCCGCCAGTAGCAACACGATAGCCGCCAGTGACAAATTGTTCATGCTGCTGCGCCGACTGCGTTGAAGGAGTTCGCCAACCAACATCAAGGAGAGCATAGCCGCGGCACGAAGGAGCGAAAGCGGACAGCCAGCCAGGAAAGCGTAGGTCCAGATAAGTACGAAGAGCAACGCCGTGACACACAGCCGGCTGCGGCGTGAACGTACACGGGCAAGCACAAGAAAGTTGAACACGCTGAACAGAATGCCCAGATGTAGGCCTGAGAGAGCCAGTACGTGGCTTGTACCCGTGGCGGAGAATAGGTCGCGCGTGTCGTCGGCGAGCATCGACTTGTCGCCCAACGTTAGGGCGGCGAGCAATGCCGTCTCAGTCTGATTGAACAAGGTGGAATATTCCTCCTCCAACGTCTGCCGCCAGCGGTTGAAAAGACTTTTCGCTCCACCCGACTGCCCCGTCGACGAGAGTTTCCGCACGGCGCCCTTTGCCACAAACGCTGTGCCGCTGAGGTGGTGAGTGGCGAGGTAGTTGCCGTAGTTGAAACTGCCAGGATTGCCCTTCTCGCGGCCCGTCCGCATAAGGGCGTGGAAAGCCATCGTCTCCCCTACCTGGAACGTCCCATCGTCTTTGTGCAGACGCACGCTCACACGCTTTCCGTTCCACTGAGCATTCTCGTCCCTCAACCGCACCGTGAGCGTAAGGGTTGTGTCGCGCACCTTCGACACGTCCTCCACCTGCGCCACCCACAGGCGGCTCTCGGCAGGGAAAGAAACAACCACCTGCTTGCAATGCAACTGGGCAAGCAGGGAGAAAAGGAACAAGGTGCTAAGCCATGCGAGGCAAAGCACCTTGAAATATCTTTTTTCAGCCGAAGACGTACGTTGGCGGCTACCGCTTACGAAACACGCCACGCCTGCTACGGCACTGACGGCAGCTGCCACTGCCCACCACATAGCGGACACCTCCTCCCTTGTGCACCATGCAAGCGCAATACCGGCTACTGCCGCCAGAGCGAAGCGGAACAAAGGGGCTTCGTGCCAAAGCGGTTGCGGCAGCGGACGGACATCGTAGACAGGTTGCAGCGTCATGGCACGGATACGGGCGGGCAAGGCGACGGGAATGGACGCCGAAGCCCTGACGGGAGATTACAAATCCTTGTGGTCTATACGCACCGTCCAGTCGAGAATGCCCACAGAAACCTCAGTCGACACCCACTGGCCACCGCTCAGGAAGAAGGTCAGACGATAGTCGTAGCCGCGGTCGAGAAATTCCTGTACGGAGTATCTCAGTTCCTGCGAAGTACGCAGGAGCGACAACATATAAGGCAGGTCAACCTTGACGGTCTCGTTGCCCGTGGTATTGTTCACGATAGAGAGCGTGGCATTGAGTTCGGGATGTCCCTCGTGATAGACGATGCGCGAGGTCATCAGGTCGGCATGAGCCATGTTGGGATTGACAGCAGGGGTATTCCATGCGGCATAGGGCTTATAGCGCAGCGGCTTGCAGAGGCTGTCCACGCTATTGTCCCAGTTAATAGTGGCGTTGCGGTCGGTGAGGGTGATGTCGTAGTTGTTCACGTCAAGCTCTTCGGCCTCGCCCACATTACGCAGGGTAACGCTGATATGCTTGGTGTGACGCATCAGCGAACACGTATCGGCCGTCACTTTCTCCTTCTCCGTAGTTACGGGCTGTGCGTTGTGTCCCAACCAGAGGGTGTCGAGGGGAACTTGCTGGTTGTTGACAAACAGCGTGTCGCCTGCACCGAACAGGCGCGTGTTGTCGAGCGTAAGGCTCATCGACTCGCGGTTGAGCGTGTCGGGAGACAGGCGGAACTTTGCACCAGCAGCCGACAGACATTTACTATATGGTTTCTGCCAAGCCACAGCTTCGTAGAGATACTGGCCGGGAGCTACGTCGAAATGCACCTTGAATCCAGGCTTTTTCAGTTCAACGGTGTCTGTAACCGTCTGTGATTGCAGGTACGTCCCGTCGGCGTTGAACAGGTAGACTGTCACAGCCCCCACGTGGTCGGCAAACATGTCGGCCCTTTGCAGGTTGTAGTCGTATTTGAAATGTATGTCCAGCCCTTCCGGTAGTTTTTCGCAAGGGGGCAGATCCTCGCTCATCTGCGAACAGGCGGCGAACAACAGAGCCGCAACCGCAAGGAGCGCGCTGGTAAACAACTTATGGTGAAAGACGTTTCTCATGTCTTGGCTTTACTTCATAGGTTCATGTATGATGGGGGGGGGAAGTATCATTCGTCCGCTTACTGCCTTTGCAGCAGGGAGAGGTTCTTTTGCGCCTCGTCGCAGCCAGCCTCTTTGGCTTGGGTGAGGAAGCGCACGGCCTCGTCCTCGTTGCCCTCGATAAGGGCAGCCACGCCGCGAGCGTTGAGAGCCTGAGGCTCATTGCCACAACGCTTCAGGTATTGCTTGGCAGTCACAGTGTCGCCCTTGCGCAGAGCAATGTTGGCGGCGTTTATGTTGGCGGCGGCGTCTTCGGGATAGGTATTGGCAGCGGTCTCGATGACGTTGTTGTACTCCTCAGAGTCAGCCGGATAGAGGGCTGCAATGCGGTACATCTTGGAGAGCGAGAGCAAACGCGGCTCTTTGTCGAGCAGTTTGGCAGCCTCGGTATCACTCATGGGACGAATCTTGTACTGCACCTCGTAGTCGGAGTGGCGCAGGTAGGGATAGAAGGCATTGAGCATCGTGCTGTAAGCCTCGGGGTAGTCCTTCTTGAGTTGCTGATCCTTTGCGTCGGGTTCCATGTCGGAACGTATCACGCGAAGTATTTCCTCTCTATCTTCAAGGTTGCTCTTGGTTACAAACGTGTCAAGCCCTGCCCAGTCCTCAGGCGTGGAAGCCACGTGGTAGATGTTTGCGGGCAGGTCGTACTGCTGCATAACGTAGTTTTTCAGCGTGGCGGCACG
>CAVKGN010000020.1:10753-22330 GCA_963655595.1 uncultured Oscillospiraceae bacterium
TCGACGCTGATACGCACCGTGGCGTTCTTCATCCACGACTTGTAGTCCGTTTCCTGACGGTAGTCGTAGCTTTGTGCCGTGTGGTTCTTGCGCTGTATCTCAATGGCATCGGGATAGTTCTTGCTTCCGTTGCGCAGATAAACAAGGTGCTGGTTGCGCCCTGTGAGCATCACCGAACGCATCACCTCGGTATTGCCCTGGCCGTCTTCAATAACAGGGGTGAACACGAGGGTCTGGTTGGAGCGCATTTGCAGGCTGTCCATCACCATGCGCCATTGCACAACGAGCAGCCCCGAGGCCGCTTTCACTTTCACGTTCTCCGTGCGCACAGTGCCCGCAGCCGTTCTTTTGGCGGCACGGGTGCTGAGGGACAACAGGAGCAACAGGGAAAGGAGGACGAATATATGTCTTGTGGATTTCATTTCCGGAATAGTTTTCAGGCGTTTCAGAATACGTACATCACGGCTATCACGGCCTTATCGGGGCCAAAGTAGTTCTTGTGTCCCTTTTCCTCCATCGTGCCGCATTCTGTGCAGGGGAACTTCTTATACTCAAACCGCTGATAGCCTACGCCTATCGAGGCTTCAAGGTTCCAGTGACGGCTGAGCATCCACTGGTAGCCGTAGGTAAAGCCACCGCCGATATTCCAACCTTCGTAGCGTTTCTCTTTCAGGTCGCTGGGCCAGTTGTAGAAGGGAAGCTTGAAGTTTACGTTCTTCATGTTGAACTCACCGCCCATCACGTGTACGCCCACAAAGTGGCCGTTCATCTTGGAGCAAGGCCACCAGCGATACTCGCCGAGGGCTTGCCAGTGCTTGAACTGCTTGTTTCGATGGGGAGTGTTGTTCCAGAGGTTCAGACTGTAATAGCCTTGCAGCGTGCTTTTGCGCCCGATGCCGAGTTCCACCCCAATGTTGGGCGTGAGCGCGGCGTCGTAAAGCAGGTTGGTCTTCACCGCAACGCGCTGCGCCGCAAGGGGCAGGCAACTCAGGAGCAGGAGCAGCAGTGCCGCACTTATTTTTCTATTAAGTGTCATACGTGTGAATGTGTCGAGAATACTGGGAAAACGCGTCCGTTCTGTGTGCATAGCATGTATGTTTGCGTTTTCCGTGGCAAAATTACAGGTTTTTAGACTTTCCGCCGTCGCTTTTCCCCTGAAAATCGGCAATTTCGGCTCCATGCGTCTCATTTCTTTGCAGGTGTCGGCCGCTCTTCCGACATTTCCTCTTTCAGTTCCTCATACAAGGCAACAGGCCCTAAATGCCAATACTTTGTGCTCTCTGTGGACAACTTCTTATAAAGCCGCGAGCGGTAAATGCAGTTCAAGCTTTCTTGCAGGGAAAAGCCATAGTCTTTGTGCAGGTACTCTACCAGCCAACTCACTTTCCCCGGCAACAGCAGATGAAGATTGTCTTGATTTATCTGAAACATATTATCTATTTCCTGACTTTTACGGCCTCAATGAAATGAAGGTATTCCAATGATTTCTCTGTATGAAAAAGGTACTGATCGACCAATTTGTATGTTTTAAGTTCCCTAATGAGGGTCTCCACACTGATAGCCCCAGCCTCGTAAAGCGCAAACTGAAGGTACACCCTGTCATTGGCAACAGGACCAAATACAAGGTCGTAGCTATGGGTGAAGTCCTCATTTGTTCTGTTGGCCATGACAAATGCAGCCCACTCTTCCGTAGGTTCGTTGAATATAAGACAGTTGAGCGTTGACGCTTTCTCCTTATCAAACTCATATATATTGACATAGCCACAATCGGCGCCGTTTTCAAGCATACGCCTCTCCACCCAGTCTCGGGCTTGTGTCTCGGATGTGGTTGTATAAAAGCCTTTTCCGTAGTCAAGCGTGCGGTTGGGCTGAAGTATCTTTGGACTTTCTACAACCGCCAAACTTCCGTGATATACTTTCATGCTTCTTCCTTTCTTCTAATCTCGATGAACTCGTCTATCTCCGCCAAGAGCCATTGGCGGCTCTGAGTATGAAGGGATTCAAAACACTTACAGAGATAGTCCGTCACGCCATACTTAGCAAACAAGTCAAGCACTTGTTCACCGGTCATACCCTTTGTAGCCCGGTACTCCTCCATACAGAATGCCACGAAGAGGGCTATGTTCTTCTCGTCCTTGTTCATTGCTGTTCACCTTTCTGTGGCAGGATTGTCCCTACCTTTCTCGGCTTTTTCCTATTTGATTTCACAAAAGTAACTGATATCTCCGAATATGTGGCTGTACGCTAAACAAAAGAAAAGGCGTTCCCTTGCACCGCTCTTCGGAGAGAGGAGCGGCACGAGGGAACGCCAGAGGTTCAATACTCGCGATGCGGCGGTTGGGAGATTACTCCTTTGCGCCGTTATTTATCCAAGCCTTTATCAGGGTGATGAGGTCGGTCTTGGTACGCGCTTCGAGAATGTCGGCGTGGTCGTGGTGGAGCATGCCGTCGCTCTCGAGTATCATAGGCAGGAGACTCTTCGATGCATTGTTGGGGGCAACAAGCTTATAGTCGGGGTTCGACTTTGAGTCAACGTCGACCAAGCAGGCGTGGCTCTTGCCAGAGGTGAGGAAGAGGTTGCGCGGTGCGCCGCCGTTCTGCCCGTGGCAAGCGATGCACTTTGCGTTAAACACATTCTCCTGAATAGCCTTGTACATGCTCACGTCGATTGTGCCCACGTCCATTCGCAGGGTGTCGCCCTCGATGTTGAACTTGTCGCTGGTGACTGAGGCGAACGTGATGATGCGGTCGCGCACGTTGTCGATGACGCAGAGCTCCACTTCGGTCACTTCATCGTTCAGCCCCGACAGTTTGGCGGTGACTTGGTCGCTCTTGTCGGCGGCAGAGAATATCTGCACCGACTTGGCAGCGTTGGTATTGTTCTCCTTGAACGACGCCAACACAAGGCGGTATGCGCTTGGCCAGGAGTCGATGCCCGTGATTGTACCGGTGAGCTTCACGGTGAAGCCCGAAGCTGGGATTTCCGTTTTCTTCTCCTGGATGCGCCCTTCGTCGCACGAGGCAAAGGCAAAGACGCATAGCAGCAGCGAAACGATAGTATACTTCATGTTACGCATTTGTCGGATGGTCTATTAGAAACAGTATTGCAGCTGCACGGTTGCCGAGTGGGTGGCAAGACCGAGGTTGTCGTTGTCGCGGTCGAGCTGCGTGTCGTGGTTGGTACGGCCGATGTACTGGTACATGGCTTGCAGCTTGAGGTTGCAGCCCTTGAAGAAGTAGTTTACACCCACCGCCGGCATGTTGAGGAAGCCATCCTTGCTCGTGCTGTTGCGGTTCATGAAGTCGTAGCGGGCAGCCACCTGGAAACGAGGAGCCACAAAGTAGCCAGCCTGTACGTAGCCGCCCACATAATTATAGTGCTCGTTGATTTTCTGGCGTTTGGTGAAGCCTACATTCATCCAGTACATCTCGCCAGCAAGGTAGAGGCGGTTGTAGAGCAGGGCGTACTCCACACCAAAACGTGCATCGTTGGTGCTCTCGCTTTCGCTCTCCACATTCATTGAACCCGACACGCCAATGAGCATCTTCTTCTCGTGAAGCATGTTGGGGTTGCCCTGCGTGGTGGGCATCACGCCCCAAGGCATATAAGTGAGGCGGCCAGCGTAGAGGAGCGAGGGGATGTGCCAGTCGTCGGAGAGCGTCTTCGAAGCCGTGTTGACCGAAGAGCCTGTACCGTTGAACAAACCTACCTCGTAGCCCATCTTGTTCCATGCCACGCCGTGAAGTTCCACGCCAAGGTCAAAACCGGTACTCATAGAAGGAGTTACGGCGTTGAGCACATAGGGCATGATGACCGACGAAGTGAGCGACGTGGGGAGCTGCGGGAAGAGCGTTTCGCCGAGGGTGGTCAGGTATGCGTGCGAGAAGGGCGTCTTGAACTTACCCACGCGCAGTTGCAAGGCTTTCTTGAACTCTACGTCGAACCACGCCTGTTGCAGCAGGTTTCCTCCGCTCTTTGCGGCGTTGATAGAGAGGTTGAACGACACCTTGCCGAATGCCTTTCCGGTGAAACCGAGGATGGCGTTGGGGATGGCAAAGCCGGAGTTTTCCACGTTGTCCTGGTTGTAGGCTTTGTCGAGACCCTCGTCGTCGTACCAGTTGAAGTTACCACTTGTCTGCACCAACATGTAGGGCTTAAAGATAAAGTCGCCCTTCTTGCTCTGAATAACGAAGCCCTTGCTGTTAGCCAGCGATACCACGCCGTTATCGGTGTCGAGGTCTATCTCTTGGTAGTGGATCTTTGTCTCCTTCTTCTCCTTCTTGTCAGTGTTGGCTTTGTCGGCCGACGTTGTTTCGGCCTCAGCAACAACGGGGGCGTCGGCGGGTGTTTCGGTCGTCACGGTGTCTGCATAGGTGGCAAACGTGCTCAGCGCCGCAAAGGCGGCGAGCGTTACTATATTCTTTTTCATATAAACGGTTTTCTTTTCGGGTGAACGGGTTAAAGTGATTCTAAGAATTTGATAAGGGCGTCGCGGTCCTTCTTCTCCATCTTCTTGAAGATGTTTTTCGAGGCTTCGCCCTCGCCTCCGTGCCACATAATGGCTTCAACGAAGTTGCGTGCGCGGCCATCGTGCAAGAAGCAAGTATGTCCGTTGATTTTGTTCTGCAGGCCGATGCCCCAGAGCGGCGTTGTGCGCCATTCGTTTCCGCGCGCCAATCCGCTGCAATAGTTGTCGTTCAGACCTACGCCCATTATCTCCGAGCCCATGTCGTGCAACAGGTAGTCGGAATAGGGGTGAATGGTCTGTCCGCCAAGCCAGGGCAGGTGCGTACCGTTGAGCAACGTAGCGCCAGTGGAACGCGTGTGGAGCGTGGTGACATGGCAGAGGTGGCACTTGGCTTTGTAGAAGTTTTGCTCGCCAATGCTCACCATCTGGCGCTCGGTGATTGTCTCGTCGCCGTAGGCCACCTTCTTGCTCTTTGAGCCCAAGCGGCGTGCCGGCACGCCCAGACCATGCATGTAGAGGTCTACGTTCTCCATGTCCTCGGTCGACACTTCGAGCTGCTCATAGAGCAAGCCCATCATGCTGCCCTGCGACATTTGCAGCTGTCCCTCGCAAATTTCCTCGGGGTAGCGGCTATTGGTCACGCCCAAGTCGCTCGAGAAGCCGAGCTCCACGGTGAGGTCCTGGTGTTGTGCCTTGTTGCCCGAAACGCCCAGGCCGAGCACGCCCTTTTCGGTCACGTAGTTGCAACGGCCGCTGATGCCGTATTCGGGATAGTTGCTCTTGGCGGCAAGGGCTTCAATCTCATTGGGGTCGAGCGCCATCATCTGGCCCATACCCACGTGGCGCAAGGGCTGGCGCACGGAGATTATCAGGTCTTCGGGCTTCACGGCGTCGGCGATGGGCTCGCCATAGTTCTTTGAGCCGTTGGTGTACCACTCGGTGATTTTATAGACGGGATAGGTGAGCTTGCACTCCTCCTTGTCTGGTCCGAGCAATACGGTCTCCTCGGGCATCCACTTCACCTTTACTTTTCCTTCGGGAGATACGCCCTGCACGGACTGGTCGTGCAGCACGCGGCCATAGTCGGGGAAGAAGGAGCCGTTGGTGCGTGTGATGTAGACGAGCATGGACGAGAAGCCAGTGTTTCCGGAGGCCTGGGTATATCCCTCCTCGTCCTTCGTCCCGCTGTTCCAGCTTTCCCAGTTGTTGGCCGGCTTTGTGCGCCCTGAGTTGCGGTGGCAGCTCTCGCAGGAGTAGCCCGCATAGACAGGACCAAGGCCGCCGCCTGTGCTGTTGGAACTGGTGCGCGGATTCTTGTAGAGGCGGTCGCCTCGGTTGAACTTTTGGGAGTATACGCCACTCACCCAGTCGGCGTCGGTGTCGTAGGCAAACGTTGACTGCGTGAAGATTGTGGAAGTACCCGCTGAGAGGGCGTAACCCGAAGGCACTTCAATGTCCTGCGCTTCAATGCCCTCGTCGTCCTCGCACGAGGCGAAAAGGGCAAGAGCACCAAGCAGGTACGTCCATCTTGCAAGTGTAGATAACTTTGTCATGAATGCAGTTTTCTTGTTGGTTTTGGTTGGCGCAAGGAGCCCAATTCAAAGGCCTCTGCGCCTTGTGGTTGCAAACACGCCAAAGAGCAAACCACCTTTTTCGTGGCTTGCTCTCAGGAGTTTTCGGTTATTTATGCGTAGTGTGTTCCTTCTTCTTAGAAGTCGTGTGAAAGGAACATGTCTGCAAAGCTCTTTCCATTCTTGTAGGACACTGTCCAGTATTTGTAGAGGTTAGTTGCATCCTCTTTCAGCAGGTAAGCCACCTGATACATGTAGTTAGCCCAAGAAGCGGCGTTCTTCTCGTTGTACACGATGTCGGCGTTGCTACCAGATGCTGCCGTGTCGTGAGTAGTGCGAGCTACACCGTTGCGGAACGTGAGGAACTCGAGCGTGTGGAAGCCGCGGATACCCTGCTTTGCCTCGATGTCGTCGTCGCTGTCGCCGTCCACCCAGTTCAGCTGGTCAAATTTGCCAGAGTTGAGGATTTCCACGATGTTGTCCTGGTCAAGGGGCCAAGAGTCCATGTTGGGGTCAAGACCTTCAGAGTCCACAGGACCAAAGAGGAAAGCCTCGCTTGTTTCCCAGGGCTGACGAGCGTCGAGCCAAGCCAGTGACACAGCCTTGAAGTTTTCGTCAGTAGGATTGTTCTTGAACGCTGCCACCTTGTCGAAGAGGTTGGAGTTGCCGTCCATCAGGTCTTTGTAAGTAGGCTTCACAACGTTCTCCACGTAGCTCTTGATGACGGGGTCAAGCACAGAGTTCTTGTTGATGGTTGTGCTCTTCTCAATGTACGATTTGAGCGTCTTGAGTGTCTCCTTCAACGTTTCGCACTTTTCCTGAGCCGTCTTTGCCTGTTCGCAGGCAATGTTGTTACGGAAGGGATCGGGGATAGCCCAGATTGCATCAGCTGCTTCGTTGATGGCTGCCTTCACCTGTGCGTCGAGTTCGGCGTTGTTGGCAGCGATAACTGAGGCCAGAGAGTTAGTGGCTACCTTGCCGTCGCGTGAACCAAAGTAAGCGTTGCGGACGGAGTAGATATTGTTGCGGTAGTCCTCGCGAGAGTGGTAGCTGTACCACGACTCTACGGCGTAGAGGGCTTTTTCGTGGTCGCCGCTCTCCCAAAGGCTGATGGGGTCGCCGATTTTGGACTCGCCTACTTCGTTGGCAATGTCCATGCAGCCATCGAGGATTTGCTCTACGCAAACGAAGGCTTCCTGACCATCTTCATCGTCTTCATCGCCTTTCGATTGTTCTTTCTTGGTGTCGTCAGCATCGTCGCCGCACGAAGCGAAGAATACGGGAGCAGAAAGCATCCCCAAGGCGAAGAGGGAAGCGAAAAGGAATTTCTTTTTCATTTTAGAATAGATTTATTTGTTGTTTGATTGTTTCAGACTGTCGAGGCACGGCTTAGCGCTTGGTGAACCAACCCACGTAGGCGATACCGATTGAGAACTCGTTCTCGTTGTTGTACTTCGTAGAGCCGAAGAGCTTCTGCGTACCAATGTGGCGCGTGGTGTAGTCGGCCTTTACCACGAGGTTGGGCAGTGCGTACCAGTTGAGACCGGCGGTCCACTTGCTCACCTGGCAGCGAGGATCCATCACTTGCTTGCCCTCGCCCGTCTGCTGCGGGTTGTAGTAGTCGTAGCGTGCAAAGGGATAGAACACGGGGCACTTGGGTGCGTGGAAGATGCTCTGCAAATTGAGTCCCACCTCTGCGCCGTAGCAGATGGCGTTCTTCGCCGTCACGCGGAACTTACCGCTGGCGTAGCTGTTGCTGGAGTTCGAGGAGTTGACAGAACTTATCTTCGAAGCGTTGTCGAGTTCGCCCCAGATGATATTGGCGCGAGCTGTCACGTACTTGTTTTTATATTGTGCGTCAGCCGAGAGAATCTTTACTGCCGACTGGCCCGTACGGGAATATTTGTACACTTTGTCGGCATTCTTCGTCACGTCGTGGCAGTAGTAGCCCGACACGCCAATGCGCAGACCCGGCACACCATTGTAGTTAATGCGTGCAGCATAGCCCGGCGACGAGAAGTTGTCCGTCTCGAAGATGCCCTGCTTACCGCTGGCCACCCAGTTGTCGCGGCTGAAACCGTCGGCGTTGAGACCAGCCACCACCATGGCTTCGTAGTCGAAGTTAGCATAGCCCTTACCAAACGTACCGCTGATGGCCAAACCCGTTTCGTGCCAAGTAGAGGGGATAATCGTCGTTTCACCCTCGGGGCGGCTCGTGCCGAAGAAGTTGATCGGTTCGTGGTGCGAGTTGGTCAAGCCCACGGGCACAATCATGTGACCAGCGCGGATGTTAAGCCAGGGGAATGCCTTGTAGGTGATGTGGAACTGTTCAAGTGCCACTTCGCCGCCCTTCTCAAGCTCGTACTCGTACTCCATGTTCTCGGTGGGCTCGAGTTCCTGAGCAAAGCCTACGCCACCCGATTCGAACTCTATCTCTGTGCCAAGTACCCAGCGGGGTGAGAACTTATAGTCGAAGGCGAAGACAAAGCGGGGAATTGATATGGTGTTGCGGTGTTCGTGCGTGTTGCCGCTCGACAGACCCGAGTAGCGGTTGGTGCCGTAGTTGAGGAAACTTGCCACCATTTCGCCGTAGCCACCGAAGCGGAACTTGTTGAAATCCTCGTCGGAGCCGATGGCTTTGAGTTTCTTTGCCTTGTGGCCGTCACCCTCAGCGCAGCAGGGCATGGGGGCGGGAGCCGGAGCAGGGCGGTTGGCCTTGGCTTCCAGTTCGTTGGTGCGGCTCTGGAGCGTGTTCAACTGGCTTTGCAGACTGGCAATCTGGCCGGCAAGGGCATCCTTCACGGAGTCGTCAGCGGCCTTGGCTTTGCAGCATCCGTCGGTTGCAGGCTTTGCGGCAGCCTTTCCTATGCGTACAATCACGTAGTCGCCCTGTCCGGCGTAGTTGCTCGTGATGAAGCAGCTCTCGGCAAGGCCTTTCTTCTCAATCAACTCCGACTTCACGCGGTTGGCGCGCGTCTTCGCCGTGGCAAGGTTGGCGGCGTTGGTGGTCTCGCTGCTGCTGTACGACTCTACATAAACGGGGATGTTTCCCTGACGGATGCCGGAGAGGTTCTCCTCCACGCAGCTGAGCAGACTGTCGTAGGCGGAACTGTTGCCGTTCACACCAAGGCGGAAGATGTCGTCGTTGGCGTTGAACTTAAACTCATAGGAGCCGTCTTTCACCGTGCTGAGCACAGCCGTCTCGACGGGCGCATAAGCCTTAGCCGCCTGGATGCTTCCAGTGGCTGCGCACAGCGCGCCGAGAGTGAGGATTGCGATTTTACTTTTCATTCGTTGTTCTTTATTCTTTATATAGGTGTTTTCGTTTGCTATTTGGGGGAGGTGCATACAACTTATTACAAGGCGCCGGCTCACTCTCGAATGAAAATAAATGAGAATAAAGAACGAGATAGCGAGAGCGGACAAGTCCTCGTACTCACGCAGAGCATACGGGCAGTGCGTCCTGTGAAAATCTGGCAGCCGGGTCTGCTTTCAGCTGCGGGCTTTGTTCCTTGCTTCAGATGTGGAAAAGAGAAATGTTGAAGAAGCTCGTTTGGAAACGCCCCTCGGCATCCGCCTTCCTGGTCTGTGCGCTGTTCTCACTTGTGCGCTGCCGCTCGCCAGACTGTTGTTATCTGTGCCGGCAGCCTTGTAATAGGTTGTAGCCTCAGCCTTGGCAGCAGCTGCGCTGCACGGAGGCGGTGTCGCGGCGGGTTTCCGTCTTCTTCTGCTTCTTGCCCGCCTTTTTCTTTGTTGTCTTTTTCGTCTTTGTACTGCTTTCCTTCTTCGCCGGGGTGGCGGGAGGCGTGGCACAGGTCACGGCGTCAACTTGCTGACGCACAGCTGTTTGCGTGCCGCCGGCGTAGGATGCGCCGGCCACTGCTGCCGCAAGGAGGCAGGCCGTAAGGAGCCGCTGATTGAATGCTTTCATAAGTGAATGCAACGTTTAATTTTCCGAGTGCAAAGTTAAAGGGGCTTACACCCGTCCACAATCACACCATTTTAGCAAATAAGGACGGCCGTAGGTAAGGCTCCGAACGCTGTTGTAACCAGCCGAATGTGAAAAATACCCATTTGTAGGTATCGGCACTTGTGGGGGAATAGGTAAATTTGCAGGCGAACGGGAAGGGTACACCGGCGGTGTGCCCTTTTTCTGTGCATAAAGAAAAATTGAAGGATGGTATACAACAGTAGCTACAACTACAAGGAGACCGACCACATGTGCGACGTGATATGTGACGAGCCTTCTCTTTTGCAAATGATTTCGCGCTTCGGCATCCCCCTCGGTGTGGGCGACCAAAGCGTGCGGCAGGTGTGCGAAGCCCATCAGGTGGACACCGACACCTTCCTCATCGTGGCCAACTTCATTCGCCGTGGGGCAAGGGGCGCGGCCGACAGCATTGACAAGGTGAGCGTAAAGTGCCTGACCGACTACCTGAAACAGGCGCACACGTACTTCCTGGACTTCCAGCTGCCCAACATACGCCGCAAACTTCTCGAAGCTCTCGACTGCTCGCAAACGGGCGAGGTGTCGTACCTGATTCTGAAATTCTACGACGACTATATGGCCGAGGTGCGGAAGCACATGCAGCACGAGAACCGCAAGGTGTTTGGCTACGTAGACCAGCTCTTGCAAGGGCGGCGTACGGGCGAATACACCATATCGCAGTTCGCCCGAGGCCATAGCAGCATCGACGTGAAGCTGCAAGAACTGAAAAACATCATCATTAAATACTACGCACCCACGGAGCAGGCCGAGCTGCTCAACAACGTACTCTTCGACATCTTTACCTGCGAAACGGACTTGCGCATACACTGCCAAGTGGAGGACGACATCTTTGTGCCGGCCGTAGAAATACTCGAAGAGAAAGTGGGCATTCAGGAGGAGAACCACGCCGCCGAGGAAGAGAAGCGCCCCGAGGACGCACTCTCCGAACGCGAACGCGAAATAGTGCACTGCGTAGTGTGCGGAATGTCGAACAAGCAGATTGCCGAAACGCTCTTCATCTCGCTCAACACCGTGCTAACGCACCGCAAGAACATTGCGCGCAAGCTCAACATCCATTCCGTGGCGGGCCTAACCATCTACGCCATCGTAAACAAGATTGTAAACATCGACGAGCTGCAAGAACACGGCTCAACAACTGGGGCATAAGCCTCAACCCCCACATACCAAAACTCACAAAAGTGATGCTTATGCGCTCCCATAAGCATCACTTTTGTGTTATCACGTCCTCAATTTATCGACCATTTACTCAGATATCGACTTGACGTATTGGTCGATATCTGACTTTAAGTGACGACAATGCAACTCCGTCATGCAATCTATGAAGACGTCTATATTTTCTTCTTCCCTTGCATCAATCAAAGCTTGGATGTATTCCGCCTTGTCTTCTTTCAGCACCTTTGTAGGCAGTACGCCATACTCCATTTGCAGGAGGTTCATCAGTAAACGAGAAGTTCTTCCGTTGCCATCTGCCCATGGATGAATCGTAACAAGTTCAAAGTGTGCCCAGAAACTGAGCTCATAGACGGCT
>CAVKGN010000020.1:22340-24642 GCA_963655595.1 uncultured Oscillospiraceae bacterium
CTTTATTGACTGTCTGCGGTGGTTGAGTTCTTCGCAGAAGGCAGCCAATTTGCCCGGTACTTTCTGAAACGCCATGTAGGAACGTCCGCCAAAGCCTGCCGTCACATTGAGTTTTCGCAACTCGCCTTTCGAAGCATCAAAATGACCGCCAAGAGAGTTGTATTCACTGCCAGTACGTGCCATCACCTTGGAGGCAAGCGTAATGAGCCATTCTGTTGTGATGGGGGCATGACTCTGTATCCACTTCATGCCATACTCATACGCCACCTTTAAGTCAACGTTCATCAACTGCTCTATCAAGGTACGCTTCGAAGATGTGATACCTTCATCAAAAAGCAGTTGCGCTTCCACCTCCGTCACCGTACTGCCCTCAATAGCCGTAGAGTGCGTAATGATGGAGTACAGATAGAACTTGTCATAGTCTATCTGTTGCGAAATACCCAACTCCTCGTGCTTATGGAGCAAGGTGAGCAATATGTCTTTGTTGTTTGCGTTCAATATTGTCCTAATCGTTTTGAAAGGAATCAAGGAAAGGAAGTATAGATAATGCAGGACATGTTACCTAAGCGAGAAACATCGCTTCAATTACATCCCATGGCAAATATATAACTCTTTTCGCACAAGCTATTGGCAAAGTGCCCAAAGAAACATCGCAATGTTATGGCGAGTACTCCTCAGACTTGTCCGTGACATAATGCTCATGCCGTGCATACAAAAACATTGGGACAACGTTTCTACGCAAAACGTCGCCCCAATGTTTTTTGTGTGGTTACTGCTTACCAGATGTGTGTGCGCTTTTCGGGACGGAGATAGTATTTGTCACCCCACGTCACGCCGTACACTTCATACCAACGGTCGCAGTTCATGGTACTTCCCAATACGCGGGTATATTCGTTGGCGTGAGCGTTGTTGCTCTGCAGCTTTTTCAGGTTGCGGGCCAAGGTGTACTTGCTACGCCAAATGTTGGCATAAGCCTGGAAGAAACGCTTCTGCTGCTTAATGAGACCATCGCCGCGATAGCCGTCCTTCTGGAGCTTGGTCGTATAAGCCTGAAGTGCGGCTTCAAGACCACCAAGGTCGGCAATGTTTTCGCTGAGCGTTTTCGTGCCGTTTTCATACACATAGGGGGGGCATCCCATGTAGGCGGGCAAGTGGTTGTAGCAGTCAATAAGAAGCTGCGAACGAGCTTCGAAGTCTTGCTTGTCGGAAACGGTCCACCAATCAGCATCTTCGCCTTTGGCACCACGCTTGGCACCGTTGTTGTCGAAGCCGTGGGTGATTTCATGGCCCAAAATGATACCGACGGCATAAAGCGTTGCGTCGGAATTCTCTTCAGAATAGAAAGGCGAGGTAGTCATTGGCGCGAAGATGTGCACCGTATTGGTTTCAAGGTCGTTGCAGCAGTTCACCGTGTAGGTGTTGTAATAAGTGGTGAGCATGATGTTGAAGGCGGTCTCACGGGGATTGGAATTGTAGAGCGCCTTTTTAAGGTTGAAGCGCGTCTGGCGGAGATTCTTCATGTCCTCATAGAGCGACTCTCCGGTCAACTGGGGAAGGCCTTCGCTGACCCACTGGTCGGGATAGCAGGCAAAGCACTTCATGGCGGCGAGCTTTTCCTTTGCAGCCTTTTTGGTGGTAGAGCTCATCCAGGTGAGCTTGTCGAGACGCTGGTCGAATGCCGAACGAATGTTCTCCATCATTTCATAGACTCTCTGGCGCGTTTCGGCAGTGACGTACTTCTCAGCGTACTCTTTGCTGCGGGGATAGGCAACGAGCTCATCGGTGGCAGCTTTGAGGTACGTTTTTTCGTCCTGTTTCAGGCTCGTTTCATAATCGCTGAGGGCGCTGCGCGAAACGAGTACGAGGTCGGTCGCTTCCGAGCACATCATCATGCGCACGAGTGCGGCAGCATTTGTAACGATGTAATCGCCGATTTTGAAGTCGTCGCTCCACGGCGTAATGCGTTCATCTTCCGTACCCAAAGCTTCGCAGAAAGCGTTCATGACCTTTTCGTCGCTGGTCACGGTACACTGTTCATTGAAATTCTTGGCAGAAAGTCCCTTCTCAGCCACATCGCTGGCTTCATCCTCAGAGAGACCGAGCTTCACGAGCCACGAAGCCATAAGCGCTTTGTCGGGAAGGGAAGGAGCCAATTCGGAGATGCACGTAGTGTCCTTGGACAAAAAGTATTTGCTGGTTTCGGCTTTGCCAAACACTTTGCAGCTAATGAAACTCTTTCTGCCAGCAGCGAGGAATTCTCCCAAAGCTTTTGCCACTTTGGCGGGTTCGGGATTTTTGAGGA
>CAVKGN010000021.1:0-1366 GCA_963655595.1 uncultured Oscillospiraceae bacterium
TGATCGACGCATTTTCGAGCAAAGACAAGAAGGAGAGCAAAGGTGTGAACCTACGCATCAACTCCGTCATACTGCGGCGCGTCAACGTGTCGTACAATGAGTGGTACAAACCTGCGGACAACGGGCATCTTAACCTCTCGCACCTCAACTTGCGCGACGTGAACGCCAACGTGAGTCTGAAGTCCATCACCCCCAACGGCATCAACCTGCGTGTTCGTTCGTTGGCATTGCGCGAGGGTTCGGGCTTGCAGCTCAACGACCTGCACTTCATCCTCGAAGCCGACAAGCGAAAGGCACGATTGCGAGACTTCTGCCTCGACATGCCCCATTCGCATTTGGCGCAAGACGAACTCGTCTGTACCTACGACGCTACAAACTGTTTTTCCTCATTGCTCAAAACCCTCTCCCTCAGCGGCGAACTACGCAAGGCGAGGATTGCCTCGTCGGACCTGCGTCCGCTCGTAAAACTCCCTCAAGGACTTGATTTTAACTGCAACGTGTCGTGCGGTTTCGCGGTCAATCCGCAGAATATCCGCGTGACACGTTTGTCTGTATCCGACCGCGACAACGGCGTTCAGCTCCTGGCTTCGGCCGTGCTCAACCGAACCGACGGCAAGTTGAGTAGCGGAAAGTTTACGTTGGACCGCCTGACAATCAATGCGCAGGGCAGCGAACCGCTGCTCGATGCCTTCTCAGCTTCAACACAAGTGAAAGACGTGGTCAAGCAGCTCGGTGAGGTTAATCTCCACGGGGCGGCGCAGTGCCGCTTTGACAAATTCTCCGTAAGTGGAAACGCTGTTGCTCAGACGGCAGCAGGAAACATTGAAGCACAGGGAGCATACGCCGACAAGAAGGCGAGCGGACACATTCGCCTGAAAGATTTTTGCCCCGACCGTTTGCTTCAAAACGAGAAGTTGCCCTCCCTTGTGAACCTCACGGCTGATATCAGTGCCAACCTGACTCAAAAGAACGACCCCGCAGTGAAACTCAAAGCTGCCGTGACTTCGTTCGTATGGAACAAACGGCCGTTCCGTAACATCACGCTTGATGGCAGTTACTCTGGGCAACGCATTGAGGCAAACGTGACCAGTGCCGATCCCACCGCAAATTTCCAGACAAAAACCACGGCTGCGCTCAACGGGAACAAACTCACAGCAATCACCACCGACACACGCATCGAAAGCCTCAGCCTCAGCGATCTCGGTCTTGACACGCCGCTGAAATCAGCCAAAGTGCGCGGTACGCTCAAAGCCGATGTGAAAGGACTCTCCGCCGCCCCGTTGCTCGGCAGCGCCACCCTCTCCAACGTGAGTATAACGGGCAGCCCACGAGGCGACTATGCGTTGAACGAACTCAGCGCAAGGAT
>CAVKGN010000021.1:1862-24588 GCA_963655595.1 uncultured Oscillospiraceae bacterium
GAAAGCAAATACAACGGAGCCGTCGAGGCAGCCACACGACTCTTCAAGAGCGGCGGTGGAGTGGGGATGGACGTGCACATTCTCCCCACAGAGTTCCTCCTTGGTGACAGTCTGTGGAACATATCCTCCGGTCGCGTCCTCTACGATGCCAAGCAACTCGCTTTCTACGGCATCAACATCAGTCACAAAGACCAGGGGCTGACGCTCGACGGCGAGATAGGGCCGCAAAAGAACGACTCCATCGTGGCAGAGTTGCAGAACATCGACGTGGACTACGTGCTGAGTCTTGTCAACTTCGACGCCGTGTCGTTTGGCGGGCAAGCATCGGGTAGGGCAATCTTTACGCAAGAAGGCAAGAACCCGCAAGTACACGCCAACCTGCACATCCCCGAGTTCTTGTTCAACGACGGACTGATGGGCGACGCCTACATCAACGGCAACTGGAACAAAGCCGAAAATCGCATCAACCTCGATGCCGACATGACCCTGCCGCAAACTGCCGGCTTCGGCACACACGTCGACGGCTACGTGTCGCTGGCGGAGAAGGGGCTGTTGCTCAACATCAAGGCAAACCATACGCGGCTCGACTTCCTTAACCGCTACATGAACGGCATCTTCGGCAATTTTGGCGGCAACGCAACGGGCGACGTATGCCTTTACGGACCGTTTAAGAAGCTCGACTTCAAAGGCGAGGTGGAGGCCGACTGCCAGGCCAAGGTGCTTGCCACGGGCGTAAGCTATCGTCTGCACGACGGCAAGGTGATACTCTCTCCTGGAGAGTTTGCCTTTGAAGATTTCAGCGTGAACGACAGCCGCGGCGGCACGGGTACAGCCCACGGAGCCCTGCGTCACACACACTTGAAGAACCTTAACTACGATTTCGACATATCCGCCAACCGCCTGCTCTGCTACGACCAGCCGCGGCAGCCGGGACTTCCCTTCTACAGCACTGCTGTGGGTACAGGCGAGGCACACCTTTCCGGCTACCCTTCGCACTTCTCGGCCGACATCGCCATTTCGCCCGATGCCCCCACGACGTTTACCTACGACCTTGGTGAGCAAAGCACCTTCTCGAAGGAGGACAAAATGGTGCGCTTTCATGCGGTGGACGAGAACGCCGACACGCTCTTTGCCTCTGCAAGCAACGCCGTGCGTACCGAAGTCGTGGACAACGGAGACGACGATACGGGGACGGACATCGTGCTGAACCTTGTGCTGAATGCCAACCCTGCGGCGCAACTCACTATCATCACCGACGGACGTACGGGCGATGCCATCACAGCCCGCGGCGACGGCCTCCTGCGTGCCACGTGGCGCAACAAAGGTGCGTTTGAGATGTACGGTACCTATACCTTTACGCGCGGACAATACAAGGTGAGTCTGCAAGACATCATCCGTAAGGACCTCGCCATACAGCCTGGCAGCACCATCACGTTTACGGGCAATCCGCTCAACGCCGACCTGAACATCAAAACGCTCTATACCGTCAACGGCGTTTCGCTCAGCGACCTCAACTACGTGGCCGGTTTCTCCAACAAGACGGTCCGTGCCGACTGCATCATGAACATTGGCGGCAAGGCCGAAAATCCGCAGGTGGACTTCGACCTCAATCTCCACAACATCTCCGAGGACGAGAAGCAGATGGTGCGCCAACTCATCTCCACCGAGGAGGACATGAGCAAACAGGTGATCTGCCTCCTTGGCGTGGGACGTTTCTTCTCCGCCAACACGGGAACAGGCGTTTCATCCTCGTCGGAATCCGCCAGCACCTCGCAGCAGCAGTCCAGTGCCGCCATGCGGTCGTTCCTCTCCACCACGCTGACCAACCAACTCAACTCCGTCATCTCGTCAGTCCTCGGTTCGCAGTCGAAATGGTCGTTTGGCACGAACCTCAACCCCGGTTCGGAAAACGGCGCAAATATCGAGGTGGACGGACTCCTGCAAGGACGCCTCTTCAACGACCGCCTGCTCATCAACGGTAACTTTGGCTACCGCGACCACCCGAACTACGCGTCGAACTTCGTGGGCGACTTCGACATACGTTACCTCCTCACGCCGAGGGGCAGCGTCAGTCTGCGCGCATACAGCGAGACGAACAACCGTTACTTTACCAAGTCGTCGCTCACTACGCAGGGCGTGGGCATTAGCTTGCAGCGCGACTTCACCAACCTCCGCGACCTCTTCACCCTGTCCCGAAAACGAAAGAAATGATGCTACCTGCCTTCTGCCATATTGTTCGGAAAAGCCTTTACAGAATATGTATGGGCCTGTGCGTGGTGTGCGTGCTCGTTTCCGCCTTTTCGTGCAGCAGCGAGAAGTTTCTCCACGAAGGCGAACACGTGCTCTCGTCTGTCAAGGTGGAAGCCGACCGTAAGCACTTCAACACGTCCACGTTCCATACCTGCGTGAAGCAGTACCCCAACTCCAAGTGGTTCACCCTCTTCAAGGTGCCGCTCGGCATATATTGCCTTTCGAGCGTTGACTCCGTGAAGTCGCAGAGACGCTTCTCGAAGTTCCTCCGCCGCATCGGTGAGGCCCCCGAAGTATATAGCGACCAACAGACCACCTACGGCGTGGCGAACATGCAGCAGGCGTTGAACAGCTACGGCTACCTCCATGCAAAGGTCGACACCGCCTTGCAGGTGAAAGGGCATAAGGTGGCGGTGACCTACACCCTCCATCCTGGAAACAGACATTATATAAAGAGTCTCTCGTACCGCTTTGCAAGCGACAGCCTCCGCAGGGTGTTCATGCTGGACTCCCTCCACACCCTCCTGCGCCGCGGTATGCCCCTCGACCTCAACAAACTCTCCGAAGAGCGCAGCCGCATCGTCAAAGCCTTCCACGAGCGAGGCTACTACTACGTGAACAACGACTTCCTCTCGTTCGACATCGACACCATTGCTGGCGACCTTGGGGCAAACGTGCGCATGAATATGGCTGCTCCTGCCAACGTCGACACTGCCCTCGTCTATGCGCCGCAAACGTTCCGCCACGTGAACGTGCTGACCGAAAGCACCGAACTCACCGACCGCGTGGGCACTTACACCGACTCTATCGTGTATCGCGGCATGACGTTCAGGTATTACAGCCGCTCTAAGATCAACAAGCGCGTCTTTGCCTCGCACATCGACATACGTCCCGACAGCGTTTACCGCGCGTCGCAAGTGCAGAATACGTACAAGAACGTGAGCACACTGCCCGCCCTGTCGTTTACGAACATCCGCGTAGAGCCGAGCAGCGAAGACCCTGCCCAGCTCGACTGCGACATCCACGTGCACCCGAGCAAGACGCACGCCCTGGGCTTCGACGTGGAGGGTACGAACACCGCCGGAAACCTGGGTGTGGCAATGGCCCTCTCGTACAAGAACAAGAACGTGTTTCACGGCTCTGAACTCCTTTCGCTCAAAGCCCGCGGCGCGTACGAGGCCATTACGGGGCTCGAAGGTTACAACAACCAGAACTACACGGAGTGGAGCATAGAGTCGAGCCTGCGTTTCCCCACGTTGCTCCTGCCCTTCGTAGGACTTGAACGGAAACGCAGCCTCTCGGCACAGTCAGAGATAAAGCTGCTTTTCGACACGCAGGACCGTCCCGAGTTTCACCGCCGCGTGCTTACTGGCGCCTGGGCGTACGAGTGGAACCGCAACAGCAACACCAAGTGGCTGCACCGCTTCGACCTCGTGTCGGTCAACTACGTCTACATGCCGTGGATATCCGACACGTTCCGCCGCGACTACCTGCAAGGCGAGGACACGCGCTACTCCGTACTGCGTTACAGCTACGAGAACCTATTCATCCTCAAAACGGGCTATAACTTTGTGTACAACTCCCTGCGCGGCCGGCAGAACCTGCCTACGGGACTTTACCAGACTAACGGCTTCCAGATAAAGGCTGGCGTGGAACTGGCGGGCAACCTGCTCTTCGGCGCGTCGAAGATGGTGGGGAGCGTGAAACACTCCGATGGCTGCTACCACTTCCTCGGCAACGCCTATTCGCAATACGCTAAGTTCGACTTCGACTTTGCCAAGAGCCTTGTGCTGTCCGAGAAGAACTCGCTTGCGCTCCACGTGGCGTTGGGCGTAGGCGTTCCTTACGGCAACTCCACCGTGATGCCCTACGAGAAACGCTACTTTGCCGGTGGTGCAAACAGTGTGCGCGGTTGGAGCGTGCGCAGTCTGGGCCCCGGTGCGTACAAGGGGCGCGACGGCAAGGTGAACTTTGTGAACCAAACCGGCAACATCAAGCTCGACCTCAACGCTGAGTGGCGCACAGCCCTCTTCTGGAAACTCCACGGAGCGTTCTTCATCGACGCTGGCAACGTGTGGAACATTCGCACGTACTCTGGTCTGGAAGACGGCGTGTTCCGCTTCAATTCCTTCTACAAGCAGATCGCCGTGTCGTACGGCCTCGGCCTGCGCCTCAACTTCAACTACTTCATCATACGTTTCGACGGCGGCATGAAAGCCATCGACCCCACCGAGGACACCCGCTCGCGTTTGCATTACCCCATCACGAAGCCCAAGTTTAGCCGCGACTTCGCCCTGCATTTCGCCATCGGCCTCCCGTTCTGATACACTGTTACAATTATCATGGTTAAATTCATCTCTATAAGTTCAGGCAGTTGCGGAAACTGCTATTACCTACAACACGACGGCTACGGCCTCATTATCGACGTGGGCATCAGTCACCGTGCCTTCCGTCGTGCCTTTTCCAACTACGGACTGTCAATAGCCAGCATAAAGTCTATCCTTCTCACGCACGACCACACCGACCACGTCAAGTCGGTCGGCGTTCTCTCGCGCGACTTCCGCATCCCCGTATATACGTCGGCGGAGGTGCACGACTCCGTGATGCGCAACCACTTCGTGTCGAAGAAGATTCCCCTCGACCTTCAAAAGGTGGTTGAGCGGCACAAGCCCTTCCAGCTCGGCCCATTCAGCGTAGAGCAGTTTGCCGTGCCTCACGACAGCGCCGACAACAACGGCTACATCATCCGCGTGGACGGCAAGTGCTTTGTGCTGATTACCGACGTGGGACACTTCACCGACGAGATGCCCGCGATTGTCCACGAAGCAACGCACCTTATTATAGAGTCGAACTATGACGAGCAGATGCTCCTTGGCGGGCGCTATCCGCAAAGGCTGAAAAATCGCATCAGCGGCGGCCGCGGACACATCAGCAACCGACAGACGGCCGACTTCCTTGCGGAGAATCTCGACAAGGAGAAGATTAGCCGCGTTTGGCTGTGCCACCTTAGCGCGGAGAACAACAAGCCAGAGTTGGCATACCGCACCTGCGCCGAACGTCTCGCGGAGAGCGGCTACGTGTTGGAGGGCGAGAATGCCGACTTCACGTTGCAGCCCCTGCCACGCAAAACGCCCACGCTGCTTATGGAAATTCCCTAAGCGGCGCGGGCGTTGCCTTTTGTATTATTCGTCCTTTCTTCTTTCAGCGTTGCTGTATTTCTTCGGGCGTAAGGATCTTGTGTTCTTTACTGTACCGGTTACGCCTATGCGGCACGGTCTGCGCTCCGTTGTCGCCTCGTACGGCGGCTGCCGTAGCCGACACGTTTCCGCCCATTCGCAGTTGCGAAGGGTTGCCCCCGTACTGTCGCCAACGCTGCATGATGCTTTCTACGTAGTTGAACGTTTCGCTGCCAATCATGTAGCCGTGGCGCACCACGGGGTCACGGTAGAAGCGTGCACTGCTCAAGTTGCGCACATAGTAGCCCACGTGTTCCCACTTTTGGTCGCTTTGTCCGTTCTTGCGTGCCAGTGCCTGTGCGTCCCTGACGTGTCCCAGTCCGCCGTTGTAGGCGGCGAGTACAAACTTTGCCCTTTCTTCCTGGTCGGCAATGCCCGAGAACTGCTGCTGCAAGTAGCGGATGATGCGCCCGGCGGCTTGCACGTTGTCGGTAGGGATAAAGGCACGTTCCTTCTTCAAGTTAAATTGCACAGCCGTTGAGGGCATAATCTGCATCAAACCACATGCTCCCGCCCACGACACGGCGTTCGGGTCGAAGCCCGATTCCTGGTAGCACTGGGCAGCAATGAGTCGCCAGTCCCAGCCCGTGGCTTGCGCAGCCTCGCGGAACAGGTTGTCGTAGGTGGAGATGATGCCCTTCTCGCGCGAGATGAAGGGCGCGCGCACCTTGCGGCGCACCACCGTGCGGTGTTGCAGCCAGTCCTTCTCCGTGCGTTGAGCTTTCAGTTCCACGCCCTCGCCAAACCATTCGTCGAGCGCCTCAGCCAAGTCGTTTGCCCCTGCCGCCACAGCCCACGACAGTTTGTTGTCCTTGTCGTGCGCACCCGCCGCCGTCAGCTTTTCCCGTTTCAGGAACGCTTTTGGCAGGCGGTAGGCAATGAGGTCTACCTCGCCGCTTTGCAACTTCTTCGCCAGTTCCGTACTGTCTGCCGCCAGTTCCACGCGTACGCTCACGCCGAGCGTACGGGCAAAGTCCTCCGCCAGGGCGTATTGCAAACCCATGCCGCGCCCCTGGTAGTCGAAGTAAGTATCCGGCCCGCTTATCGTGGCGACAATCAGTTCGCCCGAGGCAGAGATTTTGCTCACGTTCGGTTCGTCGGGGTTGACCTTTGCTTTGGCAAACGCGCCGTTGTCCTCCGTACGTCCCTTGATGGCCTTGTTGCGGCACGAGGCAAGGGGTAGGGCGAGCATGAGCAGCGCGGCAGCAGCTATGTAGGGGAAGCGGTTCATTACATTTCGGCCTCTTTCAGGCGTTCGGCGTTCTCGGCCACCACGAGGTGGTCAATGCAGTCCTGAATGTCGCCGTCCATGAAGGCTTGCAGGTTGTAGATGGTGTAGTTTATGCGGTGGTCGGTGATGCGCCCTTGCGGGTAGTTGTAGGTACGTATCTTGGCTGAGCGGTCACCGGTCGACACGAGCGACTTGCGGCGGTTGGCAATGTCGTCCACGTACTTCTGGTGTTCCTTGTCGTAGATGAAGGTGCGCAGACGTGCCAGGGCGCGTTCCTTGTTCTTGGGCTGGTCGCGCGTCTCGGTACATTCAATGAGTATCTCCTCTGTCTCGCCCGTGTTCGGGTTTTTCCAGTTGTAGCGAAGGCGCACACCCGACTCCACTTTGTTCACGTTCTGTCCGCCCGCACCGCTGGAGCGGAAGGTGTCCCACTTAATCTCTCCCTCGTTGATAACCACGTCGAACGCCTCTGCCTCGGGCAGCACGGCCACTGTGGCGGCGGAGGTGTGCACGCGTCCCTGCGTCTCAGTGGCTGGCACGCGCTGCACGCGGTGCACGCCGCTCTCGTATTTGAGCGTGCCGTACACGTCGGTACCCGTCACGGAGCAGACAATCTCCTTGAAACCGCCCGCTGCGCCCTCGCTTGCGCTCGACACTTCGAGTTTCCAGCCCTTGCGCTCGCAGTACTTGGAATACATGCGGAACAGGTCGCCGGCAAACAGGGCAGCCTCGTCGCCTCCCGTGCCGCCACGTATTTCCAGAATGGCGTTCTTGGAGTCTTCGGGGTCTTTCGGCACGAGCATCAGCTTGATTTGCTCCTCGAGTTGGGGAATGCGCTTTTCGCACGCCGCCACCTCTTCGCGAGCCATCTCTTTCAGGTCGGCGTCGGTCTCGTTCACGAGGATGTCCTTGCTCTCTTCAAGGTTTCCGAGCAGGTTGGCGTATTCCTTGCGTGCGGCCATGAGGTCTTCCAGTTCCTTGTACTCCTTGGTGAGCCTTACGTAGCGCCCCTGGTCTGCAATGACCGAAGGGTCGGTGATGAGTGTGCTAACTTCTTCGAAGCGCGACACGAGTGTATCGAGTTTTTCGAGCAGTGTATTCAATGTGTTGGATTGTTTTTGGGTGAATGTGTGATTGTGTATGCGGCGGCAAAACAAGGCAAAGCGGAACAGGACACCCTTTGCGCCCGTCCGCTTGTTTGCGGCGTTGCGCTGTGTCCTGTTCCGCTTTGTCCGGAAATGCGCTAATAGTTGAATTCGCCAAATTCGCTCTTGATGGTCAGCGAGCGCGGACCTTCCTCAATGTGGCCCACCACCTGAGCGTCGATGCCGAAGCTCTGGCTGATGGCGATGACCTGGTCGGCCACTTCGGGACGTACGTACACTTCCATGCGGTGTCCCATGTTGAACACCTTGTACATCTCTGCCCAGTCTGTACCGCTCTGTTCGGCAATGGCCTTAAAGAGGGGAGGCACGGGGAACATGTTGTCCTTGATTACGCGGCAGTTGTCGCCCACAAAGTGAAGCACCTTGGTCTGTGCGCCACCCGTGCAGTGCACCATACCGTGTATTTCGGGGCGCAGTTCATCGAGCATCTTCTTGATGACGGGGGCATAGGTGCGAGTGGGGGAGAGAACCAGCTTACCGGCGTTGATGGGTGCGCCCTCAACGGCGTCGGTCAGCTTGTAACCACCGCTGTAAACGAGTTCGTCGGGCACGGCGTGATCGTAGCTTTCGGGGTATTTCTCTGCCAAATACTTGGCAAACACGTCGTGGCGCGCTGAGGTCAGACCGTTCGAGCCCATACCGCCGTTGTACTCCGTCTCGTACGTGGCTTGTCCGCAGGAGGACAGACCTACGATGACGTCGCCCGGACGGATGTTGGCGTTGTTAATCACGTCGCTGCGCTTCATGCGGCAGGTCACTGTGGAGTCCACAATGATGGTGCGCACAAGGTCGCCCACGTCTGCCGTTTCGCCGCCAGTGGCGTAGATGCCAATGCCCATGTCGCGCATCTGGCCGAGCAGCTCGTCCGTGCCGTTGATGATGGCAGAGATCACCTCGCCAGGGATGAGCATCTTGTTGCGACCAATGGTGGAGCTAACGAGGATGTTGTCCACTGCGCCCACGCAGAGCAGGTCGTCCGTGTTCATGATGAGCGCGTCCTGCGCAATGCCTTTCCACACGGAGAGGTCGCCCGTCTCCTTCCAATACATGTAAGCCAGGCTCGACTTTGTGCCTGCGCCGTCGGCGTGCATGATGTTGCAGTATTCGGGATCGCCGCCGAGTATGTCAGGGATTATCTTGCAGAAGGCCTGCGGAAATATGCCTTTGTCGATGTTCTTGATGGCATTGTGAACGTCCTCCTTCATGGCGGAGACTCCGCGCATCATGTAACGCTGTTTGCTGTCCATATTGTTAGGTGTGAGTGTGTGTTTTCTGTGCTTAAACGTAGTGCAAAGTTACTTCTTTCTCAGCAAAAACACGCAAAAAGTTTGCTCGCTCGTCCCATTTGTGGGAACTTTGCAACCAAACCCAAATAATTTGCAACTCTATGGAATGTGATAGACACTCTTTCCGCTCCCTGCGCCGCCTCACGTTGGTGGGTGCGTTGCTTTGCGCCTTTCTGCTCGCCAAGGCTCAGGCTCCTGCCGGATACTACGACGGCGCAAAGGGCAAATGCGGGAAGGAACTGAAAACGGCTCTCTTTCAGAAAATAACGGCCCACACGCAGCACAGTTACTCGCAGTTGTGGACCGACTTTGCAAAGACCGACGTGCGCCCCGATGGCACAATCTGGGACATGTATTCCAACGCCACAAGCTATTCCCCCACGCTCGACCACGGCAAAGACTATAAAAAGGAAGGCGACTGCTTCAACCGCGAACACTCGTTCCCGAAGAGCTGGTTTGGCGGCGATGAAAGCGACCCGATGTATACCGACCTTTTCCATTTGTACCCCACCGATGGCTACGTGAACTATCGCCGCGGAAACGTCCCCTTTGGCGAGACGGAGGGCAAGACGTATAAGTCGGCTGGGAACTTCTCAAAGATGGGGCAGTCGACGGTTCAGGGCTACACAGGTGTGGTTTTTGAGCCGGCTGACGAATACAAGGGCGACTTTGCCCGTTCGTACTTCTACGTGGTCACGGCCTACGAGGACGACGTGCCTTCGTGGGAGTGCGAGATGCTCGCTGGCAATTCCTACCCGGCATTCTCGGACTGGGCACTGCCGATGCTTCTGCGCTGGGCAGCCGACGACCCTGTGAGTCAGAAGGAGATTGACCGCAACAACGCCGTCTACGGCATTCAGCACAATCGTAACCCGTACATCGACTTTCCCGGACTGGAGCAGTACGTATGGGGCGAAAAGACCACCACGGCTTTCGACCCCGACACCTATACGGCGGGCGTTCAGAACGTATCCGCAACGGTGAAACCCACCAATTCATCGCAGAATGTATATAGTATCAGTGGTCGTCGCGTGCACCGTCGCAACAGCACGGCAGTCACCACCGACGGCACGTTGCCCCAGGGCGTTTACGTGGTTGATGGCAAAAAGGTGATGGTGAAGTAAAACCACAGACATACCTCGTTGCCCGATAGGGGCGACACCTATAAAGCAACGGACAGAAACTGGCAATTGCGCCAAGCGGTGCGGCCCGTTTCTGTCCGTTGCTTTTGTGTGTTTTGTCTGTCGGAAAGCCCCTTACATGAGCATAATGCCTGAGTAGATACGCCCCGAACGAACACCCTCGCGGCGGGCGGAGAAGAACGTGTCGGAGTGTGAAAACGTGCTCACACCCGCCACCTGGATGTTTTCGAGTCGCACGCCGCACTCCTCGAGCAGCAGGGCGTTTGCCGCCCACAGGTCCACGTGGGGCTTTGGCAGTGAGGGCTGGCGCAGGATGATGCTTTCGGGGAAGTCGGCTTTGAGAAATGCCTCCACAACCTCTTCGCCCACCTCGAAGTCGTCGGGCGAAATGCTCGGGCCAATCACCGCCTGGACGTCCTCGGCGCGCGTGCCGTAAGCCTCCTCCATGGCGCGGAGTGTGTGCTTCGCAATGCGCTTCACCGTGCCTCGCCAACCGGCATGGATGGCTGCCACACTGGCCGTCACGGGGTCGAAGAGGAGCAGCGGCACGCAGTCGGCTGTCGACACGCCGATGCACTGTTGCGGCAGGTTGGTTATCAGGGCGTCCACCTCGTTGAGCTTCGCCTCGCGCTGCTCTGCGCTGAGCGACACGAACGAACTGTCCACCCGTACCACGTTGGCCGTATGTGTCTGCCGGGGCAACCAAAGTTGCTCGGCGCTGATGCCGAGTTCCTTGCAGAGCCATTCGCGGTTGCGAGACACCCGTTCGGGACTGTCGCCGCAATAGTGCGTCACGTTGAACGCCGCGTAGCTGCTCGGCGTGTCAGCACTCTCGCCGTCGGGGGCGAAGGGTGAAAGCCGTGTGGTGGAAAAGGCCCGTACGCGCGGACCGATGGAGTAGGAGAGGAGAGTTTCGTTCATTTTCGTTCTCGTTTTTCTGCCGCCAGTCGTCGTTCGTGTAAGTGGGCTCGTCGTTCGTATCACGGGGGTAGTGGATAAATACTTGCCAAGAAGCAGGTATGCTTCTTGCAAGATACAGGTGTGTATCTTATCAAGTATTTATCCACCAGCCCGCATGTGAGAACGACTAACCCGCGGATAAGAACGGCGGGGCGGCGGATAGAGGTTTTTCGGTGGCGCAAAGTTAGTGAAAAACGGACGGGCGCATTTGCCGTTTCGGGCGGAATGAGTATATTTGCAACGCATTTGCGGCAGTAGCTCAGTTGGTAGAGCATGAGCTTCCCAAGCTCAGGGTCGCGGGTTCGAGCCCCGTTTGCCGCTCCATCAGGCAAAGCCTTGCGCTTCCGTACCTCCCCGGGAGCGTTCTTCGTTAATGGGAGGCCGGTACGAAGGGCAAGGCATTAACCGCCAGTGATTTTCAGCTTATGACAATCGTGCTGTGGGCATTGACCGTTATCATGTTCGTTGGTTTACTGTTAAACGCAACCGAACCCCTGAACCGCATAAACAGAGCCGCGGTAGCGGTGTTTATGGGGGTAATTTGCTGGCTGGTATACATCCTTAATGCGCCTGACTTCGTCTTAGGAAATCACCTCGCCGACTTCAACGCCTTTGCGGCAAAGCAAGGCG
This sequence comes from uncultured Oscillospiraceae bacterium, assembly GCA_963655595.1. Classification (GTDB taxonomy): domain Bacteria; phylum Bacteroidota; class Bacteroidia; order Bacteroidales; family Bacteroidaceae; genus Alloprevotella. The sequence goes on from CAVKGN010000021.1 coordinate 13,764, forward strand.
CGGCGGCGGGCTTCAAGGATTTCATCGCTTCAAAACTCTTTTTCAAATACGTGGTGAAGAGCGCGAACATCGCTTTCTTCCTCTTTGCTACGACGTGTATCGTCGAGGTGCTCAACAACAACGGCTGCTTCGACTTTCTTGGCGAATGGCTCAAAACGCGCCGCCCGCGCAAACTGATGTGGCTGCTCGCTTTCTTCACGTTTGTCATTTCTGCCAACCTCGACAACCTTGTCACCGTCATTCTGCTGCTCACTGTGCTGCACCCGCTGCTGCAAAGCGAAAAGCAGCGGCGCATTTACGGCACGGTGGTAGTGTTGGCGGCAAACTGTGGCGGAGCCGTGTCGGTGATTGGCAACATCACGTCGCTCAAACTGTGGAACGACGGCTTGGTTACGCCTTCCGTCTACTTCCTTACGCTTTTCCTGCCCGTGTGCGCGGCGTTGGCTGTGATGCTTCTGCTCCTGGCCAGGCAACTGCCAAATCGCGTGGAGCTGTCGCTCGAACGCCTGCCGTACCGCGGCGACGACACCGTCCTTAGCCGCCCGCAGCGTATGTTGCTCCTGCTTGTGGGCATTGGCGGGCTGTGGTTTATCCCCAGCTTCCACCGCCTCACGCTCATGCCGCCGTTTGTTGGCGCATTGTGCGTGCTTGCGCTCGTGTGGATGATCAACGAACTGTGCAACCGCCAGCTGCTGGGCAGCGACAAGATGATTCTCCGCCGCCTGCCTATGGCGCTGCAATACGGCAACCTGCAAAGCGTGCTGTACTTCGTGGGACTGACGTTCATGTTCGGCGCAATCACCGAAACAGGACTGTTTGCCAGCGTGGGCGACTGGATAGTGAATAACCTTGGAAATGCGTACATCGTTGGACTTATCTCGGCAGCTCTTTCGGGGCTGTTCGGCCACGTACCGGCTCTGCTCGGCATGACGGAAGTGCTGAGCCAAGGCGCAGAGTGGGGGACAGCCGCTGCAACCGACGGCATGCTCTGGCCCGTGCTGAGTTATTGCACCACAATGGGGGGCATGTTGCTGCTCTCGGGTAGCATCTCCGGCTTGCTGCTTATGCGCATGGAGAACGTGAGCATAGGGTGGTTCCTGCGCCACGTAGCCCCCAAGGTGTTGGCGGGCTTCGTCGTGGGATTTGCCGTGCTTGTCCTCGTGTGCGAGGGAATAATTCGCGTAATGTAATTAACTGAAAATCAAACACAAAACATAGAAAGGCTATAGTAATGAGTAAAATCAGATGCGTAGGCGTGCTTACCTCAGGCGGCGACGCGCCGGGAATGAACGCCGCAATACGTGCCGTGACACGTAGCGGAATTTGCAACGGCTTCAAGGTAAAGGGTATTTACCGCGGTTACGACGGACTTATCAACGACGAGGTGAAGCCGTTCACCACGGAAGACGTGAGCAACATTATCCAGACGGGCGGTACCATTCTCCGCACAGCTCGTTCCAAGGAGTTTGAAACGGCGGCAGGACGCAAAAAGGCGTACGAAACGCTCAAAAAGGAGTCGATCGACGCCCTGATTGTTATCGGCGGAAACGGCTCGCTCACTGGTGCAATGAAGCTGGCTGAGGAGTACGACTTCCCGTGCATTGGACTTCCCGGAACCATCGACAACGACCTCTACGGCACCGATAGTACCATTGGCTACGACACGACGCTCAACACCATTCAGCAGTGCGTGGACAAAATTCGCGACACGGCAACGTCGCACGAGCGCATCTTCTTCGTGGAAGTGATGGGTCGCGATGCTGGTTTCTTGGCGCAGAACAGTGCCATCGCTGCCGGCGCAGAAGCAGCCATTATCCCTGAGGACACCACGGGCAGCGACCAGCTCATTGAGTTCATGGAGCGCGGTATTCGTAAGAGTAAGAAGAGCTGCATCGTCATTGTGAGCGAAAGTCCCAAGTGCGGCGCCATGTACTACGCCGAACGTGTGAAGAAGGAATATCCCAACTTCGACGTGCGCGTGTCCATCCTCGGCCACTTGCAGCGCGGTGGTTCGCCCTCAGCTCGCGACCGCATCCTCGCATCGCAGGTAGGCGTCGGAGCCATCGAAGCCCTTGTGCAAGGCCAGCGCAACATCATGGTTGGCGTGCGCAACAACGAGGTGGTTTACGTTCCGTTCATCGACGCCATTGGCAAACACAAGATGATGGACAAGAAACTCATCAAAGTTCTCGACGAACTGAGCATCTAAGTTTCCGTCACGTACGCAAAAGTTCTTCTCGCAGACAGATACGCGTCTGTCGCATAGGCGGACGCATCTGTCCCGTAAGTACAAGAATCTCTCGCGTAGATTGATTCATCTGTCTCGTAAGTAGAAAGATTTACCGCACAGACAGAAACATTCACAACATACAAACAAGCAGCCCAGCTTTGCAGGATTTCTACCGTGCAAGGCTGGGCTGCTTCTTAATGGGCGAGAGCGTATTAAACATAACACGTATTCCTATTATTATCGGAATACGTGTCAAATTGCTCTTATGTGAGCGAAGATACGAAAAGTTTTAGTTTCTTTCCTGCGCCATGAGCTGAAAATCTTTCTTGCGCAGCTTAAAACTGTTTGTCAGGTATTTGTCGCGCACAACCTGGTTGTTGGCGAGTTCCTCAGGCGTTCCCTGGAACAAGATGCGTCCCTCGAACAGCAAGTACGCGCGATCTGTGATGCAGAGCGTTTCCTCCACGTTGTGGTCCGTGATGAGAATGCCGATGTTGCGGTCTTTCAGTTTCCAGACGATGTACTGAATGTCTTCCACGGCAATCGGGTCAACGCCGGCGAATGGTTCGTCGAGCATGATGAACTTCGGATCGATGGCCAGGCAGCGCGCAATCTCTGTGCGGCGGCGTTCGCCACCTGAGAGCTGGTCGCCGAGATTTTTGCGCACCTTTTGCAGACGGAACTCCGCAATGAGGCTTTCCAACTTCTCGCGGCGGTACTCCTTGGAACGTCCCGTCATTTCGAGTACGGAGGCAATATTGTCCTCCACGCTCATTTTGCGGAACACGGATGCCTCCTGCGCCAAGTAGCCGATGCCTTTCTGCGCCCGTTTGTACACGGGGTCGGTCGTTATTTCGTGGTCGTTGAGGAAAATACGCCCGCCGTTAGGCACTACAAGGCCGGTAGTCATGTAGAACGACGTGGTCTTGCCGGCACCGTTAGGCCCAAGCAGTCCCACGATTTCGCCCTGCTTCACGTCGAACGACACGCCGTTTACCACCGTGCGTTTGCCGTACTTCTTCACAAGGCCCTCCGACCGCAGCACCATGCTCGTTTCCTCGTGGTTCTCAAAGGGGTTCTCCTTCGTCTTATGGAATGAAAAGATAGCCATATTGGGGTTGAAGAGCGTGGCGGAGAGAAGGACGTTCTCCCCTACTCTTCCTCAAAAAATCAGTTGTAAAGGAAACGTTTGATGCTTCTCTTCGGTGTTTTCTCAAACTCCGTTTTGTACAGTTCAACGCCCGAAATGCGCTCGTAGGCTGCCACCATAGCGTTGAGGTCTTTGCGGTTTTGCTCCATGGCGAGTCGCAGTCCGTTCTCGTCGAGTCCGGCCTTGGCAGCCTCGTCATAGTCAGGATAAATAAGGGCGTAGAGCTTCTCGTCGCGCTGCACCACGATGCTTTCGTTCACGTAAGGCAGCGTGTTCAGCTTGTCCTCAATCTCCTCAGGATAGATGTTCTGCCCCGATGCGCCGAGCAGCATGTTCTTGCTGCGGCCGCGGATGTAGAGGTTGCCTTCTGCGTCCATCACGCCCAGGTCGCCCGTGTGGTACCAGCCGTCCACGAGTGTAGCCTTCGTAGCCTCCTCGTTCTTGAAGTAGCCCAACATCACGTTTGCGCCGCGCGTAAGAATCTCTCCCACGGTGCGCTGCGGGTCTTCGCTGTCGATGCGAATCTCCATGCGCGGGGCAGCCTTGCCGCACGAGCCCTTCTTGAACTCGTGCCAATCCTCGTAGGAGATAATCGGGGCGCATTCCGTAGCACCGTAGCCCACGGTGTAGGGGAAGTGTATCTTCTTGAGCAGATCCTCCACCTCGCTGTTGAAAGCTGCGCCGCCGATGATGATTTCGTAGAAGTTTCCGCCGAACGCACTCACGAGGTGCTCTCGTATCTTGTCGAGAATCTTACCGCTAATATACGGCAGTTTGAGCAACACCTTCATGCTCGGCGTTTGCAGGCGCGGAAGCACGTTCTTCTTGATGATTTTCTCAATGATGAGCGGCACGGAGATGATGATGACGGGCTTAATCTCGCCGAAAGCTTGGAGTACAATCTTTGGCGAGGGAATGCGCGTGAGGTAGTACACGTGGCAGCCCGTGATAAACTCAAAGATAAACTCGAAAGCCATGCCGTACATGTGCGCCAACGGGAGCATAGAGATCACCTTGTCGCCGCTCTTCACCTTTGTGCCGAGCACCTCCACAGCAAACTGATAGTTCGACCACAGAGCGCGGAACGGCAGCATCACGCCCTTGGAGTTCGACGTCGTGCCGCTGGTGTAGTTGATGAGCGCCAGCGCATCGGGGTCGGGAGTGTGGGGGTAGTTGATGTGCTCCTTGCGGAAAAACTTGGGATACTTCTTTCCGAAAAACTCGTTGAGACGTTCGCGCGCTTCGGTAAGGCGTTCAGTGCGCGATATCAACACAGAATAGTCGGGGATGTTGATTACGCCTTCCAGCTTCGGCATCTCTTCGGCGTTGAGCTCTGGCCAAACCATGTCGCCCACGAAGAGAATCTTTGCCTCCGAGTGGTTCACGATGTCGTGCACCTGCTTAGCCTTAAACTCGTGCAGGATAGGCACAGCCACTGCGCCGTAAGTGAGCGTGGCGAGGAATGCCGTGGCCCAGTGTGAGCTGTTGCGACCGCAGAGGGCAATCTTGTCGCCCTTTTCTACGCCGGCGTTCTCAAAAAGGATGTGGAGTTTTTCAATTTTGCGGGCTACGTCCTTATACTGCAACGTAGCTCCCTGGTAATCGGTTAGTGCGTCAAGATCCCAGTTCTTGCGCAGACTTTCTGCTATTAAGTCAACAAAGTCGGTGTATGCTTCCATCAGGATTGTGTGTGCGTGTCAAAGAACAATGGCTTTGGCACATTGGTTTCTGTTTTGTGCAAAAGTAGTAATTTTTGTATGTTCCGCTTGCGCCGCGCCTCAATTAATTTCCCAAATCAAACGCATGCCCACAAAAAAGGCATAATTTTGTATCACTCTAACCAATCCATGTATCATTATGACTTCGAAAACGAAGAAAATCCTGTCGGCGTGCGCAGCGGTCGTTGTTGTTGTGCTGGGTCTCGCCTACTGGACGTTCTTTACAAGTTTTTCAGGCACTGCCGACTCCTATATATATATAAGTAAGGGCGACACCCCCGACAGCGTCTATGCCAAGATTGAACGCTCGTGCGATGCGCGCCACATGGCGGGACTGAAATTCTGTGCCGCCCTGCTCAACTACAAGGGCCACATCCACGAAGGACGATACGCCACGGGCGACGGCGTGAGCACGTTCCGCCTTGTGCGCAATCTGCGCAGCGGCCGCCAGGCTCCCGTGAAACTCGTTATCCCCGTGGTGCACACAATGAACGACCTCGCTGGGCGCCTCTCCTTGCAGTTGCAGACCGACTCCGCCACGCTTGCCCGCGCCTTCCGCGATGCAAGCCTTCTGAAAGGTCTCGACGTGGACACCGCCAGCGTTCCCTGCCTGTTCATCCCCAACACGTATGAAGTGTACTGGAACATCACACCCGAGAAACTGCTCCGCCGCATGAAAAAGGAACACGACGCTTATTGGACCGACGCACGCAAGAGTCAGGCAAAGGCAGCTGGCCTCACCCCCGACGAAGTCTATACCCTCGCCTCCATCGTTGAGCAAGAGTCTACCAACGAGCAGGAGCGTCCCCTGATAGCCGGCATGTACCTCAACCGTCTGCACCAGGGCATGAAGCTCCAAGCCGACCCCACCGTGAAGTTCGCCCTTGGCGACTTCTCCCTGCGTCGTATCCTTATCAACCACCTCAGCGTGGACAGCCGCTACAACACTTATCGTTACGAGGGCCTGCCCCTCGGCCCCATCTGCATTCCCTCGCTCAACGCCATTGAGTCCGTCCTCAACTACGCCCACCACAACTATATATATATGTGTGCCAAGGAGGACTTCTCGGGCACGCACAACTTTGCCGCCACCTACGAGGAGCACCAGGCCAACGCCAAGCGCTACGCCCAAGCCCTCAACGAGCGCGGCGTGAAGTAGTCGTGGGGAGAAAGAAAAGGGAAAACACACAAGGAAACACACACACAACGTAGAAAACTAATACAATCAATAACAACCAATCCATGAAGAAGCCTCAACAGAAGAAGCAGGGCGGCACTGCGCGCGCTGCTTTGGTGGCGTTGCCCCTTGCCCTTGCCGGCTTGGCAGCTACTCCGCTGGGCATTCAGGCGTTGCCCTTGGCCAGCGGACTTGCCGTGCAGCAAGCAGCCGCCAACGCAAAGGGCGCAGAGAACGCTTGTCCCATAAAGAACGCCGTTAAAATAAACCCGACAACCGTCGAGGTAAACTACGAGAACGGCAAACAGCTCACCATCGACTTTTACGGCGACAACATCTTCCGCCTCTTCCGCGACGACAACGGCGGCGTAGTGCGCGACCCCGAAGCCACGCCGCAAGCCAAGATACTCGTGGCCAACGCCCGCCGTGCCGTTTCGGCCGTTAGCGTAACCGACGACGGCAAGGCCGTGACCATCGCCAACCAGACCGTTTCGATGCGCCTCGACAAGCAGAGCGGCCTCATGCAGATAACCGACCTCCGCACGGGGCAGGCTGTGGTTGAAAGCGTAGCCCCCGTAAGCTTCGGCAAGGAGGGCACCGTGCTGACGTGGAAAGCCCGCAGCGGCGAATACTTCTACGGCGGCGGCGTGCAGAACGGCCGTTTCAGCCACAAGGGCAAGAGCATTGCCATTGAGAACACCAACAACTGGGTAGACGGCGGCGTGGCCTCCCCCACCCCGTTCTACTGGAGCACAAAGGGCTACGGCTTGATGTGGAACACGTTCAAGCCCGGCCGCTACGACTTCGGGGCTACCGAGAGCGACAAGGTCATCCTCTCACACGGCGAGAGCTACCTCGACGCCTTCGTGATGGTCGATGCTCAGCCCGTCGACTTGCTCAACGACTTCTACCAGCTCACGGGCAACCCCGTGCTGCTGCCTAAGTTTGGCTTCTACGAGGGACACCTCAACGCCTACAACCGCGACTACTGGACGGAGACGACCAACGAGAGCGCCATGCTCTTCGAGGACGGCAAGCGTTACAGCGAGAGTCAGAAGGACAACGGCGGCACCAAGGAGAGCCTCAACGGCGAGAAGAACAACTACCAGTTCTCAGCCCGCGCAGCTGTCGACCGCTACTTCACCAACGATATGCCCCTCGGCTGGTTCCTCCCCAACGACGGCTACGGCGCAGGTTACGGCCAGACGGAGACGCTCGACGGCAACATTCAGAACCTCAAAGAGTTTGGCGACTACGCCCGTGCCAAGGGTGTGGAAATCGGCCTCTGGACGCAGAGCGACCTTCACCCCAAGGAGGGCATCGAACCCCTCTTGCAGCGCGACATCGTTAAGGAGGTGCGCGACGCTGGTGTGCGCGTGTTGAAGACCGACGTTGCCTGGGTGGGCTACGGCTACTCCTTCGGTCTCAACGGTGTGGCCGACGTGGGCGAAGTCATGCCCTACTACGGCTCCAACGCTCGTCCGTTCATCATCTCGCTCGACGGCTGGGCTGGCACGCAGCGCTACGCCGGCATCTGGAGCGGCGACCAAACGGGCGGCGACTGGGAATACATCCGTTTCCACATCCCGACGTTCATCGGTTCGGGCCTCTCTGGTCAGCCTAACATCACGTCCGACGTCGACGGTATCTTCGGCGGCCGCAACGTGCCCGTCAACGTGCGCGAGTTCCAGTGGAAGACGTTCACGCCCATGGAGCTCAACATGGACGGCTGGGGCGCAAACCCCAAATATCCCGAAGCACTCGGCGAACCTGCCACGAGCATCAACCGTTCTTACTTGAAGCTCAAGAGCGAGCTGATGCCCTACACCTACACCATTGCGCGCCAGGCTGTGGACGGCAAGCCCATCATCCGCGCCATGTTCCTCGACTATCCCAACGACTACACCCTTGGCAGCGACACGCAGTACCAGTTCATGTACGGCCCGTCGTTCCTCGTAGCTCCTATATATAAGGATACGCGCATGGACAAGGACGGCAACGACATCCGCAACGGCATCTACCTGCCCGAGGGTCGTTGGGTGGACTACTACAACGGCGACACCTACGAGGGCGGCCGCATCATCAACAACTACGACGCCCCCCTCTGGAAGCTCCCCGTATTCGTCAAGGCCGACGCCATCATCCCCATGGCCAACGCCAACAACAATCCCTCGCAGATTCGCAAGGACTATCGCGCTTACGAAATCTACGCCACTCCCAACAGCCAGAACGCTTTCAGTCAGTACGACGACGACGGCCAAACGCAGGAGTACCTCAGCGGTCAGTGCACGCGCACCGAGATAACCACTTCGGCCAACGCCAAGGGGCAGCTCACCGTGACGGTTGCTCCCACTTACGGCTCGTTCAACGGTTTTGAGCCGCAGAAGCAGACTGAACTGCGCATCAACGTAACCAAGGCTCCGCAGAAGGTGCAGGCCAAGGTGGGCAAGTCGAGCGTGGCGCTCCGCCAGGTGCAGACGCTTGCCGACTTCGAGAACGGCGAAAACGTCTACTTCTACAACGAAGCCCCCAACCTCAACCGCTTCTCTACGCCCGGCTCCGAGGCTGCCAAGACTGTGGTGACGAAGAACCCGCAGTTGCTCGTCAAGGTGGGCAAGACCGACGTTACGGCCAACACCATCGAGGTAACGGTCAAGGGCTTTGAGTTCAACACCGAGGGCCGCCTGCTCACCCACACGGGTGCACTCGCTGCTCCCAAGGTGTCGTTCACGGAGGAAGGCGTGGGCGTGTTCAGCCTCACTCCCTCGTGGGATAAGCAGGACAACGCCGACTACTACGAAATCCTCTACAACGGCATGACCTACTCCACCATCCGCGACACGCAGTTCACCATCGACGACCTCCAGCCCGAAACGGCTTATAGCTTCAAGGTGCGCAGCGTCAACCGCGACGGTGTGTCCGACTGGGCTGAGGCTTCGGCAACCACCAAGAGCAACCCCTTGGAGTTTGCTGTGAAGGGCATCCGTGCTCAGGCCACCTGCGAGGATCAGCCTGGCACAGGCGTCGACAAGCTCTTCGACTTCGACGAGAAGGCTAACTGGCACACCAAGTGGGGCAAGGGCGAAGCCGTTCCCTGCGACGTCACCATCGACCTCCGCGCCGTCACCACGCTCGACCGCGCCGAATACCTCCCCCGCGAGGACGCTGGCAACGGCACACTCCTCAGCGGTACGTTCAGCCTCAGCACCGACCGCCAGACGTGGAGCGAACCCGTGGCGTTCAACTGGGCACAGGACGGCACGCGCAAGACGTTCGCCTTTGCAGGCAACCCCGTGGCGCGCTACGTCAAGATGCACGTCGACAAGGCTGTGAATAACTTCTGCTCGGGCAACGAGATGTACATCTTCAAGGTGCCTGGCACGAAGAGCGAGCTCCAGGGCGACATCAACCACGACAACCGCATCGACGAGAACGACCTCACGTCGTACATGAACTATACCGGTCTGCGCAAGGGCGATAGCGACTTCGACTACGTTAGCTCAGGCGATATCAACAACAACGGCCTGATCGACGCGTACGACATCTCCTGCGTCACCACCGAACTCGATGGCGGCGTCCGCACGTCGAACGACCACGTAGCCGGCAAGCTCATCCTCACCGCCGATAAGAAGACGTTTGCCGCAGGCGACGAAGTACGCATCACGGTGAGCGGTCGCGGTCTGCACTACGTCAACGGCCTCAGCTTCGCCCTGCCTTACAGCACGGCAGAGCTTGAATACGCCGGTCTCGACCTCATCGACATGAAGGACATGGTGAACCTCACCTACGACCGTCTGCACACCAACGGCCAGAAGGAACTCCTCCCCACCTTCGTCAACCGAGGCAACAACTTCCTGCTCGAGGAGGGCGACCACGACCTCTTCGTCATCAAGTTCAAGGCCAAGAAGGCTGGCAAGTTCACCCTCAAAGCAAAGGACGGCCTGCTCGTAGACCGCAACCTGGGAACGGCCACGTTCTAACCGCCCTCCCAACGAACCCAATACACATCAATAAAAGCCGCGTTCAGAAGTCATGTTCTGGACGCGGCTTTGCCGTTCACTCGCATCATTCGTGAATAGGTGTTTTGAGTGAACACGAATCGCCCAAATCGAACGAATAGGGAAATTCGTGTTATTCGGTAGATTCGTGTTCGGTAAAAGCAGATTAATGTGGAGTCAACAATGTCCATAAACGGGCGGGCTGAAAGCCCAGCTCCCCATAGCCCAGGGCAGAGTGGCGGCGCGAAGCGACGACACGGCACCCTGGGTAGGTCGTTGCAGAGTAGTTGCCGCCCTGGCAATTTTAGTGCAAACCGAAAGCAGAGCGAACTTGTTCGGTATGCTGAGGTGCAGCCTAAAATCCCGTAAGAAAGGGCAGCTCTCTTAATACCGGGCAGCGCCCGGGTTCAGCAGCGGCTTTCCTTGTTCGCTTTGCGGGGCGTTGCCCCTCGTTAAGGTAGCTGCCCTTTCAGGGCGCCAACTATCCCGCTCCGTGCTACCCAGGGTGCCGTTCGGGGATTTCATCCCCTCACTCTGCCCTGGGCTATGGGG
>CAVKGN010000022.1:0-23905 GCA_963655595.1 uncultured Oscillospiraceae bacterium
ACTCGCGACCCCAACCTTGGCAAGGTTGTGCTCTACCAACTGAGCTATTTCCGCATTTGGTTGCCGCATTTCGTTAAATGCGATGCAAAGGTACTCCTATTTTTGAAACAGGCAAACACTTCGCCCTTTTCTTTTCCGATTTTCTGCCAAAACGCCGCGCGGATAGGCTGGGGGAGGGCGGTGGCTTTGCATTTTGGCAGATTAACGCTACTTTTGCTATAACGAAATGCGTCCCGCACGGGAGGTTGCCAGTTGCCGTCTTTGTTTTTCTTCTTCCAGACGGCGGGCAAACTCTTGCGAAACGAGGGCGACTGCACACTGAAATGACGAAAAGAAACACAGATGCGGCTCCCGGCCGCTTGGGAGAGTACCGCGAAGATATCAGTCAGGCCGTAAAGGTGATGAACGAAGGCGGCGTAATACTCTATCCCACAGACACCATTTGGGGCATTGGCTGCGACGCCACAAACGAAGAGGCCGTGAGGCGCGTATTCGAGATTAAGCGGCGCAACGACGCCAAGGCTCTCATTTCCCTAATCGATTCCGAGGCAAAACTGCAATTCTACGTGCCTGACGTGCCCGACGTGGCATGGCAGCTGATTGACGTGGCCGTGAAGCCCCTCACTATTATATATGATCGCGCGCGAAACCTTGCGCCGAATCTCCTGGCCGAGGACGGCAGCGCGGCTATTCGCATCACGGCGGAGGAGTTTAGCCGAAACCTCTGCCAGCGTATGCGCCGGGCGGTGGTGAGCACCTCTGCCAACGTGAGTGGCGAACCCTCGCCCAAGTGTTTCGACGACATTTCGCCCGAAATCTGCGCCGCAGTGGACTACATCTGCACCTCGCGCCGTAGCGAGCGGAGCAATCCTCCCGCCTCCAACATCATCAAACTCGGCAGCGGGGGCGAAGTGACGGTGATACGCTGACCCATCCCGACAACACAAACAAAGAAAATGACAGACGAACAATATATATCCTCCCAGAAAGAAGACTTTGCCTACGCCGAGGACGGCATGCAGCACCTTGGCAGCGGCCGAGCCTACACATCGGTAAAGAGCGAGAGCAAAATGCTGCGCCGCCTGGCCGTGTGGATAGCGCGCCACCTGAGCGAGCGACAGTTTATCCTCCTCCTTGCCCTGCTTGTGGGCATTGGTACAGCCGTGGCAGCGCAGGCTCTGAAACTTCTCATTCACGAGATTGAGCACCTGCTTACTTCGCAGTTCGACGTGGCGCACGCCAACTGGCTCTTCCTGGTCTATCCCGTGGTGGGCATCTACCTCACTGCCCTGTTTATTAAATATGCCGTGCGCGACGACATTGGCCACGGCGTGACAAAAATTCTCTACTCCCTTTCGCGCCGTCAGGGCAACATACGCGGGCATAACTGTTGGTCGAGTGTGGTGGCGTCGGCCCTGACTATCGGTTTCGGTGGTTCGGTCGGTGCGGAGTCGCCCATTGTGCTGACGGGCTCGGCCATAGGTAGCTCGCTGGGTCGCCTGTTCCGTTTGGACCACAAGACGATGATGCTCCTCATTGGCTGCGGCGCATCGGGTGCCGTGGCGGGTATCTTCAAAGCCCCCATCGCCGGACTGATGTTCACCCTCGAAGTACTGATGGTGGACCTCACCATGGCCTCGCTCCTTCCCCTGCTCGTGAGTTGCCTCACGGCCACGTGCATTACCTATGCCTGGACGGGGATGAACCCTATGTTCTCCTTCGAACTAACCGACCCGTTCGCCGTTAGCCGTGTCCCCACGTCGGTACTGCTCGGCGTGTGCTGCGGCTTTGTGTCGCTCTACTTCACACGGGTGATGAACTCCTTCGAACAGGTGTTCGGCCGACTCAAAAATCTCTACGCCAAACTCCTTCTTGGCGGCACGGTGCTGGCTTTGCTGATATATTTCTTTCCGCCGCTCTACGGTGAAGGCTACAACACCATATCAACCATTCTCGGCAGCACGTCGGAAGCGGGCGTTGACCAGGTGCTTAACAACTCCTTCTTCTATGGACACTCCGAGTACTTGCTGCTCTATCTTGCCCTCATCGTACTGTTCAAGGTTTTTGCCACAACGGCTACCAACGGCGGCGGAGGTTGTGGCGGTACGTTCGCACCCAGCTTGTTCCTGGGCTGTTTGAGCGGCTTCATCTTCTCGCGTCTGTGGAACGAGTACGGACTGTGGAACACGCAGGTGCCTGAGACGAACTATGCCCTGCTGGGTATGGCAGGCGTGATGAGCGGTGTGTTTCACGCCCCCCTGACGGGTGTGTTTCTTATCGCTGAACTCACCGGCGGCTACCAACTCTTCATCCCCTTGATGATAGTCTCCGTGGCCTCCTACCTGACTATTCACGCCTTTGAGCGGCACAGCATCTACGCCATGCGTCTTGCCCGTTCGGGCGAACTGCTCACGCACCATAAGGACCGCGCCGTGCTCACGCTCATGTCGCTCGATGCCATCATCGACAAGGAGCGTCCCGTCCTGTCCCCGTCTATGTACCTTGGGCAGGTTGTTCAGGCCGTTTCGGCCAGCAAGTCGCTCCATTTCGCCGTGGTCGACCTCAAAGGGGGGCTACTCGGCGTGATCAACGTCAATAAAATCCGAAAAATCATCTTCCGTAGTGAGCTTTACCGCATGTATAAGGCCGAGCAACTCATGCGTCAGCCCGAAGCCGTGCTGCGCACCGACGACAACATGCAGGCCGTGATGGACAAGTTCGCTCACTGCGATGCTGGCACGTTGCCCGTGTTGCGCCCCGACGGCACGTTCGTCGGCTTCGTGTCGCGCACAAGGCTCTACGCCTCCTACCGTCAGGTGATGAAGGACTTCTCCGAAGAATAACCCGCCGCCCGTTCGGCACGATCAGCGGGCAAGTTGTTCTTACCTGCGGGGTAATCATTCCTATCCGCGGGGTAGTGGATAAATACTTGGCAAGTATTCACGTTACCGCTTGCAAGTATTCACGTTACCGCTTACCAAGTATTCAATATGCTGCTTGCCAAGTATTTATCCACTACCCCGCAGGTAAGAACAACCAGCCGCCGTATCGCAACACAAACTCCGCGCCGCGCGGCGCCAACAAAGCATACACGAATACACCAAACACACCATGGAAAAATACGGACTCTTGGGCTATCCGCTCGGCCACAGTTTTTCGGCACGTTACTTCGCCGAAAAGTTCGAGCGTGAACACATTGACGCCACTTATACAAACTTTGAATTTCCCGACGTGGACCAGGCAATGAGCCACCTGCTCAGCATGCCTGACCTTCGGGGCTTCAACGTAACCATTCCCCACAAACAAGCCGTCATTCCCCACCTCGCCGGTCTGTCGCCCGAGGCAAGCGCCATCGGAGCAGTCAACGTGGTATGCGTCCGTCGCAGTGCCGATGGCACGCCGCAACTCTACGGCTGCAACTCCGACGTAATCGGTTTTACCAACTCCATCCGTCCGCTCCTCAACCCGCAGATTCACACCCGCGCGCTCGTCCTCGGCACCGGTGGCGCGTCGAAAGCCGTTATCCACGGCCTGCGCCAGCTCGGCATTGAGCCCATCTACGTGAGTCGCACCCCAGCAGCTGGCCGCCTCACCTACGACGACCTCACCCCAGAGGTGATGCAGCAGCACAAGGTGATTGTAAACTGTACCCCCCTCGGCATGTTCCCCAAAACGGAAGCCTGCCCCGACATCCCCTATGACAGCCTAACCCCCCAGCATCTGCTCTACGACCTCGTGTACAACCCGCTCGAAACCCTCTTTATGAAAAAGGGCCTCGCCCAAGGAGCCACCGTCAAAAACGGACTCGAAATGCTCCACCTCCAAGCCGAAGCCGCCTGGCAGATGTGGCACGAGGGCTGAATGCCAGCCGCATTATAGCACGCCGCAACTAAACCAAGCCGCGTGACGCTCAGAAATGAATGCATCGTACTCCTTTCCTTTCATTTCAAACTACCTCGAAACTACAAGCTATCCAGATTATGCAAATTCAATTATTGAATTTGCATAATCTGGATTAAATAATGAACTTTGCTAGTAATTTCGAACACAAGCAAAGCATATTTGTCCATTAAACTACGTCAGACATGGAGAATCCGTTCATTATTACGGGGTATATTAAGCCCGAGTATTTCTGTGACCGTCAAAAAGAGGCACACCGAATTATCGACAAGGTGACCAACGGGGAAAACATTGTCGTGATGGCTGCCCGACGTATTGGCAAAAGCAAGCTTATTGATTTCTGCCTTGATTCTCCTGCTATCAAAGATCAGTTTCTAACCATCTCCATTGACATTCTGCGCACGTCAAGTATCAATGAATTTACCTTTGAACTTGGAAAGGCTGTATTCGATGCAGCTGCTCATCGCAGTACGAAAATGATGAAGATGGTGGTGAATACTTTGAAGTCCATCAATGGCTGCTTTGGCTATGACCCGGTTTCAAACACTCCCACCTTTAATTTGTCACTGGGCGACATATCCAATCCTCTCTACACCTTGGAGGAAATCTTCGATTGCATAGAACAAGCCGACAAGAAGTGTATCGTTGCCATCGATGAGTTTCAGCAGATAGGCTATTACCCTGAGAAAAATATGGAGGCCATCCTCAGGACGCACATACAGAAATGTAGCAACGCCAACTTCATATTTTCAGGTAGCGAGCGGCATCTTATCTCCGAAATGTTCTCAGAGAAGGCGCATCCTTTCTATAACAGTGCCGACATCATGAACCTTGATGTGATTCCGCTCGATAAGTACGAGGAGTTTGCTGTCCGCCTGTTCCGCAAGTTCCACAAGGACATTAGTTCAGAAGCCGTTGACAAGGTGTATTCAACCTTTGGTGGGAACACTTATTACGTGCAAAAGGTAGTACACGAAGCGTTCAACCAAACGGGTACTGGTCAGCAAGCCGATGAACAGATGATGGAGGACATTATTCAGTCGCTGATTTTGGACAACGACCATAAATTCAGCGAGATTCTGTCTCGCCTTACCCTGCCCCAAAAGGAATTGTTGTATGCTATAGCGAAGGATGTCACTGCCAGGCAGATTACCTCTTCCGCCTTCACGAAAAAACATAGTCTCCGTTCGGCAAGTAGCGTGCAGAACGCTATCAAAAAGCTGCTGGAATACCATTTGGTGTCTACATCACAAGGTTCTTACTATATAGACGACCAGTTGATGCAGCTGTGGCTAACTCGCTGATGACTTCTATTGGGCTGGCGTAAATTTGTATTTGAGCCAAAAAATCCGCTACGCGACGTGCGGGACGTGCGTAGCGGACAGATCAACCAAAATAACATTATATAGTTTAGTAAGTCTTCGTTGGTTGTTGCTTCTTATGTGGGGAGTAACGCTATGTTACTTCTTGTATGCGTCTTCGTGGACACCGGCAACGGCGCGGCCGCTGGGGTCGTTGAGATTCTTGAACGTTTCGTCCCAGGCAAGGGCTTCGGCGGTGGAGCAAGCTACGCTCGGTATGCTGGGGACGCTGCGTGCGGCACTCTCGCTGGGGAAGTATTCCTCGAAGATGCTGCGGTAGTAGTATTCCTCCTTGTTCATCGGCGTGTTGATGGGGAAACGCTCGGCAGCGTGCGCCATCTCTTCGTCGCTAACAGCGGCAGAGGTTACTTCTTTAAGTGTGTCGATCCACGAGTAGCCTACGCCATCTGAGAACTGTTCCTTCTGTCGCCAAGCCACGCTCTCGGGGAGCATGTCGGCAAAGGCCTCGCGCACAATCTTCTTCTCAATCGTTTTGCCCGGACACATCTTAGCTTCGGGGTTGAGGCGCATGGCCACGTCGAGGAAGTCCTTGTCGAGGAAAGGCACACGGCCTTCAACGCCCCAGGCGGACAGACTCTTGTTGGCACGGAGGCAGTCGTAGAGGTAGAGCTTGGAAAGCTTGCGCACCGTCTCCTCGTGGAATGCTTTCGCCGTGGGAGCTTTGTGGAAGTAGAGGTAACCGCCGAACACTTCGTCGGCACCTTCGCCCGAAAGCACCATCTTGATACCCATCGACTTGATGACGCGGGCAAGGAGGTACATGGGGGTAGAGGCACGCACGGTGGTCACGTCGTAAGTCTCGATGAAGTAGATTACGTCGCGCACGGCGTCGAGTCCTTCCTGAATGGTATAGTTTATCTCGTGGTGTACGGTTCCGATGAAGTCGGCCACTTCCTTGGCTTTGGCAAGGTCGGGTGCGCCTTTAAGACCTACGGCAAACGAGTGGAGCTGCGGCCACCATGCTGCCTGCGTGCTGTTGCTCTCCACGCGGCGTGCGGCGTACTTCTTGGCCACTGCCGAGATGACAGAACTGTCCAGACCGCCCGAAAGTAGCACACCGTAGGGCACGTCGCTCATGAGCTGGCGCTTCACAGCGTCTTCAAGTGCATCGTGAACGTCCTGAACGGAAGCGGTGTTGTCCTTCACGTTGTCATAGCTCTCCCAGTCGCGGTTGTACCACTTAACCATCTTGCCCGTTGAGCCTTGGTAGTAATGACCCGGGAGGAACGGCTCGTAAGAGTCGCAGAAGCCTTCGAGGGCTTTCAGTTCAGAGGCGCAGTAAACCTTGCCGTCCTTGTCGTGCCCGATGTAGAGGGGGATGACACCGATGGGGTCGCGTGCAATGAGGAAGTCGTCCTTCTCCTCATCATAGAGGGCGAAGGCGAAGATGCCGTTGAGGTCTTCGAGGAAGTCGATGCCCTTGTCGCGGTAGAGGGCGAGGATTACCTCACAGTCCGAACCGGTTTGGAACTCGTACTTACCAGCGTAGCGTTCGCGGATTTCCTGGTGGTTGTATATCTCGCCGTTCACTGCAAGCACCTGCTTGTGGTCGGGGGCGAAAAGGGGCTGCTTGCCGCTCTGAGGGTCGACAATGGAGAGACGCTCGTGGCAGAGAATAGCCGACTTGCCGCAGTAGATGCCGTTCCAGTCGGGTCCGCGATGACGGATTTTCTTGCTCATCTCAAGCGCTTTCTTGCGCAGTTCCGGGGTTTGCTGTTTAATATTGAATATCGATACGATACCGCACATGGCTTAGAATGTGTTACAGTTTAGGTCGTAGGCGTTAGCCGCTGACTATTTGTTAGTATAATGGGTTATTTCGGTTGTCACAGTGCAAAAGTAACAACAAATATTCTAACAAATTGCTTTTAATGATAAGTTTTTTGTGTGAATAGGCAAGTTTTTCGCTTTTGAGCGACGCATTGTGCCACGTGGACAACAAAAAGTGTCCCGCCATTGCCGTTTTGCTTACGCAAGGGCAGTGGCGGGACGTATGTGTTGTCGCTCTGGGCGCGTGGTTACTTGATGACCATCTTCTTGGTAGACGTTTTCTTGCTACCTACTTTGCTGCGGTAGAAGTACACGCCCTTGTCGAGTTTGGCACCCGAGTAGTCGGTGAGGTTCCAGTCCACGGATGTGTAAGTGCTGTGCGCGCTGACGGTGGCGGAGTGGTGCCATACGCGGCGGCCGGCGAGGCTGTACACTTCTGTGTCGACCTCGGTGGGTACTTCTGCGCTCTCAATGGTGGTGATGAAGCGCGTAGAGGTACTTGCCAGCTTGTTCGTGGCGTCGATGTCGAAACCCTGTTGCGCTTTCTCTGTCACGACGAACGAGAGCTGCTTCACGGTGGAGTTGCCAAACGCGTCCCAAACTTGCAGGTGAGCCGTGTGGCGACCAAGGGACAAGCCTGAGAGCGGGTATTCGAGCAGTCCCTCGTTGTAAGAGCCGCTGTTGAACGTGAAGTACTCGTTGACAGTTGTTTGGTTCTCGCGGTCGTTGTCGAACCAAAGGCTCATGTCGTGTCCCATGTTACCCGTCATGACGGAGATGCTCGTGGAGTCGGACACGGCGGCATAGAGCGTGGACGACGTGCCGACCGTAGCCCCGTCGGGGAAGTCGGGCGTGTTGAGATACATATATATATTAGGCCCGATGCTGTCGGCATCCTCCGACGACGTGGAACTGCTTATGCAGAAGCGGGCAAAACTGCCGTTGAGCTCACGCTGCTTGTCGCTGCTCACGCCGTAGAGCGAGAGCAAGGCCGACGTGGTGGACAACTGTACGCCGCGCGGGATGATGGTCTCGATGGTGAAGCGTCCGTCCTTCACCTCCACAGTGCCTTCGTAGATAGGCTGCGAGTAGTCGCTGTATGTAAGGTCCTTAGCCGTGGTGTTGCCGTGTCCCTTGCAGGTGATTTTCTGCTGCGGCCCATAGAGCGTGGCGTAGAGCGTGCCGTTGAACGATGCGTCGTGGCGGCTCACATCGGCCGTGTCCTGCACGTAGCCCGAGAAACGAATCTTGTTGCCCACGGAGAGACTGTTGAACGAATTTTCGGCAAGCAGTTCGCCGTTGATGCTGTCGATGGTCAGTCCCTCGTCGGCGTAGGTCAGGGTGAGGGCAGGGTCGGCGAAGAGCGCGTATTTCAGTTTGTTGATACTCTGGTCCAGACCGATGGTGTTGTTCGTGGTGGAAACGAGTTCGTTCTTCGTAAGGCGCAGTGCCTCGCCGATGGAATAGCGCTCGTTGTTGGAGTTGTGGCCGAAGAGGTACTTAATGTATCCCTTGTTGAGCGAAGCGTTGTAGTTGGCGTAGACCGAACGCGAGGCGCAAAGCACACCTATTGCTCCTCCGTTGCGGTTGAAGAGTGCGCTCGTGCCGAGGTTTTCGCCGCCCTGGTCGTAAGGCGTTATCTCGCACGAGGCGAAGATCCAAAGGGGGAGCGAGGAACTGACGTTTTCGCCCATCTCCTGCTTGTTGAGCAGGAAGTAGTGCGAAAGGCGGTCGGGGCTACCGTGTCCGTTGTAGTTGAATATGAGTGCGCCCGACTTCATGGCCTGTTTGAGCTTGCTCGTGGCGGCAGGGTAGGTGGTACCCTTAGCCTCGTTTGTGGCATCGTATGCGTCGGGGAAGAGGCGGCGAAGCATAAAGCCGCTGTTGGCAGAGGCTTTCAGCTGGTTGCACACGTTTTGCGCATCGTTCATGTGCAGGTTGTTGTCGCCCACGTCGCCAATGGCCCACATGCGGTTCTTCCATACGCCGACGCTGTTGTTGTTCATGTAGTTGATGGCCTGGCTGACAAGCCACTCCGCATCGCTCTCGTTGGAGCAGATGAAGCGGCCGATACCAAGATCCACCTTGTCGGTGGTGATGCGCGAGCCCTCGCCGTCGTCGAGCAGTCCGTAGTAGTCGTCGGTCACGTAGTCGTGGAGCGAACCGATGCCGTAGCCGCCAGAGATTGTCTCCTGGTCGCTCCGCTCATAGGCGAGCAGGTAATCGTTGGCATTGGTCCCCGTCTTGCTCGAAATGACCCTGCGGTTGTCGTAGTAACATTCGCCGAAGAGCAGCAGGAAGCGCGGACGGTCGGCGTTGGTGGCAGCTCGGTCATAAAGCATCTTGATGTAGCGACGATAGGCCGAGGCATCGGGCGTACCGGATGAGAACTCGTTGTAGAGTTGGTCAGCCCGCACCACCTTCACGCGCAAGCCATTCTTCTGCGTATGTGCTGCCGCCAGCTTCTCTGCCTGTTGGCTATACTTACCGCTGGGGGGGAGGATGATTACATAGTCGTAGGCAGAGTCGGCATGGAGATCCTGATTGTCCACGTTGCCAACGAGGGTCGGTGCATTGTAGTTTGCAGCAATGTCGACGATGACAAAACGCTTTGAGGCATCGCTCGTCTCAGCCGTATAAGTAGAGCCGTTGAGCGAGCCGTAGAGTTCAGCCGTGACGCTCTGTGCGTTGCCAAGTTCCCACACGCGGGTGTTGGCGTCGGCGTTGCTCACCACAAGTTGCAGGGCGTTGCTCTTGTCGGGGGTGAAGGCTACGTGGGGATTTTGTGCGGAGAGCGTCTGCTCGTAGGTGGCGTGCAGGTAGTTGAGGTAGCCCGTGTTGGACGTTTGTACCCTTATGCTCGCCTCGGTGCCAAACTTTGCTGAGATTGTTCCGCGATAGCCGCGTGCCGATTCATCCGAGCCGAGCGTGCCGATGTTGCGGTTGACGAAACTTGTAGAGGTACTCGCGTCGACGATGGAGAACGTGGTTGTGCCCTTGGGAAGTGCCGACACGTCGTAGGCGAGCTGGCACTGACTACCTGTGTTGCCAGGCATGGAGAGCGTGTAGGTGTGAGGCGTAGAGAGGTCGATGTTGTCGAAGAAAGCTCGTCCGCCGCCGTACCACACAAATTTGTCGTTGTCGACAAGGGCGTGCGCCTTTGCTGTGGTGATGGACGCGGTGGCGTTCGTGGGTTGCGGCAACGTGCTGAACGAGAGCGGCTGCTCGCCATCGGTTGCTTCGGTGAGGAAGTAGCAGCTGGTGTTGGAGAAGGTATTTCGCGTGAACGACGTACCCGAGAAATTCACCACGCCGTCTGCGTAGAAGAGCGCACTGCCGTTGCGGCGGTAGAGTGGCACCTCGTTGAGGTCGTCAATCAGCGCGTTAGCCCCCGTAAAGCTGAAAGCCTCGTTGATGAGCCGGCCGCCGTAGCCGTAGAGCCGCACCTTGGAGGGATCGGAAAAGCCCGCCGTGCGCAGGAACTCGTCCGTGAGCTGGTAGATGCCCTCGCTGCTCACAGAGATCTTCACCCACTTACCCTTGGCAAGCACGGAATGTTCGGCATACCTTGAACTCTTCGTTACGGTCTCCGTGAGAGCGCATATGCGGCGCATGGCAGGAGAGAGCTTGTATTTGTTGTAAACGATTGGTTTTAGGTCGTAGTCTCTCAGCTTCACCCATTGCCCGCGGCGCACTACCACGGGGACGAACGACACGTCGAGAACCGTTTCGCCACGGCTTAGTGTGCGCAGCGTGTGGAAGACGACGTGATCCTTGGGGGTGAAGCCTTGCTCGAGAAGTTGCTTCTTCTCCTTATCGGACAGCATCTCATACGTGGGGTATTCAAGTGTTACGCCGACAGAGTCGGTGGGCAAGAGCTGACCCATGTTGAACTGTGCCGTTTGCACAATGTCCTGCGCATGAGCGGAGAATGCGGTGCAGAGGGCGAGTATGGCGAAAGGTAATCTCATGGGAGGTTCCTTGTTAGGGGTTATCTACTTTATATTAAATGTAAGCACTTCGTGACCGTCGGCTTGGAGCGTCAGACGGTCGTCGATGTGTACTTGCACGTTGTCTATGTTAAGGGGGAGCAGCAGCAAGTCGCCTTGCCGCATGGTGTAGTATTCGCTCAGCGTCTCAATCAAGGCATCGGCCGTGTCGCGGAGTTGGGAGAGGCTGGCCGTGGTTTGCATTGCTTGCTCGCCCGTTTGCAGTTCAAGGGGCAAAGTGTCGGCGGTAGGGGCGAACGGCTTTGACACGCACACGGCATTGTCGAAACCAATTGCCAAGTCCCAGGGGGCAGACTCGCCTTGCAGCTTTTCGAGCAAGTCGGCTGCCGTGAAGTGCACGGCCAACAGTTGCTCCGAGGCGTCGTAGTAGCGGTGAGCAAATTTGCGGTGAATGCTGCGCCCCAGACGGTTTATGCGTATGCAGGCGCAGAGGGTGAGTTCGCACCTTTGGGTAAAGTCGGGGATGAAGAACGGTCGCTTCTGAACGAGCAGGGCGGTGTCGGGGATGGAGGCTACAACGCCTTTGTTATCGGGGTGTATGTCGGTCTGTCCGCAGGGCGGAAAGTAGCGGAATATCTTCATGTTGCGTTATCTGTTGAGGATGAACTTGATGCTCACGCCGAAGTCCTGCGTAGTCACGGGGTAGGAGCTGGACGTAAGCAGCGGTTTGTTCATCTGTCGGTCGTAGTAGGCGGTGAGCGTGAGGTACTTGCTCAGTGCGTAGTCGGCAGAGAACGACACCTGCACGGCCTTGTTGCCACTTGTGGCCTGCGAGAGCTGCGTGAGGATGTCGCGGTTGAGTGCGCTCTGGTTGCGCAGGGTGAAGTCCAGACGAAGATTGAGGTCGTTGGCAAAGCCTCGGCTGTTGGTGCTGGTGGTCTTGTCCTTGCCCGTGCCCTTCGACTTGCTGCGCACGGTCTTTTTCGGCGCAAAGAGTTTGAGGTCGGCAATCTTGTAGCCCAGACCAATCACAAAGTCGTTCGAGCGTGTCTCAGTGAGTTGCTGCGAGGTCATGCTGAGCGTCAGCACACGTGTCTTGCGCATCTCAACCTTGGCGGTGATGCTGTTTTGGAACGTCATGTCGATACCGAGCAGTGGCGAGAAGCTCTCGTTGAGGCTCACCGTCGACACGTCGTACATGCCGCTCGGCACGGGGTTGCCTGATGTTACGTCGTTGATGAAACCGAAGCCGCCCGTGTACTCCATATAACTTGTGTAGGTGTTGTACGAGCCCACGGAGTAGACGCTCTTGTACGCGTGGTTGAGGTTGAAGCTCTTGAACACCTTCTTCATCTTGGGCAACTTGGCCAAGCCGCCGTAGGAGATGGACCAGTTGGGGAGCATCCTGAGCAGCGAGGGAAAGATGTCGAGGCCTGATCCACCGGCGGTATAGGTGTTGAGGAAAGCCGGAATCATTACCTCAGGCGAGTAGGCACTCACGGTACCATTCTCGGGGTTGAACGTCTCGCCAGCAAGGGTAGAGGAGGCAGGGTAGGGCGCGCCCGTATATTTGCCTTCAATCTGCTGGCGGTAGCTCTCAAGCGAGTTGACGAACTTGGCGAACGTCTTGCTCTTGTAGCCCTTGTCCGGCGAACCAACCTTTTCAAAGGCGGAACCGATAGAGATGGTGGTCATTGAGAACGAACCCGTCTGCGTGGTAGGCATCCCGTCGAACATATATTGTATGCTGCGGTTGCGTGTGGTGTTGCGCGAGGCGTTGAGGTCAATCTTCACGTCGCGGAACGGTTCGAGCGTGGCACGGAGCTGCAACGACTCGGTGAGGTTCGACGTGGCCGGCGTGGTCACGCTGTCCGACATGAGCAACCAGCCTCTTTCGGCGGCTTTGTTCACGTAGCTCTCGCCCGTTGCACCAAAGGCAAAGTCGAGTCCCGGCGAGAAGAGGCCGCCGCTCTTTGTCTGTCCGAACACGTCGCCGATGTTGGGCAGGAAGCCCGGCAGACTGAGGTTGTAGCGGTTGGTGTAGTTGATGCTCACGTTGCGCACCATCATCAGGAAGCGCGTGCCGAGTTGCAGGGCTTTGTACCACTTCTGGTCCTCCGTGCGCTTCTTGGGCGTAACGGTGATTTTGAGTCGGGCGGTGTCCTTTGAGAGGATGAGTATCTTGTTGTTGTCCAACACCTTGTAGCGGATGGGGTAGCGGCTGCCGTCGGGCAGGAGGGCTGTCACGCGCAGGTTCTTCGACTTCTGCTTATGTTCCAGCACTTGCGTGGTGTCGGCTTTGAGCGTCAGTTCCTTCTGGAAGTTCTTCTTCTTTTCCTCATCCTTGCTCTTCTCTTTGGGCGTTTGGGAGTACTTGCGGTTCACCTTTTTGAGGAAGGGCACGTGGTTGTAGAGCGTCTCCATGTTGAGGCGTGCATTACCCGTGATGTTGCGCGAGTTGCTGATGGTGTTGCCCTGCGTAGAGCCGTTTTCGAGTTCAGAGCCGCGCGCCCAGTTGTAAGTGGCGTTGTAGGAGGCGTCGGCCGTGAGCCAGTCGAAGAGCGGCAACTTATTGAGGGGCAGTTTCCACGAGTAGTCAAAGTTTTGCTGATACGTCAGCGGGCGACCCATCTGCTTGATGCTGTGCCATACGGAGTCCTTCCAGGCCGTGTAGCGGTCGGGGTAGAGGTCCTTGTTGACGGCGGTGTAGGGCTGCTCAATCTCGGCGTTCGTACCCGACGAGAAGTTGGCGTGCATGTTCTTCGTGAGGTCCCAACGCAGCTGGAACGAGCGGTTCCACAGGAAGTCGCTCGACCACGTGAGGGGCAGCGACGTGCTGTTGAGGTCCTCAATGTCGCGCTCTTGGAACTCATAGTACGAACGCGTAATGTCGGAGTTGAAGCCAATGTTCTGGGGCAACCAGTTGAGTGAGAAGTCTTTCAGGATGCGGAACCACTTCGACTTGTTCTTCGACTTCTTGAACGGGTCGAAACTCTTGAAGTTTGTGGCCCAATTATAATTAAAGGTGTATTTCCAGTTTTGATCCTTTTCCCACGCAGTAGTCTCGCCCGTTGTGTTGCGTGAGGAGTAGGCGTAGCCAAACGTGAAGTTGGCAGGGTCGTAGGGCATGGGGTGGCTCTTGGTGGCAATGTTGAAGCGCGCGCCAGAGATGCTGAAGTTCTTGTTGGTGATTACGTTCTCGGCAATGTTCTTCAACGAGTCCTTCTGCTCCTTTGTCGACAGTGCGTTGAGGGCGTCTTTCAGCTCCATGTCCGTGTCGAGCGGGTTGTAGCGCGGCGAGGTGCGCTGCTTGGAGTAGGAGTAGTAGATAGGTGCGTTGAGTTTCGCCTTTTCGGGGAGGAACTTTCCGGCGTTGACGTTTGTCGTGATGGAGTATTCGTAGAGGTTGTCGTCGCGACGCTGACTCACGCTCTCTTCCAATCCGCCGAAGCCCTCTGTCTCGATATGTCCCGTAAGGTTTACGCTGGCAAGGTCGGACAGCTGAATGTTGAGCTGCGACTGTGCCGCCCAACCACCGTTGTTCGTGAACTGCTGCAAACGAAGTTCGTTGGCCCACACCTCCACGTTCTGCACGCTGCGCGAGTTGTTGCGCACGCCAATCATGATGGTGCGCACTTCGCCCAGCGAGGGGTTACCCATAACGCTTATCTTGTTGGCGGGTTTGTCGGGGTCGTATTCGGAATAGAGCTGCGTGTATGAGCTAAGTCCGAGAGCCTTTTGCTTGTTTCGGTTGTTCTTGGCCGTGGTCAGCAACGACAGGTCGATGTCGAGCATATTGGCGTCGGGCCATACGATGCGCGCGCTGCTTGTGTTGTCGGCGTACTTGTCAGCTGGCGTGATTTGGAGGGGAATTTCGTACTCGTAGAAATTGCTCTTGTAGTCCGAACCTAAACGGATGAAGATAGACGTCTGGCCGTCCTCCACGGCGTTCTCGCCGATGAGCGAGTTGGCGTGGGCAAACATTTGCAGGTGCTTGTAGCGGCGCAGGTCGAGGCTCGTGTTCTTGTACACGGCACGTGCGTCGCCGCTTGCCAGTTGCTTCACGGTGAGCGCAAGGGACTGCTCGTTGTTTTGCAGTATCTGCGTCTGACCGGGGTCTACCACGCGGCTGATGCCCGGCGGCATGATGTAGTTGACGGGCTCCTTGGCGTTGTTCTCCTCAAAGTTTACGGCGCTCACTTCGAGCGTACCGCTTGTTTCGGGGGCTTTGCCCTGGTAGAGGGCCTGTTCGTACGAACGCCATTCGCCGTGCACGAGGTTGAGCGTGGCGAAACGCAATACGACGGGCGTCTCAAAGCCCGTGAGGAACATACGCATGAAACGGATGGAGGAGAAGTCGGAGATGCTGCCCTCGCGCTTCTCGTACTGGTCCACGGGGATGCGGAACTGGTACCACGTGTACTCCTTGGTCTGTCCGTCGCGGGTCTTTGCACTCGTCACGCGTTTGTCCACGATGTAGTTTTGTCCCACTTGCATGGCGTCCTCTGCAATGCGCACGCGGTACTGATAGTACTTCTCATACTCGTTGAGCGTGAAGTCCTGATTGATGTCCTCCACGTCGGGCTGCGTTTTGTAAGCCGTGCTGTAGCTTTCGGGCGAGTTGTCAGCGTCAACCGAGTTGCCGTTGGGATTGTTGATGTACTTGTAACGATCCAGGATGGAACGGTGCTCGTTGTCGTAGTCCGTACCTCTGAAGTAGTGGTACTTGTCGGCCGAAGGGTTCTGGCTGATGGAGTCGTACACGGCAGGCGTCACCACTGACTGGATGCTGGCAAGGAACTGCGCATAGGCGGGGTAGGTCTTCTCCTGTTCGGATGTAAGACCGTTCAAACCCACGTCCTGCTTGGCACGCGAGCCGCTCGACGTGTTGAAGGCGTAGGTCACAGCCGTCTGCGTCGGCACGCGTCCCCAAACGGTCTCCGTATATTGCGAGGGATCGTCGTCGACGGGCAGACCGCTTTCGTAGAACTTCTTACCATCTTTCAGCACGTCCTCACTTATCTCGCCGAGGTTGAAGTAGAGGTCACCGCTGACTGTGCGTCCTGCCTCGCGTGCCTTGATAAACGGGTCGAGCATCCAGAACTCAATGTACTCAATGTTGGCTGTCTCGAAGTCGGACGTTTCAAGTTTGCGCATCATGCCGCCCCAACGTTTCGACGGCGTGAGTAGATGACCGTTGGCATCGAGCGACGGGTCGAGGTTGTACGGGCCGCGCTCGTTGGGATAGAAGGCAAGGTTCAACACGTTGAGCGTGTTCGACTCCTGCATGTTGATGCTCCTGTTCGGGAAGAGCTCGCTCTTGTACACCTCGCGCACGTCGGGGTCGGACAGCTGCGTAAGGTCGTTCTTGATGTGGTTCGGCGTGAGGCTCGAAGAACGCTGCGTGAAGAGCGGGTCGATGTAGTACCAGGCAAGGAGCGCGCGGTTGTAGCCGTAGCGCACGTCGTTGCTGTATTTCGACTCGGTGAAGAGCGAAGGTACGCTCGAAAGCGTCCACTCCTTCGGGTTGGATATGTCTATTTCGCTCTTTGAGTTCTCAAAGTCGTCGATGTACGAGGCATTGCCCTGTGCGCCGCGGCTTTTCCCCGCAATGAGCTGGGCAAACTCTGCCGTGAAGTTGATGCTCGACGGCGTGGTGCAGTTGACGAAGGGTATCTTGTTGAGCCAGTCTGTAATTCGCTGGCTCTGCTTTTTCCACGAAAGGTTCAGGCCCCAGAGCGTGTTGTTGAGCGGCTCCGAACCCATCGACACTTTGGTGGTCAGTGGCTTCTCGCCAAGGTGCATAAACGTACCGCCTATTTGGAAGTCTTTGGAGAAGTCGTAGCCAAAGTTGAAGCCGAACACCGTTTTGCGCTGCATGCCGTAGTCCGTGTTGCTTTCCAGGCTTACGTTTACGCTCGTGCCGGCGTCGAGGATGCTCTTGTTGAGGATGCGCACGATGCCTGAGTTGTAGTCAACGGTGTAGTCCGAGCCTTCGGAGAGCGTCTGTCCGCCAGCGGTCACAACTACCGAACCGCGGGGAATGTTCATCGCTCCGAGCTGTATCTCGTCGTTGCGCGAGGCTTTGTACTGGCCGGTTATCAGAAATTTGTTTCGCTCCGCCGTCTGCTTGGCAGCGGTGCGCGTGGTGTCGTAGAGTTCTTGGAATATGTACTTACTGGCTATCTCGCCGTCGCCGATGGCTTTGGCCAGCGACGTGCCGAAAGGTTCAACCGTGGGGAAGTACACGCGGCCGCTCGACGCGTCAATGGTGTAGCCCTCCACATAGTCGAAGGTGCCGTTCGAACCGAGTTTGTTATTGTTGTTCAGGCGGTCAAGTCCTACGAGGGCAAGTATCTTCTTTTCCTTGATGGAGGGTTCGGGAAGGTAGCTGAGGTAAACGCCGGCGGTGTCGGAGAGGTACTTGATGTCGAGCTTGAACTTGTCCTTCTGTATCGAGGTGGCGCCGAGCGAATAGACGTTCCTCATCATCAGGTCCCAGTTGCCCATCGACGGAGTGCAAGCCGTGTTCTTCAAGGCCTTGACGTAAAGTACTTCCTTATTGTCCTTGCGGTCCGAGGAGAACTCACCCACCTGGTAGGTCTGTCCCTTGTAGGTGTACTCGTAAGCCACGGCAAGCACCTGGTCGGTTTGCAGCGTCTGCTTCAGCGAAATGTAGCCGAGTGCCGCGTTTAAGCTGTACTCTGAGCTGCTCAGCTTGCGCGCCGACTCGAGCTTTTCGTAGTCAATGCCGCCCACAAGGCCAGCACCGTCGAGCGTACTTGTAGCGGACGATACGTCGCGCGTGGCGGTCAGCGAACTGTTGAGCGTGGAGTAGAGCGTATTCGAACTGTTTGACGGCTGGGCTTCTCCGCCTCCAATCCACATGTGGTTGGATATGTGCGAGGCCTCAGCCAAGTCGGTGAAGCCCACAATGTTACGTGTGTCGCTGGTGGCGCCCGTCTTGTTCGTCACCCATACTTCAATGCGCTTGATGGTCACGCCCGAGCTGATGTTAGGCAGCTGGCGCATGGCTTCGTCGTAGTGGTCGCGGAAATAGTGTGAGAGGAAGAAGTGGCGGTTCTCGTCGTAGGCGTCGGCGGAGAACTCGTAGGTGGTGAGTTGCACGCCGCCCTTCGAACTTACTGACGAGGACGACGACTTCTTCTGTGCCACAACGGTTGAGAGCTTGAACTTGCCAAACTGCATATCGGTGCGCACGCCGAAGAGCGACGACGCACCGCGAACGAGCGACGAGTTGGTGGGCATGCTCACGTTGCCGGCCTCAACAAGCTTGATGATTTCGTCTTCCTTTCCCTCGTAGCGGAGTTTAAGGTTTTGCGTGTCAAAGTCGAACGTGGCTTCGGAGTTGTAGTTGAAGTCCATGTTCACCTTGTCGCCCACTTTGCCGTTGAGGCTCAGGTTTATTTTCTCGTCGAAGTCGAAGCCGAATACTTTGCGGTTGCGTTCGGACAAGCTCGGGTTGTCCGTGAAGCGCGTGTTTGCACCGATTTTCAGCTCCGCCGAACCTTGGGTCTTGATGCGCACGCCGCCAGGACCGAAAATCTTGTTCAGCGGTCCGAGGTCGAAGTGCATGTCGGTGAAGTCGAATTTCTCCTTGCCCTTTTCCTTATAGTCCTGCGCGTTCTTCCGACGGTAGTACTCGGCTACCGAACGGCGCATCATCAGTTTCTGGTATTCCTCCCACGACAGCGAGAACGGCGTGTCGAGGTAGTCATCGCCCAACTTTGTACCAAAGAGGTAACCACCCGTCTTATCGTCGTACTCGCCCTGCGTTTTCAGGTTCTCTGGGTCGCGCAGGTCAATCGCAGCCTTTGCCGTGTCGGCAAGGGTGGTCGGCGTGGTGCGCTTCACCTTGGGCAGGGAGTCACTTACTGCCTCGCCGGCATAAGTGTTAGCGGCGTTCTCTCCGCGTGAAGCCCGTGCGCTTTGCGTACGGAACGTGTTGGGAAAGAACGCTGCCTGCACGCCTCCGATACACAGGGAGGCTATGACGATAGGCAGTATGTGCGACGGCTTTTTCAAATAATGCAGTGGGGTGTTGTGTGGTTAAGAATGCGGGGGAATAAGGCTCTGCGCAAGGGGTTAGAGCATTTTTAGGGCTTTCTTGATAATGCCCTCCACGGGGAGCGATGCGTCCTCCTTGATGATTTGGAGAACCACCTTTTGGCAGGGGGCAGGCGAGAAACCGAGTATCGTCAGGGCCTGGATGGCTTCGTCGATTATAGGCGACTTTTCCTTCATCGATACGGCACTGCCGTCCTCAGCAGCTCCTGCGGCGCCGATAAAGGTGTTCATCTTGTCTTTCAGGTCTACAATAATGCGTTGGGCGGCTTTGGGGCCGATGCCCTTCACGCTTTTGAGCGAACGCACGTCCTCCGTCTGCACAATGTTGGCGAGGTCGGCTGGTGTAAAGGCTGACAAAATCATGCGCGCCGTCTGTCCGCCCACGCCCGACACGCTGAGCAGCAAGGCAAAAAGGTCGCGTTCCACGCGTGTGGCAAATCCGAAGAGCGTGTATGCGTCCTCGCGGATCACCTCGTACACGTAGAGGCGCGCCTCCTTCTTATTCTGAACGGCCGTGTAGGTGTTGAGCGAAATGTTGAGCGCATAGCCCACGCCAGTGGTTTCGATGATGGCTGTGGTGGGGGTCAGTTCACTGACAGCCCCGCGTATATATTCTATCATATCTTATATAGAACGTGGCAAGGTGCTTATTATTGTATCCGTATGGCTTGTGCAGGGAAAAAAGCGGACGAATGCTTGTTAGTTCTTGCCGATGAGCTGCAAAAACTCGCCGCGCGTCTTGGCCTGCGTGAACGCTCCGCAGAAGTCGGATGTGACCGTCACGGAATTGTCCTTCTCAACGCCGCGCATCTGCATGCACATGTGGCGAGCCTCCACCACTACCATCACGCCGAGGGGGGAGAGGGCCTCGTTGATGCAGTCTTTTATCTGCATAGTCATGCGCTCCTGCACTTGCAAGCGGTGCGAGAAGATGTCGACCACGCGGGCAATCTTCGACAGCCCCGTGATGTAGCCGTTGGGGATGTACGCCACGTGCACTTTGCCGTAGAAGGGGAGCATGTGGTGCTCGCAAAGGGAGTAGAAGTTGATGTCTTTCACGATGACCATCTGGTTGTAAGGCTCGCTAAACTTTGCCGAGTTGAGCACGGCCTTAGCGTCCATCGTGTAGCCGCAGGTGAGCGTCTGCATGGCTTTTGCCACGCGCAGGGGAGTCTTCAATAGTCCTTCGCGCTCGGCGTCCTCGCCCAGCAGACCGAGTATTTCGTGGTAGTGATATTGCAGCTTTTCCAGTTTGTCGGTTTCCATTCGGTATGTTTGGTTTGTTGTGTTCGGAATGAGAAGGGGGAGTGGTTAATAAGGCACGTTTACTTCGCACGACACGATTCTCACCTCGTACGAGATGTGTGCGCGGCGTATCTTCGTCACGTACTTCTGTGCCTCCTCGCGTGTCTTGAAGTCGCCCACGTGGGTCACCCAGCGCGGAGCCTCAAAGCTTGGGTAGACTGCCAGTTCGCTGAATTTTTCGCGGCACTTCTGTCCGGCGGCAATGGCCTTTTGCTTGTCGGCGCGTGTGTTGCCACCGGTGAATATGCAGATGCGGTAGCCCTTGACTTTGTGCCTTGCGCGCGACACGTAGTTGTGTGTTTTCGTCTCTCTGTTGTTTGCCGACGTGCCTGTGTTCTTGTGGCTTTCGGCGTGTTCCTTTTCGTGAGTCGCCGTGTGTGTGGCGGCTTTGTGGTCGTTCGGCGCTTTCTGCGCGTTCGCCTTTGTGCCGGCGCTTCCTGTGGTGGGAGCCTTCCCCTTGTCTGCCGCTTCCTGCTTTTTGCTGGCTGTTGGCGTGCCGTTCACCGCATGCTCAATCTCCTGCGACTGGCTGACAACGACTGTCCCCTTGCCCGGTTCGGCCTTGCGCAGCTTCTCCGTATAGGTGCTTTGCGCATGGGTACTTGCAGCGAACGCAAGGAGGAATATGAGCATCATTCCCAGAGCTTTGAGGCTATGGCTTCCGTGGTTGCGCTGCTTGTTGCTGCCTTGGCGTTCGGGCGTGCTGTCGGGGGTAAAAAGCTTTTTCATAGGGTGTGCGGTTGTGTGGTAAATAAAAAACAGGAAAGTGCAAATGCAAGTGCCGCGCCAGTCCACATTCCTTTCGGAACGGCTGTCGATGCACTCGCATTTGCACAAAACGGGCTACTGCCTGTTAAGCCTTCCAAGCGTCGATGATGCCCTTGAAGTCGGCTGCCTTCAATGCAGCGCCACCGATAAGGCCACCGTCTACGTCAACCTTCGAGAAGATTTCCTTAGCGTTTGAGGGCTTGCAGCTACCACCGTAGAGGATAGACACGTTCTCAGCTGCCTCAGCACCGAACTTGTCGGCGATTGTAGAGCGGATGAATGCGTGCATTTCCTCAGCCTGGTCAGCCGTAGCAGTCTTGCCAGTACCGATAGCCCAAACGGGTTCGTAAGCCAAGATTACGTGAGAGAACTGCTCAGCGGTGAGGTCGAAGAGAGAGCCTTCGAGCTGTGCCTTAACCACTTCGTTCTGCTTGCCAGCTTCGCGTTCTTCGAGCACTTCGCCGATGCAGAAAATCACGTCGAGGTTGTTAGCCAGTGCCAAGTTCACCTTCTCCTTCAAGATTTCGGGAGTTTCGTGGTAGTAAGCACGACGTTCGCTGTGGCCGAGGATCACGTAGTTTGCACCCGTGCTCTTCACCATTTCGGCTGAAACTTCGCCCGTGTAAGCACCGCTCACCTTGTCAGCACAGTTCTCAGCACCAAGGCCGATGATGTTCTGATCGATGATGCCTGCTACGGAGGCAAGGTGGATGAACGGAGTGCAGATAATCACGCCGCAGTTGGGCTTGTCGGCTGTAAGCGTTTCGTTCAGCTCCTTAGCGAGAGCTACGCCTTCCTGCAGGTTCTTGTTCATCTTCCAGTTGCCTGCAACGATTTTCTTTCTCATGATTTTTTTGAGTTTAAAACGTTTAACGTATATGTGATGTTTGTAGAATTTGTGTCCAACCCACAGCGCGTCGAGCAGAATGATTATCGCCACGGGAACGGCGAACCACAGCAGCAGGGCGGTGAGGGGGTGCGTGGGCGTGTCGGCGGCAAGTCGGCATGCGCTTACGCCGTTGCCTTCAATCTCGGGCAGGTCGTTGTTGCTCCATTTCTGAACGAGTTTGCCATTGTGCAGAAGCAACAGCCCAGGGTTTGAGCGCACCATGGCACTGAGTTCCGTGTCCTCAGCCAGCAGGATGGGGTAGGCTGCGCCCGTGCGGTCAATCCACGAAGCCAGGTCGTCGCCGGTCGAGGCGGTAGCCATGTACATACGGTATCCACGGTCGCGGCAGTAGTCGTAGAGGTCGTTTATGCGGTCGCAGCAGCCGTCGTCGGCCGTTTGCGTGTTCGGGGCTACGAGCAGAAAGGTGTATCCCGTATCGGCGAGCACCTCAAGCGTTCGGTCGTCGCCCGTGCGCTGGTCGGCCAGGTAGAAGTTTGCCAATTTCTCAGCCGCTTTTGGGTCGCCCTCGCCCGTTACGGCAGCGCGCAGGTCGGCGCCTCGTTCGTAGGGGGTAAATTCCAGTACGGGAAGGTAGTGCAGGGAGTAGAGCGCAAGCACAAGGCCATATACCCAAGAGTATATAGAAACAATCCAGGCGTTGCGGGAGGAAACAACGTTGAACGTATAGCGCGAAAGCACGCTTACCACCACGGCAGCTGCAAGCAGCACGATGTTCTTGCCGAGCGTCTGGGCGTGAGTGAGCGTCACGGCATCACCAAAACAACCGCAGTCGGCCACTGGATTTTTGATGTAAATCCAAAGGGTAAGTGTGGTGAAGAAAGCAGTGAGTATCAGCACCGCAGCGTTCGTGAGTTTGCGTCTTGCTCCAAGGAATAAATAGATGCCCAACGCGAACTCAACAAGCCCGAACGCCACTGCGAAAAATTCAAGCACGAGGCCCGAATCGCTGTAAGGCAGGTTGAGCGCAACGGCATAGGCGTGCAACTTATGCACCATGCCCATAGGGTCGGCCAGCTTTACGAAACCAGAAAAGACGAACGTGACGCAAAGCACCAGCCGGCACACGAGCGCAAGGGCGCGGAGGCTATATGTCTTAATCGTTGTTTTCAATAGTTAGCTTAATCAGGGCAAACACGGCGTAGTTCATCATGTCCATGTAGTTTGCGGCAATGCCTTCGCTCACGAGCGTCTTGCCTTGCAAGGCCTCAATCTGCTTGGTGCGGAAGAGCTTCATGAAGATGAGGTCAGCGTACGACGACACGCGCATGCTGCGCCAAGCCTCGTTGTAGTCGTGGTTCTTCTTTAACATCAGCTCAAGCGACGCTTTTGCATGAGTATCATACAGTTCTATTGCTTCGTCCGCAGTGATGTCCTCGCTGTCGGCTACGCCTTTGTCGAGCTGAATGAGCGCAATGATACTGTAATTAACTATGCCGATGAATTCGGGAACAATCCCCTCGTCGACGGCTGCGTTCCCCTGTATTTGGAGTGAGCGGATGCGGGCGGCCTTAATGAACAGCTGGTCGGTCATCGTAACGGGGCGCATCACGCGCCATGCCGTACCATAGTCGTGCAACTTCTTAACGTACAGGTCGCGGCACGTAGCCAGCACTTTCTCAAATTCCTCCTTAGTATTATAGGTGGGCATCGTTGTCTCTTTCAGTGGTTTGTACGTGCAAAAATACAAAATCTTCCTCAACGGACAATTTCCCCAGGGCTGTCACCAACGCTCCCTGCCCGCGTAAAAATTATCCCTGCCCTGGTGAAAGTCCTCCCAGGGAGGACTCGAGTCCTCCCCCGGCGGACTCCAGTCCTCCCGCGGGGGACTGGAG
>CAVKGN010000023.1:0-23655 GCA_963655595.1 uncultured Oscillospiraceae bacterium
CGACACGCTTTCGCGACTCGTAGCCGGCACGGGGACGTAACTGCGTATGAAGTCGATTGTGCCGTGCTCGTACACGGCTTTTTCAGTCTGTGCGTTCTTGGCAAAGTCAAGCACCACGGGGCCTGGTCTACCGCTCCCTGCAATGTAGAAAGCGCGGTGCACAGCCCATGCCACGTCCTTGGCTGAGCGTATCTGGTAGGCCCACTTGCTGATAGGCTGCGTGATGTCTACCATGTCGCATTCCTGGAACGCGTCGGTGCCAAGCATGCTTGCGCCCACCTGACCCATGATTACTACCATAGGGGTGCTGTCCACCATAGCGTCGGCAATGCCGGTGATGGTGTTGGTGGCGCCTGGACCGCTCGTCACGATGCAAACGCCAGTTCGTCCGCTCACGCGGGCATAACCCTCGGCAGCGTGCGTAGCTGCCTGTTCGTGGCGTACGAGTATGTGGTTCAGCCTGTCGCGGTAGTCGTAGAGAGCGTCGTATACGGGCATAATTGCACCGCCAGGATACCCGAAGAGAGTAGTCACGCCCTCGTCGAGCAGTGCCCTCATCAGTATTTCAGATCCCGTGATAGGTTGGTTTTCAGTCATCATATTCATAGGAGAATGTTTGGTAAAGGAAATGGCGTTTCCGCCGTGGAAAGCGCGCCGCCCCTGTGGCTGCGCGAGCTGTGAGCGAGTGGCTCACGGCCGTCATAATTCCCTTACGCCGCCCTTGTCTGCGCTGCTCACCATGGAGGCATAGGCTCTCAACGCCTTGCTCACCTCGCGTTTGCGCTGTAAGGGGCGCATGGGGCGAGCCGCCAGTTCCTCGTCGCTGAGGTGGACGGAGATGCTGCGCGAAGGTATGTCGATTTCAATGATGTCGCCGTCCACAATCTTTCCGATTGCACCGCCGGCTGCAGCTTCTGGCGAGATGTGTCCGATGCTCAGCCCCGACGTACCGCCTGAGAAGCGACCGTCGGTTATCAGGGCGCAAGCCTTTCCAAGGTGGCGACTCTTGATGTAGGAAGTGGGGTAAAGCATTTCCTGCATGCCGGGACCTCCCTTCGGTCCTTCGTGGGTGATTACCACCACGTCGCCTGCCTGAACCTTTCCGCCGAGGATGCCTTCGCAAGCCTCTTCCTGCGAGTCGAACACGCGGGCAGGGCCTTCGAAGTGCCAGAGGCTCTCTTCCACGCCTGCCGTTTTGACCACGCAGCCATCCTTGGCAATGTTACCAAAGAGCACAGCCAAACCGCCGTCCTTGGTGTAGGCGTGCTGAAGGTCGCGGATGCAACCCGTAGCGCGGTCGGTGTCGAGACTCTCCCAACGGCTGTCCTGCACACCCATTTCGGTGCAGAACTTACCTGCGGGCGCGCTGTGATAAATGCGGTCAGCCTCGGGCGAAACAGTCGCGCCCGTAATGCTGTATTTGTCGATGTCGGCTCCAAGCGTCGCACCGTTCACGCGTGATGCGTCGAGCGAAAGAAGGTCTCCCTTAGCCAGTTCGCCAAGTATACCCATGATGCCGCCGGCACGGTTGCACTCCTGCACGGAGTACTTCTGCGTGTTGGGCGAGAGTTTGCAAAGGCAGGGCACACGGCGACTCAGTTCGTCGATGTCCTTCATCTTGAATTCTACGCCTGCCTCGTTTGCTACGGCAAGGAGGTGAAGCACGGTGTTGGTGCTGCCACCCATGGCTATGTCGAGTGTCATAGCGTTGAGGAACGCCTGGCGGGTAGCGATGGAGCGGGGAAGAACCGACGTGTCGCCTTCCTCATAATATTTAAGCGCGTTCTTCACGATGAGCTGCGCTGCATCCTTGAAGAGTTGGCGACGGTTTACGTGGGTGGCAAGGATTGTACCATTACCCGGCAGGGAGAGCCCCAGCGCCTCGGTAAGGCAGTTCATGGAGTTTGCGGTGAACATTCCCGAGCAGCATCCGCAGCCGGGACAAGCCCTTTGCTCCACTTCGGCAAGTTCGGCGTCGCTCACGGAGGTGTCGGCGCCTTTCACCATGGCGGTGATAAGGTCTACGTTCTCGCCATTGAGTTTACCAGCCTCCATTGGGCCGCCGCTCACGAACACCGTAGGAATGTTCAGGCGCATAGCTGCCATGAGCATACCCGGGGTAATCTTGTCGCAGTTGGATATACACACGAGTGCATCGGCCTTGTGTGCCTGCACCATGTATTCCACGGAGTCGGCAATGATATCACGCGAGGGGAGCGAGTAGAGCATGCCGTCGTGGCCCATGGCTATACCATCGTCAATGGCGATGGTGTTGAACTCAGCCGCATAGCAACCGAGCTTCTCTATCTCCTCGCGTACGAGTTGTCCCACCTTGTGCAGATGGGTATGCCCAGGTACGAACTGGGTGAATGAGTTAGCTATTGCTATGATGGGTTTGCCAAATTGTTCACGCTTCATGCCTGTGGCTATCCACAGAGCTCTTGCGCCGGCCATGCGGCGTCCTTCGGTGCAGAAGGCACTTCTCAAAGGTATCTTTGTCATAAGGCTTCTCGTTGTGTTTCTTGTCCGTTAATGCCAGGCAGTGCCAATGTATGAGTCAAGACGGGCAGCTGCTTGCATTTTTCTTGTTTTAATGCTATTTTGGATTGCAAATGTAATCATTTATACAACACATACGAACAATATGTAAGAAAATATTCCCTCCAACGTATTTTACAACACGCGCGGGGTAACAAAAGTTATCCCCGATGTAATTGGCGTCCATCGTACGGTTGGCATGTGTCTGTCGTACGATTGACGTGTGTACATCGTACGATTGCCATGTGTCCTCCGTACGATGGACGCCAATTACACCGGGGTAAGATTGAAAAGGTGGCGGGCCGTCAATACTGCATGGAGAAGGTGATGCCGCGGCGCATCATGTCCTTCAGCACGGGCGAGAGGCGTTTGAGGAAGTCGTCCCAGTTGCGCTGACCAGCTGCAGTCCAACCCACCTCACTAAGGGCGAGGGCACGGGGATATGCCTGGTAGTAGATGCGCTCGGGCGTGTTGATACATTCGCTCCACAGCGTGCCAGCCACACCGAAGAGGTTGTTCTTCTCAAATTCCTCACCCATTCCCCAAGCCGGGTCAAGGTCGTAGGTCTGTTTCAGGGGAATGATAGGCATACCCCAGTTTACTTCGGGCATGTCGCCAGCTGCCATGGGGTAGTCCAGGTAGCAATGCTCGCCAGGGCAGAGCATAATCTTCGCATTGTTTTCCACTGCGGCTTCTAGGGCACGCTTCGTCAGGCCGTGGCGCCAAGCAAAAGTGACACAGCCGGGTTGTATCTTCTTGAAGTCGGTCTCGTACCAGAACATGGGCGTCTTGTTGTACTTAGTGCGGAGAGTATCGATTACACGGTTGAACATGTATTCCTGCAAACGCCAGTTCTCCGACCGATCCGTAGTGGTGATGCCAAGCCGTTGCTTCAAGGCCTTGCACTTGTCGCAGTTTGTCCAGCAGTCAAGAGCGGGATGCCCAGCCTCATCGCCGCCGAGATGGATGTAGGGCGAGGGGAAAACGTCGGCAAGCTCCTTAAATACGTTGCCAAGGAACTCAAACGTAAACTCATTGCCTGGGCAGAGCAGGTTGTCGGACACGCCACACGTGGTACGGATGGGCACTTGCTTAGCCCCGCAGGTGAGTTCGGGATAAACGTGGATGGCAGCGATCTCATGTCCGGGCATTTCTACCTCAGGCACCACCTGAATGTGGTACTGGGCAGCGTAAGCCACGAACTCGCGCATCTGTGCCTGCGTATAGAAGCCCGAAATGGGCGTAAGCATATCGTCCATGCCGATGCGCGCAGAACCTTCGGCCGTTAGGCGGGGGTATTGCTTTATCTCGATACGCCAGGCCTGGTCGTCCGTAAGGTGGAGGTGCAGGGTGTTGTATTTGTAGCGCGCCATCTCGGGTACGAAGGCCTTCAACTCATCGAAGGGGATGAACGTGCGGCACGGGTCGACCATCAATTCGCGTATGTGGGTGCGGGGGGCATCGGTGATGCGCAGAGCCGGGATGGCCTCGCAACAAGCCGACGTGCCGTTGCCGCGCAGCAGCTGGTCGAACGTCATCAGTCCGTAGAACACGCCCGCAGCCGTCCGGCCGGCAATGCTCACTCCCTTAGAGTCCACCTCAAGTCGGTATGCCTCGTCGTCGGAAAGCGTGGTGTCGATGCTAAGCGTCAGCACGGCTTTGCCAGCAAGCTTGGGATTTTTCAGAGCAGGCACGCGCTCGCGCAGAATGCGGTTGGCCTGCATCAGTTCATTGGCCAAGCCGTCGGCTGATACAACCTCCCACACGCGGGCCACGGTGAGTTCGTTGCCGCTGAGCGTTTCGAGTTTAAGGGGGAGCGGCACGAGCGCTTCGCTCGGGTTGCAAATGCGGTTGGTGTTGTCGGGAGTAGAGAAGAATAGGCTCCACCCTTCTGCCTTGCGGTAGCGCATTTCAGATCCCTTGGGGACGATAAGTTTCACCTTCTTTCGGTTAATCCCTTCAAAGCTCGACGCACTGGCCTTGGGCGGCACGGGCGAAGTAACCTTGACCGTGCGCAACTGCGAAAGGCGGGCAAAACAGAATTCGCCGATTGAGGGCGTGCCTTCAATGGTGATGTCCGTCAGGCGGTCGCAGCTCGAAAAGGCGGCATCGCCAATACGCGTGAGCGAGGCGGGCAGCGACAGTTGCCTCAGGGAGTGGCAAGCGAAGAACGCCTGCGAACCAATGCTTTTAAGGTTGTCGGGGAAAAGCACCTGCTCGAGGGTGGGACGCGAGTGGAATGCGTTGTTGGGTATGTCCTCGCAGTCGGCACTGCGAAGGTCGACGGTGCGCAGCTGGTAGCAGAGATCGCGCAGCTGGCGGAAGTCAGAATTGCCTGAGGTTGTGAGTTTTCCGGTAAGTTTCACGTTGACGGCTGCCGCCTTTTGCTCAGGCTGCAGCTCGTCCATGTTGCTCACCGTCTGCGCCGCTACGGGGAGCGAGAGCAGGCCGAGAGCAAGCGTAAGGAGATGTTTCATAGCTTGGGAAAGGTTAGGTTAGAATTTCACCGTGCGGGTGCCGTCCTCGTTCTCTTCGACTGTCACCTTCACAGCGTCGCCGGGGAGGAGTTCCTCCACGAGTTCGGGCCACTCAATGAAACAGAGCGCGCCGGAGTAGAAGTAGTCCTCGTAGCCCATGTCGTACACTTCCTCTATCTTCTTAATTCGGTAGAAGTCGAAGTGGTAGATGAGTTCGCCCGTCTCGTCGGAACGATACTCGTTGACGATGCTGAACGTAGGAGAATTGACCACGTCGGTCACGCCAAGCTCCTCGCAGAGCGCTTTAACGAAGGTAGTTTTGCCTGCACCCATCTTGCCGTAAAAGGCAAACACGGTGCTTTGGTCCATCGCCTGTACAAACTGTTTTGCAGCGTCGGATATTTGGTCGAGAGAGGGGATTGATATTTCCATGTTTCGTGTATGAGTTATTCTGATTGCTATATATATAATGTGTACGGGTCAGTATACAGGGCTGCCGAAGGCCTCCACCACTCTGTCCGCACCGGCATCGAGGAGC
This sequence comes from uncultured Oscillospiraceae bacterium, assembly GCA_963655595.1. Classification (GTDB taxonomy): domain Bacteria; phylum Bacteroidota; class Bacteroidia; order Bacteroidales; family Bacteroidaceae; genus Alloprevotella. The sequence continues at coordinate 5,554 of CAVKGN010000023.1, forward strand.
ATTTGTGCGGAATGGTTGCCCCACCCTACTCCGAGACACGTAGCGGCGTGGGCGTTGCGCCCCATGAGGATGTCGTACGTGGTATCGCCAATCACGGTGGTGTCCTCTGGACGTACGTTGGTCAACTCGCAAAGGCGCAGAACGGGCTGGGGAGCGGGTTTGTGCACGCTGACGTCCTCACACGCCACAATCTCGTCGATGAACTGCCGTATGCCGAGCATTGTGCAGAGACCGTCGACCGATTCGTGGCCGCGGCTTGTGGCGATGGCTACAAAGACGCCCTCGTCGTGCTGTCTTTGGAGTTCGTCCTTTACCGTGGGGAATAGGGTGATGCCCTTGTTACCTATTTCTTCGAAGATTTCGCGGTACACCTCCACGGCCTGGTTCACTTCCTCGCTTCCCTCGCTGAGTCCTGTCAACAGGGCAATGCTTTTGGTGAGGGGCAGACCTATGGTGGCGCATATCTCCTGCTCTGTGGGCAAGGCAAGGTTGAGTTTTTGGAACGTGGCAGTCATGGTGCGCACAATGCCCCGCGACGTGTCGGCAATGGTACCGTCGAAGTCCCAAGCCACGAGCTGGCGCCGCAAACTGAAATCCACGCTCACGCCTGCCCCTTGATAGCCCGAGATGGGCGGTGTGCATTTGGTGACCGACACGTCCACCTGGCGGAGCAAACGGAACGAGCGAATGAGCGTGCGGGCCACTTTGGCTGCCACGTGTTCGAGCAGGGCGCAGGGTTCTTGCATGAGCCGAGCCACCGCAGCGTATACCTCCGCATAGTTGACTGTGCCTGAGAGGTCGTCGCCAAAGAGTGCCGGACGGGCTTGCTCATCGTCGATGTGGAGGACAAGACTCACGAGGAAGTCTGCCCCCACCGTGCGTTCCTGCTCCAACACGCCGTGGCGGGCGAAGAACTTCATTTGAGGCATACGTATGGTCATGGCTGAGGCTATGTATTAGAAGTCAAACGAGATGCGGGCGTTTATCTGACGTCCCGTGAGGTAATTGGGCACGGCGTACTGCGTATTAGTAATGTCCGTCACCCAGTAATAAGAGTTTACGTTGTCGATGCCCAAGAGATTGAAGCAGTCCACTCCGAGCCAGATATTCTTGAACCACCGCCCGGGGCCGCGCTGTATGTGCTTGTCCTCGTTTTTCAGCAGGCGGTAGCTCATACCTATGTCGACGCGTTTGTAGGCTGGGGCGCGGTGGGTCTGCTTCGACTTGTCGCTGCGCGGTGGTCCGAAGGGCAGGCCATCGGCAAAGGCGGCCTTCATGGTAAACCGCCAGCGGGTGGAACCAGGGAAGTAGTCGGTGAAATAGAGTGAGATGTTGTAGAGCTGATCCGTGGGACGCGGTACCCACAGGCCGCCAATCTTTTCCTTTGTACGCATGAGGGAGAACGTGAGCCAGGAGTCGGTGCCCGGCACAAACTCGCCGTAGAGTTTGAAGTCGATACCGGCGGCATAACCACGCGATTCGTTGCGTCCGTAGTAGACCACTCGCACGTTGTCGACGGTATAGGGAATAAGGTGCGACAATGCCTTGTAGTAGGCCTCGGCGGTAAACTTAAACGGACGGTCGCCCATTTTGAACACATAGTCAGTTCCAAGCACGAAGTGTATAGAACGCTGCGACTTGATGTTGCGGTTGAGCGTCACCACGGCTTGCCCCGTCTGGGTGAGCGTGGTGTCTTTGATTTCCTTGTAGAACGGTGCTTGGTAGTAGAAGCCCGTGGCAAAGCGGAACGTAAGGTTGTCGGAGAACGACGGGATGACGCCCACCGACACGCGGGGCGATACGAGCGTCTCCTTGTTCCAGCTCCAATGACTCAGGCGCACGCCGTAGGTAAGGTTGAACAATCCTGCCTTGCCGTGTACGCGCCACGTGTCCTGCGCAAAGAGGGCTATGCGCGAGGTGGACAGTTCCTCCTTCGAGCGCAAACTGTAGATGAGCCTCAGTGTCTGCGGGTCGTAGGGCAAGGAGTAGCCCATAGAGTCGCGCATCTCCCACTCGCGGGAATTGTCGTGAATGGTCTCGCTCGTCCAGTTGAAGCCAGCTTGCAGCGTGTGGGCGGTGAGTTTTGTGCGGAAACGCAGACCGGCATTGAGCACGCGAGCCTGCAAACGGTTGCGGGCGTGTTCGAGATAGGTACCCACGCCGAGTTGCTCCTCCGTAGTGGCTTCGTTGAGCCAGTACTGCCCCTGTATGTCGTAGGTTTCGTGTTCCTGCGTGGAATAGGCGGAGAACTGCAAAGCAAGGAACGTGTTGGGGTTGAAGTGACGGGTGAGCGTGGCCGCCCCGAAGTAGGTGCGGAAGTAGTCCTTCTCTTGTCCGTCGAAATACACTTTGAAGGTCTTGGCGTTCTCCATAGTGCCAAACTTCGTCTCGCGATCGGAAGGCACAAAGTTGTAGTGATTGTCAGAGATGTTGCCCAGCACGTCGAACGACCAGCGGCTGTTGGGCCGCCAGGAGAAGTAGGCCTGATAGTCGAGGAAGTTAGGACGATATTCGCCGTTCGTGTCCATTGAACCAAGGAGGTAGCGCGTTGTCTTGTAGCGCACAGAGGTCATGAGACTCACCTTTTTGTTGCCCCAGCCCAGATAAGCCCCCGCGCCGAGCATGGAAGCCTGCACGCTTCCCTCGAAAGCCTCAGGGCGCTTGTAAGTGATGTCGAGTACGGAGGACATTTTGTCGCCATAGCGCGCTTCGAAGCCGCCCGATGAGAAACCAATGCTCTCAACCATGTCGGAGTTGATGACCGACAAGCCCTCTTGTTGGCCGGAGCGGACAAGCATGGGACGGTAAAGCTCAATGCCGTTGAGGTAGACGCAGTTTTCATCGAACGAGCCGCCGCGCACGTTGTACTGCGAGGAGAGTTCATTGTGGGTAGACACGCCTGCCTGGGTGGCGATTACCTCCTCCACGCCGTTGCCCGTAGTGGACGGCGCAAGCTTTGTATCGGGCTTGGTGATACGCTGCGTAGTGGTGGTCTGCCTTCCCTGCCCCGTGACGACGGCTGTGCCGAGCGTATTGTTGGGGTCGTAGACGGGCAATACAATATCGATGCGCACGGAGTCGGCCGGCGAACGCAGGAGTCGCTTGCGCGTTTCGTAGCCTATCATGGAGTAGACGATGCGCAGGCTGTCCGTGCTGTTGCACCACAGCGAATATTCGCCTTTGAGGTTGGTCAGGGTGAGCGCCGTCTGCCCCAAAGCCCGCACAGAGGCGAGCTCAATAGGGGCACCGTCGTTGTCCTTGACCGTGCCGAATACGCGCGTACGCCGCTGGGCTGCCACTTCTGTGCAAAGCACGAAAAGCAGCAGGAAGAGCGACAACAGTCGGCGGTGCCTGGATGCGATAAATGTCATAAACTTAGGTTAGAAACGCGATGTCAGTAATTACATTGGCGCGCACCGAGTTGTTCAGTTTCCTGACCAGTTCGGTGCGCCGCATCTGCAACTGCGCCCTGAGCATAGGGGAACGCAGTTTCACGTAAAGCGTTTGGTTATGTATGCGAACGTGCTCAGTGTAACGCTCCACCTGCTCGCCAGCAACCTCAGCCCATGCGCTGATGAGCCTGTGTTCGTTGAGCGGCGATTCAAGCTGACTCTCGCGCAGAAAGCGGAGTATCACGTTGCCGAGCTGTTCCTCTTTGCGTCGTTCCATTGTGTTGGTTCGAGAAAGCCGGACTATTCGGGGCGTTCGGCCTCAATCTTTGCAATGCCGCCAGTGACGGGCGACAACTGCACATGGGTAGTGTTTTTCTTGTTGAAGAGTTCGCCGCCAAGGTGTTCCACCCGTCCAAACTGCGCCATGGGGAACGATTGCGACAGGTATTCCCGTTCGCCGTTGAACACCTTCACCTCCACACGACTCGGCACAATGTAGCGCACGTCGTCCTGTACCTTCTTGGCCTTAGCGTTGGGATCAACCGCCACGGCGGGCAGGGTGTGCAAGTCCTTGACGCTGATGTAGACGGGCGTGCCGGCAGGGTCGTCGGCAGCCACTACGCCCAGATACTTAGAGAACGAGAAGAGCACTTGCTTGGCTATGTCGCCCGTGGGGGTAAGGTCGAAGGCCAGCGTGTGGCGCTCGGTGGATTGCGTACCGCGGAAGAGTTGCAAGAGTCCCTCCTCCTGCGTGTCGAGTTTGGCGAGCATCAGTTTGAGTTGCTCACCGTCTTTGGGCATAAAGTCTGCCTGCCCCTTGGTGAGCAGACTGCGGTTTTCGCGTATGTCGTATATCTCGTTGGCAGTGAGTTCCGCCATTTTGGCGGTGCTGCCGGCAGAGAGGATCTCCTCCGTCTTGAAGTCCGCACCATTGACCGCCGTCTGCTTATCCTTGGTGACAGAGGGTTTGGGGAGCACGTCGTCGCTCTCCTCACACTGGGCGTTGACGGCGAGCAAACGGCCGTCGGCAGAGAGTGTGACGAGCGGAGCGGAGGTCTTCTGCTTGAGCTTGATGCTATATGCCTTCGTCTTGTCGGCTGCACCGTAGGAATAGAGCTGCACGCTGTTAATCTCCCACGTGTCGTAGGCCGTTGTAGCCACGTCTTTCAGACGCAGGTAACGCTCGGCATAGTCGCAAAACTCGCCCGGCTCGTGGTGCGTCTTTGTGGCGTTGACCACTACGCGGAGGGAGGTGGAGGGCAGAAAATACGTGATGCCGTCTTCGGTAACTCCGGGCTGGTAGGTCGTGACCTCGGTCTGTGCAACCATGCGCGGCGCGAAGGACAAACAAAGAGCGGAAAGGAAAAGCAGTCGTTTCATAAAGGATATCGAATATGAAAGTTCAGTAATGAAGAGTGGCGGCCAGCTATGCGTTGCGCAGATGCTGGAAAGCCTCGGGCAGATAGTCTACGATGTCGCCCGCAGTAAGAGAATGTTCGCCCAGCACCTCGGCGGCAAGGTCGCCGGCAAGACCGTGGAGAAATACACCCAGACGACAAGCGTTCTCCGTGGGGTAGCCCTGAGCGAGGAGCGAGAGGATGATGCCCGTAAGCACGTCGCCGCTGCCAGCGGTTCCCATGCCCGAATTGCCCGTGGGATTAAAATAGACCTTGCCCGTGGGGGTGCATATTGCAGTGTAGTGGCCTTTGAGGCAGATGTAGAACTGATGCTGCTTGGCCATGTTGATAGCTTCTAGCAGGGTGCTGTAAGAGTCGGCGTTGCAAATACCCAGACGTTGCATCTCGCGCGGATGGGGCGTGAACACCGTGCCTGCGGGTATCTGCGAAATCCATCCTTTGTGTCCGCCAAGAATATTTATGCCGTCGGCGTCAATCACCAAGGGGGCGCTGACATGGCTCACCTGCTCAATAAAGGCCAATGCCGTACGTTTGTCAGTGCCCAGGCCCGGACCTATTGCCACCGCCTGGAAGCCTTCGGCCTTTTCGGGGCTGGTAAATATTTCGTCGTTGTCGTCGTGATGAAGCACGGCTTCGGGTACGGCGATCTGGAGGATATCGTTGTTGTAGCGCGGCGTGTGTATCGTCACCTTACCCACGCCCGAACGCAAACAAGCCCGGGAGGCGAGGACCGCAGCCCCAGCCATGCCGTAACGACCAGCCACGAGGAGAGCATTACCAAACGTCCCCTTGTGTCCGAATGCCGGACGGGCGGTCAACAGTGAGCGGACGGAGGCAGGATCTTCAATCTCGTAAGGCACACTCATCTCGCTGAGCGGATCGGTGCAAAGACCGATGGGCAGCACGTGAAGGCAGCCCACATAACTTTGGTTGTCGGCAAGGATGAGCGACAGTTTGGGCAGACCGAGCGTGAGGGTGTGCGTGGCGCATACGATGGCCGAGGGAGAGTTGAGGGTGTTGTCCTCACACATTAGCCCCGAGGGCATATCAATGCTCAGCACTTCGCAGCCAGAAGCGTTGATGAACTTCACCAATGCGGCATATCCGCCGCCAAGCGGCTTGTTGAGCCCAATACCAAAGAGGGCATCGACGATGACTACGTCGGACGTGAGTTCGGGAGCCTCAAACTGCTGCTGGATTTCCGTGAACTGCACGTTGGCACACTCTGCTTGCAAACGTTGTGCGTTCGTCTGGCAATCTACACTGAGCGAGTTGTTCGTATTAAAGAGGTACACCTGCACCTTTCCGTATCCGGCCTTCCCAAGCATACGGGCAAGAGCCAGGCCATCGCCGCCGTTGTTGCCCGGACCGCAGAATACCACGAAGGGGCGTTCTTTGACGGGATAGTTCGCAAAGACAAAATCGGCAACCTTGCGGGCTGCTGTTTCCATAAGGTCGGTTGAGCTGATATTCTTCGCCTGGAGCGTATAGGCATCCAGTTCCTTCATTTGGTGTGCGTTGGGCAACTTCATTTGTGCAAGTGGTTGTGTGTGGTAGCTTTGGAGACGATGGCGGCGCGCCAGACTCAGAATTTCCACCAAGCCTTTTTCTTCGGCTTGGCTTCGCCCTGTGCCTGACTCTGTTCGGCGTAGTAGCGCTGCAAAGTGCAGCGGTGCGAAATAAGATAGTAAATCGTCCCCCAATCGGGCAGACCGCCCACATTGCGGTCGTCAATGAACACGTCGGCTTTGATCTTGCGGCTATACTGCTTGGTGCCTTGGTGGTCGGACGCATCCTCGTCGATATCGGAATTAACGGCGTAGAAACGTACACCGCGCTCCTCGCACCACTTCACGGCCTGATCGAGCAGTTCACCCTCGCGCACGCTCCATAGTATGAGTTTGTGACCATCCTTCATGAGCTGGCGGAGGGTCATTGTAGCAAAGGGCATTTCCTTTCCGATGGCGGGATACTTATGTTCCACGATGGTGCCATCAAAGTCAACGGATATAATCATGTATTTCTCTTCTTTGTGTTTTCTTCTGCTTGGCGGCCGCTGAGCCGACGGCTGCGCTTACCCCTTTTGCTCGTACTCGTCGCAAAGTTTGATGAGGTACTGCCCATACTGGTTCTTGGCCATGGGCAAAGCCTGTTGGCGCACATGCTGCGGCGACACCCAGCCCTGTTTCAGCCCGATGCCTTCAAGACATGCCACCTTCAAACCCGTACGCTTCTCAATGACCTCAATAAATGTGGAGGCCTCGCTCAGACTGTCGTGTGTGCCGGTGTCGAGCCAGGCAAAACCGATGCCGAGCGTCTGCACCATCAGTTCGTTGTCGTCGAGGAAACGTTGGTTCACGGTGGTAATCTCCAATTCGCCGCGCGCCGAAGGTTTGATATTCTTTGCCACGTCGACTACCTTGTTGGGATAGAAGTACAAGCCTACCACAGCATAGTTGGACTTTGGCTTCGCCGGTTTTTCCTCAATGCTCACGGCCTTTCCCTGCTCGTCGAACTCCACCACGCCGTAGCGCTCGGGGTCGTTCACACGGTAGCCAAACACAGTGGCAAGTCCGTCAGACTCTGCGCGCTGGACGGCTGCTCGGAGCATTGCGGCAAAGTTGCTTCCGTGGAAGATGTTATCACCCAGAACGAGGCAGACGCTGTCGTTGCCGATGAACTTTTCGCCGATGAGGAATGCCTGCGCAAGGCCGTCGGGCGAGGGCTGAACGGCATACTCGAAGTGCACGCCAAAGTCGCTCCCGTCGCCGAGCAGACGCTGGAAGCTGGGCATGTCCTGCGGAGTAGATATGATGAGGATGTCGCGGATGCCAGCAAGCATAAGCACCGAGATGGGATAGTACACCATCGGTTTGTCGAAGATGGGGATGAGCTGCTTGCTTACGCCTTTAGTAATAGGATACAGGCGCGTGCCGCTTCCGCCGGCCAATACAATGCCTTTCATGTGCGTGGGGTTGTGTTTAGGAATAAATACGCCGCCAAGGGGCGCATAGAGAGAACGATCTTTTGCGCAGATTATTTCATCGGCAGCAAAGCAAAGGTAGCGTTTTTTGCTTTAACCCGTGACGGCTACCGTTGTTTATCTTTCCAAAAGGCGTTCATGCGTTCGCGCGGCTTGCTCTCGGCCGCATTGTCGCAAGGGTGCCAGAACACCTCGTTGCGCAGTTCGTCGGGCATGTACTGCTGGGGCGTGAAGTTGCCGGGATAGTCGTGCGGATAGAGGTAGCCATCATGGTAGCCCAGTTCCGCCATCAGCTTGGTGGGGGCGTTGCGTATGGGAAGCGGCACGGGGAGGTTTCCCGTCTCCTTAACTTTTTCCAAGGCGGCGTTGATGCCCATGTAGGCGGAGTTGCTCTTTGCGCTGGTGGCCAGGTAGACCGTAGCTTCGGCAAGGGGGATGCGCCCCTCCGGCCAGCCAATCTTCGCCACCGCATCGAAGGCGGCGTTGGCAAGGAGCAGGGCGTTGGGGTTAGCCAGACCGATGTCCTCAGCTGCCGAGATAACCAAGCGGCGTGCGATAAACTTAGGATCTTCGCCGCCAGCAATCATGCGCGCCAGCCAGTAGAGGGCGGCGTCAGGGTCACTGCCACGAATACTCTTGATGAAGGCCGAAATAATGTCGTAGTGCATCTCGCCCTCCTTGTCGTAGGCCAAAGGATTTTGCTGAAGTCGTTCAGTAATCACCTTGTTGTCAATCACGAGCGGATCGTCGGCCGAGGCGGACGTGACGAGGTCGAGAATACCAAGCAACTTACGCGCATCGCCCCCGCTGTAACGCAGCAGGGCATCGGTCTCGCGGAGTTCTATGTGGCGTTCTTTCAGCACGACGTCCTGCTTCAACGCCCTTTCGAGCAGTTGCAGAAGGTCGGCCTTCTCCAAACTTTTCAGCACATACACTTGGCAGCGCGAGAGCAACGGACGTATCACCTCGAACGAGGGATTTTCAGTGGTTGCACCGATGAGTGTGATGGCTCCGGTCTCAACGGCTGCGAGCAAACTGTCTTGCTGCGACTTCGAGAAGCGGTGTATCTCGTCGATGAAGAGGATGGGGCTTTGGGCGTTGAAGAGGCGGTCGCGCGAGGCACGATCTATCACCTCGCGCACCTCCTTCACGCCGCTGTTGACCGCCGAAAGCGTGAAGAAGGGGGCGTCGAGCCGGTGGGCAATTATCTTGGCAAGGGTGGTCTTCCCCACCCCCGGAGGCCCCCACAGGATAAAGGAGGAAATATGTCCCGTGTCTATCATCTGCCGCAGCACGGCTCCCGGACCTACAAGATGTTTCTGCCCAATGTAGTCGTCGAGCGACGTGGGACGCAGGCGTTCGGCTAATGGTTTCATGCTTGTGAGTTTTTGTAACGGGCTTGGCGCAGCACGTGCTTCCTGCCAAGCCGCAAGGCAAGCAAAATTAAGTATTAATGGACTACTGCACGGAAAGATTTGGTACTTTTGTCCGCAAAAAGAGTATATGGAGATACGTTCAGCAGAGTTTCTAATAAGCAACAGCCGCGCCGACAAGTGCCCGGAAACGGACAAGCCAGAGTACGCGTTCATTGGCCGCAGCAACGTGGGAAAGAGCAGCCTCATCAACATGCTCACAAAGCGGAAGGCCTTGGCCATGACGTCGTCCACACCGGGCAAGACGATGCTTATCAACCATTTTGTGATTAACGACGAGTGGTTCCTCGTCGACCTCCCAGGCTACGGCTACGCCAAGCGCGGCAAGCGCGAGGTGGAGAAGCTGCAAAAACTCATCACCTACTACGTGCTCAACCGTAAGGAGCTGACGTGTCTCTTTGTGCTTATTGACTCGCGTCTGAAACCGCAGCGGGTAGACCTTGACTTTATTCAATTTCTTGGTGAGAACGGCGTGCCGTTCGGTATCGTGTTCACCAAGGCCGACAAGCCCCGACGCGGAGAACTGAAAAGGAACGTAGACACTTTCCTGCAAACGCTTGCAGAGAGTTGGGAGGAACTCCCGCCCCACTTCATCACCAGTAGCGACACGTCGCTGGGACGCGAGGAGTTTCTCAACTACATTGACTCGGTGAACCAGTCGCTCCGATAGACACGCCCCCGATGGCATCTCCCTTGAACATACGGAAGTTTCGCGCCGCCCTCATCATTGCCGCTCTGGCTCTGTCGGCGGCTTCGCTCGTTTACTCCCACTTCCTCACGCGTGCGCTCTACGACGAAGAAGTGGCGAAGATGAACGTGTGGGCTCAGGCCATGCGTTCGCTAACTGCGCCGAGCGAGGGAACGGACTACAACCTGGTGCTCGAGGTTATCAACAGCAACCACACCATCCCCGTGGTAGTGACCGACTCACGCGGCCACGTGCTAACGCAGCGCAACCTGTCGCCCGCGCCCTGCGGTAAAGATTCCATCGAAACGCTCACGCGCGAACTGCAACGTATGCGCGCCCACGGCGAAACAATGCGCATGGAACTGTCCGCCAACGGACAAGCTGCCACTGACTACATATATATATATTATAAGGAGTCAGTGCTTTTGAGGCAGCTGACCATCTTCCCCTACATTCAGCTTGCCGTGGTGGCCGTGTTCTTCGGCATTGCCATCATTGCCTTGCTTGCTTCGAAGAAGGCGGAGCAAAACCGCGTGTGGGTGGGACTTTCACGCGAGACGGCTCACCAGCTTGGCACACCTATTTCCTCGCTGATGGCATGGAGTGCCGTGCTCCACGAAACGTACCCCGATGATGAACTCATCCCTGAGATGAACAACGACATCGGGCGTTTGCAACTCATTGCCGAACGTTTTTCAAAGATTGGCTCTGCCCCCGAACTCTCGCAGCAGGACGTGCGGGGCATCCTCACTTCTGTAGCCGAATACTACCGGCGTCGCACGTCGGCTCGTGTGGACATTTCCGTCGACCTGCCCGACCGTCCCTTCCTGGCCGAACTGAATGCGCCGCTCTTCGAATGGGTGATCGAGAACCTCTGCAAGAATGCCATCGACGCCATGCAGGGTGTTGGTTCGCTCGCACTGGCTGTCACGCCCACCTATATTAAACGGCGCGGCAAGAGTTACCTGCAAATCACGGTGACGGACTCTGGAAAGGGCATCCCGCACAACCGTTTCAAGAGCGTGTTCAAACCGGGCTATACCACCAAGAAGCGCGGCTGGGGTCTTGGCCTCTCACTCTCGCGCCGCATTGTGGAGGAATACCATCACGGACGCATCTACGTACTGCGCAGCCAAGTGGGACAAGGCACGACGTTCGCCGTAGAACTGAAAGCGGACACGCCCCCGACCGCCTGATAGGCGCAAAAATCCCCGACAGAACGTCAAGTGGCTCTGCCGGGGATTTTTGTATGCCAAAGTCTGTCCGCATCAACTGCGGCGGTAGGCTGAGGGGGATATACCTTCTATGTTTTTGAAGTACTTGCCCATGAAACTCTGCGAACAGAAGTTCATCTCGTCAGCTATCTCCTTCATCGAGAGCGACGTGTTTTTGAGCAGCGACTTTATCTCAATAATAACGAGTGTGGATATCCACTGCCCGGCCGTCTTGCCGCTCACCCTCTTCACGGCCTCGGAGAGGTGCTTAGGCGTAATGCACATCTCGCTACTGTACCACTCCACGCTACGTTCCTGCTTGAAATGGTCGGACACGAGCTGGATGAACTGGTCGAAGAGGGCGTACGAACGGTTGTGCTGGTCGGTGTGCCCGGGTTGCACGCGCTGGTCGAGTAGTCCGCATATCTCGAAATAGAAAGCCCGCACAAGCGAAACGGTTGCCTCGCGCATAAACTTTCCCGTAGTCTTCACCAGGTGACGACGTATGAGCTGGTGACATTCAAGCAACCACTGCTGTTCATCCTCCGTCATTGCCAGCACGGGGTGTTCTATCAGGTAGAGCAGAAAGGGCCACATGTGGTTCATGCCCACAATGCAGTTCTGGGCAAAGGGACGCGACATCAGCACGGCCTTGGCGTGGAAACACTCGCTCACATATTCGTCCTTGAATACCTGTTCGCCGAAGGATATGAGCAGGTCTCCGGCCTTCATGCACTGGCTCCTTTCGTTCATCGTAAAACGCGCCTCGCCCTCCGTACACAGGGCTATGAGCAGGAAGCCTATCTGCGTCGGCGTGTCCACAAGGTCCTTCCACGAGATGTCGTCAAAGACGGTCACCTCGTTGCCCAGGTGGTTCTTCTCGCCTGTTTCGTTGAGAAGTGTGCCGATGTCAATGGTGCGGATTTGTGGTTTCTGGTTTGTTTCCATGATATCCCGTTGTTAGGATAAAACGTGTGAGCGTTTTCATGCGTTGCCCGTGCGGCGACTACTCTGTCGCACAAGCCTCAGCGGCAAATTTGACCAAAAATACGGAGAAACGCTCGCGCTGGCACCCTTAAAATGCGTTTTGGCAAGGAAAAAGCGAACAATTCTTTGCCTATATGGATTAAAGTACTACCTTTGCATCCGCAAATAAGCAAGGTGCCATAGCTCAGTTGGTAGAGCAAAGGACTGAAAATCCTTGTGTCCCCGGTTCGATTCCTGGTGGCACCACTTGCAAAAGAGAGTTGTACAATACGTACGGCTCTCTTTTTTGCGTTATGCCGCACCGCGCTACAAGGGAGCGGCGCCAAGCGGGAACATCGTTGCGAATTTAAGCCCAAAAAGCCGCCAGTTAGCAAAACTAACCAGCGGCCTTACAATTCTGTCGGGGTGACTGGATTCGAACCAGCGACCCCACGCCCCCCAGACGCGTACTCTAACCGGGCTGAGCTACACCCCGAATTGCGAGTGCAAAGGTACGGCTTTTTATAAAACACACAAATCTTTGCCGCTCTTTTCTTCAAAAAAAGTTGCTTTTTGTGCTCCGGCGCCCCTTTCTGTACGTTTTTCGGCTTACTTTTGCAGTGAAAAGGACAAACCAGCGTCAGGCCTTTTTCCGGCGGAAAAGGGCTTTCTCGCTTTTTATAGACTCATGTGGAATAATCAGGTTAAGGGGGGAATATATGGTTGCATCGCCGCCATCAGTTACGGCATGAACCCCTTGTGTGCAAAATCGCTCTATGCGGCGGGCTACAACACCAACACCGTACTTTTTTATCGTTTCTTGATAGGCTCGCTCCTGCTGGGCCTGCTGATGGCGTTCCAGAAAAAGGACTTCTCGCTCACGCGCAAGGAACTGTGCGTGGTTGGTCTGCTCGGCGTTGTCTTTGCCGTCTCTTCCATCACATACTTCCTCAGTTTCCTCTACATGAGTGCCGGAGTGGCTGCCACGTTGGTGTTTGCCTATCCCGTATTCACCGCCTTGCTCATGGCGGTGTTCTTTGGCGAAAGGCTCAAATGGCCGTCCATCCTCGCCATTCTGCTCACGCTGGGCGGCATCGCCCTCTTGTATAAGGACGACACGGGCAAACCAATCGCTACGGCGGGCATTGTGCTGATTATGATTTCGGCCCTTGCCTACGCATTATATATAATAGTGGTGAACAAGAGCGGCATCGTCATGTCGAGCGTCAAACTCACGTTCTACGCAATGCTCAGCTGTTGGGCGTGCATTGTGCTTTACGCCATATTCACCCCAACGGGGACGATACAGTTGCTCCACACTCCTGGCGAATGGGGCTACGCTCTGCTCATTGGCCTTGTACCTACGGTAATTTCGCTCGTATTTATGGCAATGGCCATTCAGTGCATCGGCTCTACGCCCACGGCTATTATGGGCGCGCTCGAACCCGTCACGGCCATAGTTCTCGGCATCATCTTCTTTGGCGAAGTGCTCACGCTGCGTATCAGCGCGGGCATCTGCCTTATTCTTTTTTCCGTCATGCTCATTATTCTCGACAGCAAGCTGCGTCGCTCGCTCGCCAACACGAAGGTGGTGAAGCGGGGACGGCTTATTGTCAAAAAAATACGCTGGAAGTAGTCTCCAGCTTTTGTTTTTCCCAACCTACCCCACTTTATGGAAACTCCACAAAACATCTATCCCATATTCGACCGTATGCTCTCGCGCGCCGATAAGGAACAGCTCCTTGGACAGCGCGGCGTAATGCTTTGGTTCACGGGTCTGAGCGGCAGCGGCAAAAGCACCGTGGCCATTGCCCTTGAACGCGAACTGCAAAAGCGCGGACTGCTCTGTCGCATCCTCGACGGCGACAACATTCGCTCGGGCATCAACGCAAACCTTGGCTTCTCCGAGGAGGATCGCCGCGAGAACATTCGTCGCGTAGCCGAGGTGGCAAAACTCTTCGTCGATACGGGCATCATCACCATTGCTGCCTTTGTTAGCCCCACGGAGGAACTGCGCCAGCTCGCCGAGTCAATCATCGGTAAGGACGACTTCAAGGAAATCTACATCTCTACGCCCCTCGCTGAGTGCGAACGTCGCGACGTGAAAGGGCTATATGCTCGTGCACGCCGCGGGGAGGTGAAAAACTTCACCGGCATTTCTGCTCCCTTCGAAGCGCCCCAGCACCCTGCCCTCAGTCTCGACACTTCTGCCCTCTCGCTCGAGGAGAGCGTAAAGAAGTTGTTGGATTTTCTGGGCGTGAAATAAAACGAACAACACTACGGGTTGAGCGGCGTACGCCCTTTCTTCGACTATGGAATTCATTGACACGCACACACATATATATACTGAGGAGTTCGATGCCGACCGCTGCGAGGTGGTGGAACGGGCTAAGGCAGCAGGGGCAAGGCATTTGCTATTGCCAAACATCGACGAGGCGTCCATTGAGCCAATGTTGCGGCTCTGCCACGAGCATCCCGGTTTTTGTTTCCCGATGATGGGACTTCACCCCACCGAACTCCCTTCTGACCCCATGCCGCTGCTCAGCCGCATGGAGCAGATGCTCGCTGCCGAGGGCAATCCCTACGTGGCAGTAGGCGAGGTTGGCGTTGACCTCTATTGGGACAGTTCGCGGCGCGAGGAACAGCTGGAATGTTTCCGCATACAGGCGGAATGGGCTGTGCGCTACGGTCTGCCGCTGATGGTTCATTCAAGGGCAGCTCATCGTGAGTTGGTGGACACGCTGCGTCCTTTTGCCGACAGTCTTTCAGGCGTGTTCCATTGCTTTGGCGGAACGGCCGACGAGGCGCGTGAACTGCTCACGCTCTTCCCGGGTTTTGTCCTGGGCATAGGGGGTGTGCTTACGTTCAAGCGTTCTACCCTGCCCGACGTGCTGCGCGAGGCTGTACCCTTGCAGCGTATCGTGGTGGAGACGGACGCTCCTTACCTTGCCCCCACGCCTCATCGGGGCAAGCGCAACGAGCCGTCGTTCGTGCCTCTCGTGGTGAATGCCCTGGCCGACGTTTACGGTCTGCCGATCGAGAAGGTCGAAGAACAACTGCTGGAGAACACGCTCCGAACCTTCCCCAAACTCCCGCGCAGCGCAATCTGAAAATCCTTTGTACTTATGTCGCACATCCTCATACAGATAACTCGTGGCGTAACGCGCCACCCCGACTACCGCCTCGCCGCCCCGCTCGATTTCCAAGTGGTGGAGGGCGAACCAATAGCCCTTTGCGGTCCTAACGGCGGCGGGAAAACACTTCTCACCGACATCCTTACCGGCGCTCACCCGCTGCTTGGCGACGCCATGCGCTACGACTTCCGCGGGGCGCATCCTCATCGCGCCTCGGGCAACGTGCGTCTTGTCACCTTCCGCGACGTGTACGGCGGCAACGAGCCTGCCTACTACCAGCAGCGATGGAACCAGGCCGACGAGCAGGTGTTCCCCACCGTGGGCGAGCTGCTTGAACAGGCGCGGGGGGCTTGGGAGCAGACGAGCGGCGAAGGGGAGGAACAGTCCTCGGCTGATCTGCAACAGCTCTTGTCGGCTCTGCACATTGAGGAGCATCTTGAAAAACCCGTCAACCAACTCTCAAGCGGCGAACTGCGACGTATGCAGTTGGCGCGGATGTTGCAGTCGTGCCCCCAGGTTCTCGTCATCGACAACCCGTATATCGGTCTCGACAAGGACGCACGCCGTATGCTCACCGACATTCTTGCCGAACTCTCCCGCAAACTCACGCTCATCCTCGTGGTGAGCCGTAGCGAGGACATCCCTGAGTTTGTCTACAAGGCCTATTATGTGAGTCAGCGTACGGTGAGCAAGCCGTTGTCAATCGACGAACTGCGCCATGCGGAACAGGGAGAGAGCGCAGCCACGCAGTTGCCCGCGCTGCCCACTCAGGACGGTGCCGAGGAGTGCCGCGACGAGAACATCATAGCCTTCCGGAACATCACGATACGCTACGGCAAGCGCACCATACTCCGCGACCTGAACTGGGAAGTTAAGCGGGGCGAGCACTGGGCTCTGACGGGCGAAAATGGAGCCGGGAAGTCTACGTTGCTATCACTGGTATGCGCCGACAATCCTCAGGGCTACGCGTGCGACATTTCGCTCTTCGGCCTGCGACGTGGCAGGGGCGAGAGCATCTGGGACATCAAGCGGCGCATTGGCTACGTGTCGCCCGAAATATACTCCACCTACCGCAGCGACCTCGCCGCCATCGACATTGTGGCTTCGGGGTTGCACGACACCATTGGTTTGTTCCGCCGACCAGCCGCCGCAGAGCGCGAAGCTTGTCGGCAATGGATGGAACTGTTCGGCGCAGCGCACCTGGCCGACCGCAACTACCTGAAACTCTCCTCGGGCCAGCAACGATTGGTCCTGCTTATCCGCGCCTTTGTAAAGAGTCCGGACCTGCTTATCCTCGATGAGCCGTTCCATGGTCTCGACACGGCCTCGCGCCAACGTGCCCGACAGATTATTGATGTCTACATGGCCGAACACCCCGACAAGACGCTCATCATGGTGACGCACTACCCAGAGGAACTCCCCGAGTGTATCGATCACAACCTCACGCTGGTGAAACAGGCATAAACGGGGGGCGCCCGCTGCGCTTTGCAACCCAGTTGCGCCCCCCTACCCTTACCTTTGCGACAGGAAACAAAGAAAAATCTGCCACTATGTGCAAAACCTGTCACCCCCACGAAACGTCCTCGCATTCGGGTCACGAATGCGCTCCCCACAATCACTCTCACCACTCCCACGGTTGCAGCTGCGGCTGCCACTGCGACGAGGCGCGCCCTGCGGCTACCGACGAAGAAGGCGGCGCGTCATGGCGCACAGTCCTGCTGATGGGACTTTCAGCCCTGCTACTCGTGTGGGGCATCCTCGCTAATCCGTTCCCCAGTGCGGAGTGGGCAATTTTTGCCCTTGCCTACCTGCCCGTAGGCTTGCCTGTCATAAAGGAGGCTTTGGAAGAAATAGCTCACGGCGACGTTTTCAACGAATTTACCCTGATGGTCGTTGCCACGATCGGCGCATTCTGCATCGGCGAGTACCCTGAGGCGGTGGCAGTTATGCTGTTTTACAGCGTGGGTGAGTATTTCCAGGATAGGGCCGTGGGACGTGCGCAGCACGACATCCGCGCACTGGTAAACTTGCGTCCCGACACGGCTACGGTGGTCACTTCCTCGGGCGAACGACTCATAAAAAAGGCGGAGGACGTGGCGGTGGACGAAGAGATTGAGGCTTTGCCCGGTGAACGACTGCCACTCGATGGCACGCTGCTCACGTCCTATGCCACGTTCGACACGGCTGCGCTCACGGGCGAGGCTGAACCGCGTACGTTCCAGGCAGGCGGCGAGGTGCAGGCGGGAATGATTGTCGTGGGCAAGGCGGTGCGCGTCCAGGTGGTGCGACCGGCCTCGGAGAGTGCTTTGCAGCGCATACTCAACCTCGTACAGGACGCGGCAGCCCGCAAATCGCGCACGGAATTGTTCATACGTCGCTTCGCGCGCATCTACACACCGGTGGTCATTATCCTGGCTGCCGCCATAGCCCTTGTGCCCCCGTTGGTGCTGGGCGGCGGATGGCAGCTGTGGCTCTACCGCGCGCTCGTATTCCTTGTCATCTCGTGTCCCTGCGCCCTGGTGGTGAGCGTGCCGCTGGCTTACTTCCGCGGCATAGGTGTAGCCTCGGCCAAAGGCATTCTCTTCAAGGGCGGCGGCTACCTCGATGCAGCGGCGCGCGTGTCGCACGTAGTGTTCGACAAGACGGGTACGCTCACCACAGGCCAATTTGCCGTGGAGCGCATCCACGCCCTGCCGCTGTTTACCCGCGGCGGGCTGCTGTCCCTCATTGCCGCCACGGAGAGGGGAAGCACGCACCCTATTGCCAGGGCTATTGCGAAACAAACCAAGAGCCATTCCGTACTACCTGCCACGGACGTGGAGGATTTGCCTGGCCGTGGACTGCGCGCCAAGGTCGGAAAACTTGAAGTGCTGG
>CAVKGN010000024.1:0-23613 GCA_963655595.1 uncultured Oscillospiraceae bacterium
AGCGCCGCAAACGCGACATACAGACGCAAAAAGCAAATGAGGCAAAGTCCTACGATCGGGACCTTGCCTCATTTGCTTTTTGAGTGGTGCAGCAGGTGCTGCATGCGGTGTTATTCCCAGCCCAAGGCACTCGCGCCGAGCACAGCGGCTTCGCTGCCGTTGAGTGACGAGATAAGGAGCTTTGCCTCGTTTTTGTAGAGGAACAACACGTGTTCGTTGTAAGCCTCGCGCAGAGGTTTCATCAGGTACTCGCCGGCCTTTGTCAAGCCTCCGAAGAATACGAACGCCTCGGGCGAACAGAATGTGGCGAAGTCGGCACAAGCCGTGCCGAGCAGGCGACCCGTAAACTCGAAGATGTCGAGCGCGAGCTTGTCGTTGGCTTCGGCTGCCTTGAACACGTCGTACGAGGTGATTTCGTCGGGGTTGAGGTCGCGCAGCAGACTTGGTTCGTTGCTCTTTTCCAAGTACTCGCGAGCCGTACGTGCCACGCCCGTAGCCGAGGTATAAGCCTCCAAGCAACCCTTACGGCCGCAGCCGCACGAACGAGCGTTCTCGCTGTGATCAACTACGAAGTGGCCAAGTTCGCCAGCGAAACCGTCGCTGCCGTAAACCACCTTGCCGTCCACCACAATGCCTGAGCCAACGCCCGTGCCAAGGGTAATCATGATGAAGTTCTTCATGCCTCGTGCCACGCCGTAGGTCATTTCGCCCACTGCGGCGGCATTGGCGTCGTTGGTGACGCGTACGGGAATGCCGAACGTTTCCTCGAAGAGCTGGGCCACGGGCACTACGCCCTGCCAAGCCAAGTTGGCGGCGTTCTCGATGTTGCCCGAATAGTAGTTGGCATCAGGTGCGCCAATGCCCATAGCGCGTATGTTCTGAATGCCGCCCACCTGATCCAGAGCCGGCTGCAAGGCCTCGTACGATGCCTTCACATAGTCCTCAAATACGGGGTAAGCCTTGGTGGATATCACCGTCTGCGACTTTATATTGCCTCGCTGGTCGACAATGCCGAACACCGAGTTGGTGCCGCCCATGTCAAGGCCAATCACATAGGGCTTTTCTACGTCTAATTCCATGGTTTCAATTTTAGTTTCGTATGTTTTACAATGTCTATGCGACAAAATTACAACAAAAATTGATATACGTACTTTGCAGCCTCCTTTTTGCGCCATTCCCCCTGGCTCAGCGTCCGCTCCATGCGTGGCAGAAAGCACACAGGGGAAAGGGGGAGCAAAGGTTTGGGCAATAGGCTTAAAATCAGTACTTTTGCAAGTACTTTTACACGCAGGAAACGCACATGAACCAAATATTTGCGGACTTTGCGAGTCCGTTTCTTCTTATACTGAAAGGGCTGCTTGTGGGCATCATCGCTTCTGCGCCGATGGGGCCAGTGGGCATCCTCTGCATCCAGCGCACCATGCAAAAGGGGCGCGTCTACGGCATTGTGACGGGAGCGGGCGCCGCGCTCAGCGACGTGATTTACGCCATGGCTACGGGCTTGGGAATGTCGTTCGTGCTCGATGTGCTTGAAAACGAGCAGACCATCTTTTGGCTCAAGCTTGTCGGCAGTGTCATGCTGTTCATCTTCGGCGTTTACATGTACCGCACCGACCCGCAGAAAGGCGGCATTCATAAGTCGTCGGGCAACAAGGGAACGCTCGTGCACAACTTTACCACGGCCTTCCTGATTACCCTGTCCAACCCCCTCATCATTTTCCTTTTCATCGCCCTGTTCAACATGCTCACCTTTGTCGTACCCGGCAACTGGTTTGGGCAGTGCATTGGCTACCTATCCATCGTGGCTGGCGCCATGCTTTGGTGGCTCGGACTGACGTATGTCATCAACAAAATGCGCAGCAACTTCGGCGTGAAAGGCATCCGACGGCTCAACCGCACCATCGGGGGCATTGTATTCGCCGTGTCTATACTCTACGCAGCCTTCACGCTGTTCAAGATACAGCTCTTCTAAGGGCGCACGCCCCATCTGCAAGAAATGATAATAGCCAACCAACTCAAAACAAAGAACCGCGCCGAGTACCTGCTCTACCTGTGGCAGGTGGAGGACTTGATACGAGCCTACGGATGCGACGCGGAACGCATAGCCCAGAAGTACGTGAGCCGCTTCACGCTGACCGATGAACAGCGCAAGGAGACGGAGACGTGGTACGCCAACCTCTGCGAAATGATGCGCAGTGAGGGAAAGGCAGAGCGCGGCCACCTGCAAATATGCCAGAACGTGCTGAGCGAACTCGCCGAACTGCACGCTAAGCTGCTCGGCAACAACTCGTTCCCCTACTATCGCGAAATGTACTACAAGGTACTTCCCTACATCGTGGAGCTGCGCAGTAAGAACCGCCAGCACAGCGCCGACGAGGAGCCGGAACTGCAAGTGTGTTTCGACCTGCTCTACGGCGTGATGATGCTGCGAATGCAGAAGAAGGAGGTAAGTCCCGAAACGGCGCAGGCGGCTAAGGACGTGTCGGCCCTGCTCGGCCAGCTCTCCGACTATTACTTCAAGGACAAGGAAACACCCATCGAGTTTGACTAACCGCAAACAAACAATGAAACAAATCTTGGTGACGGGCTGCAACGGGCAGCTCGGAAACGAAATACAGCTGCTCGCCCCGAAGTACGAGGACGAATGCACCTTCTTCTTTACCGACAAGGACGAACTTGACATCACAGACCGCAAGGCCGTCTACGCCTTCATTGAGCAAAACCACATCGGCATCGTGATTAACTGCGCAGCCTTTACCGCCGTCGACAAGGCGGAGAGCTGCGAAGAACTGTGCAACCTGCTCAACAACGTTGCCCCGGGCTATCTGGCCGAAGCCGTAGCCTCGCAGGGCGGAACAATGATACAGGTGTCCACCGACTACGTGTTCGACGGCAAAGCATGCCGCCCCTACCGCGAAGAAGATGCCACAAATCCGCAAACCGTTTACGGACGCACAAAGCTGGCTGGCGAGGAGAACGTTATCCGCTCGTGCGCGGGCTCAATGGTTATCCGCACGGCCTGGCTCTACTCCACCTTTGGCAATAACTTTGTGAAGACTATGATACGCCTCGGCAACGAGCGCGACAGCCTGGGAGTGGTGTTCGATCAGATTGGCTCGCCCACCTATGCCCGCGACTTGGCAAGGGTAATTCTCCAGGCAGTGGACAAGGGCATCGTACCCGGCGTGTACCACTTCACGAACGAGGGCGTATGCTCCTGGTACGACTTCTGCAAGGAAATACACCGCCTTGCCGACGTTGACAAGTGCGAGGTAAGCCCCCTGCACACCGAAGAGTATCCCACGCCCGCCGCACGTCCTCACTTCTCCGTCCTCGACAAGACGAAGATTAAGGAAACCTACGGCATCCGCATCCCTTGGTGGACGGAGTCGCTCAAAGAATGTATCAAGAAACTTTAAGCGCGTAGTTGGCCAATGGGGCAGTATGCGCAAATCAGCAGGACACCATTATATATATGTGCGGCATAAGTAAATACCGGACGGAGCTGATGGCTTTGGCAATGTTCGCCATTCTGCTGACGCACCTTGGCACGCCCTTTCCCTCTCTGATTATAGAGCGGTTCCGCATTTTGTGCCAGGGCGGCGTGGACATGTTCCTGTTCCTCTCGGGCTTCGGACTTTACTATTCAGGACAGAAGAACACTTCGCCGCTGCAATTCTACGCCAAACGTGCCAAACGGATTTTCCCCGCGTTTTGGCTAATCTGGTTCCTGACGCTGCTCAGCTCCCACAAGCTACACTGGGCCGACTTCCTTTGGGGAGGCAGCACGCTGCCTTTCTGGATTTCGTCACTTAGCAAGTACATCTTTGCCTGGTTCGTATCGCTGATTGTAGCGTTGTACGCCCTGTTCCCCTTCTACTTCCGGCTTTTCAAGAAACGCCCCGTGCTCGCCACAGCATTAGGCACAGGCTTAGGACTACTGCTCACGGGACTTTACGTCTACCACTTCCAGGTGGTTCGCCCCGGCGGACAAAACCGCTACATCCTGCCGGCAGCCCGTTTGCCTATCTTCTTCATCGGCGTATATGCCGGACACTGGCTGCGACCTGAGCATTTGGCAAACGTCACCCACAAACGAGGCATCAAAATGGCGTTGGTGGCACTTTCTGCAGTTAGTTTGCTGGCCTTCTTTCTGGCTGTAAACGCATTGGGATTTAAGGGGATGCGCAACACAGGCTTGCTCTACCTGCTCTTTGTCCCCATCCTGCCCGGCGCACTGACTGCAATGGTGGAGGGATTTCGGAGAATAGACGGGAAAGCGTGGGGCAAACGGATACTCGCCGTGCTGCGCCTTTTAGGCAAGGGCACGCTTGAGGCTTATTTGCTCATCGGCTTAACTTATGGCTATGCGGGAAAAGCCAGTGCACTGCTGCACATTTCGCCCTTGGCTGCCAGCTTGCTGATGATGGCCCTAACCATTCCCTTGGCACTACTCATCCACTTTGGCGTGGCACGCCTCACCGACGGACTCTCAACTCTGTGGGAGCGTATCAGGAGGCGGAACAAGAAAGGCCAATACTGAAACGATAAACTGACAACTCAATTATTCAAGAACTACCCAACGCATAATGAATCAAGAAATAGCACGCAGACGCACCTTTGCCATCATATCGCACCCTGACGCGGGTAAGACGACCCTGACTGAAAAGCTCTTGCTCTTCGGTGGTCAGATACAGGTGGCCGGCGCGGTGAAGAACAACAAGATAAAGAAGACTGCCACGTCCGACTGGATGGAGATTGAAAAGCAGCGCGGTATCTCGGTGACGACCTCCGTCATGGAGTTTGACTACGAGGGCTACAAGGTGAACATTCTCGACACACCGGGTCACCAGGACTTTGCCGAGGACACGTTTCGCACGCTCACGGCGGTAGACTCCGCCATCATCGTGGTGGACGGTGCAAAGGGCGTAGAGGCGCAGACGCGCAAACTCATGACGGTTTGCCGCATGCGCAAGACACCCGTAATCATCTTCATCAACAAGATGGACCGAGAGGGTAAGGACCCGTTCGACCTCCTCGACGAGTTGGAACAAGAACTGCAAATTAAGGTGCGTCCCCTCTCCTGGCCTATCAACCAAGGCGCGCGTTTCAAGGGCGTGTACAACATCTACGAGCAGCAGCTCAACCTCTTTGCAGCCGACAAACAGAAGTTGACGGAGAAGATTGCCGTTGACATTCACAGCAGCGAATTGGAAAAGCACGTGGGCGACGCCGACGCAACGCAACTGCGCAACGACCTGGAACTGGTGGACGGCGTATATCCCGAGTTTAGCGAACAGGACTACCTCAGTGCCGATGTGGCTCCAGTGTTCTTCGGTTCGGCCTTGAACAACTTCGGCGTAAAGGAACTGTTGGACTGCTTCGTGAAGATTGCTCCCTACCCCCGTCCCACCATGGCAGAGGAGCGCGAGGTGAACCCCGACGAGCCGAAGTTTACGGGCTTCATCTTCAAGATTACTGCCAACATCGACCCCAACCACCGCTCGTGCATTGCCTTCTGCAAGGTATGTTCTGGACGCTTTGAGCGCAACAAGCCCTACCTGCACGTACGCAACAACAAGACGCTCCGCTTCTCCTCGCCCACACAGTTCATGGCGCAGCGCAAAAGCACCATCGACGAGGCGTGGGCTGGCGACATCGTGGGTCTGCCAGACAACGGCACGTTCAAAATCGGCGACACGCTCACCGAGGGCGAGCAGCTCCACTTCCGCGGACTGCCTTCGTTCTCGCCTGAAATGTTCAAGTACATTGAGAACGCCGACCCGATGAAGACGAAACAGCTCAATAAAGGCATTGAACAGCTCATGGACGAGGGTGTAGCGCAGCTTTTCGTCAACCAGTTCAACGGCCGCAAAATTATCGGCACCGTAGGACAGTTGCAGTTTGAGGTTATCCAGTATCGCCTTGAGAACGAATACAATGCAAAGTGCCGCTGGGAGCCCATACACCTCTACAAAGCTTGCTGGATAGAGAGCGACAACGAGGCCGAGCTTGAAAACTTCAAGAAGCGCAAGTACCATACATGGCCAAGGACCGCGAAGGGCGCGATGTGTTCCTCGCCGACTCAGGCTACGTGCTGCAAATGGCGCAGCAGGACTTTGAGCATATCAAGTTCCACTTCACCAGCGAGTTCTGACACATAGCCGGCAAGGCGCGGCGGCCGCTCCCGAAAGGGTGCGCCGCGCACAAGCCGAAAAAAAGGATTGGCAATGCAGCGTTCACGGCCGCATTGCCAATCCTTTTGGTTTCAAATATATTCTTTCCCTCAGGAAGAATTATTTCAGGGATACGAAAATCTCCTTTTCGTCTTCTTTCACATTGAGCTTGCCCTCGCGGAGCAACCAGCCGAGACCGAGGTAGAGGTCCTTGTCGGAACGAGTCTTGATAGCTTTCTTCAAGTCCTTGCCCGAAAGTTCACCGCCGGCGTTAAGGGCTTCCCAGATTTTGCCAGCCAACTCGCCAGCCTTTTCTTCAAACATGTTCTTAATATCTGTTAGTTAGACGTTTTTACGGGTTATTACTCTTTAACCCCTAACGAGAGCAAAGGTACAACTAAAAAAGAGAAACCTTTCATTTATGGCTGAAAATCAATCATTTGTAACATCAAACACGGCAGACTGCTTTGCGGAGGTTGCAAAAACTTGCTTTCGTCCGAGCGTTTCCGCGTAGTGTTTACGTATTCGTACTGATTGCCAACGATTTTAATAGCTCGTGCCAACAGGTTGCCAGCCTATGGAAAAACCGTATTTTTGCACTCGAGTATGAAGGAATTTGAATTACAGTCGAACTATGCCCCCACCGGCGACCAGCCTGAGGCCATCCGTGAACTGACGGAGGGCGTGAAGAACGGCGTGCCCGCACAGGTGCTGCTGGGCGTTACGGGGTCGGGCAAGACATTCACCATAGCCAACGTCATTAAGAACGTGAACAAGCCGACGCTTGTGCTCAGCCACAACAAGACGCTGGCGGCGCAGCTCTATTCGGAGTTCAAGGGATTCTTTCCGAAGAACGCCGTAGAGTATTACGTGTCGTACTACGACTATTATCAGCCCGAAGCCTACATTGCCTCTACCGACACTTATATAGAGAAGGACCTCTCCATCAACGAGGACATTGACAAACTGCGGCTCGCTGCCACCTCCGCTCTGCTCTCGGGCAGGAGCGACGTAGTGGTGGTGTCGTCGGTGTCGTGTATCTACGGCATGGGCAATCCCTCGGCGTTCTATGAGAATGTTGTGGAACTAAAAGTGGGGCGCACCCTCTCGCTCAACTCGCTGCTCAACCGCCTGGTGTCGAGTCTTTACGTGCGCAACGACGTTGCTCCGAAGGCGGGCAATTTCAGGGTGAAGGGCGACACAGTGGACATATTCCTTGCCTACGCCGACGAAATCATTCGCGTATGTTTTTGGGACGAGGAGATTGACAGCATTGAGGAGGTGGACGCTCTGACGGGCATGAGGCTGAACACATACGACGAGTACAAGGTGTATCCGGCCAACCTCTTTCTCACCTCGAAGGAGACGCAGGAGGCTGCCATCCGACTCATTCAGGACGACCTCGTGGCGCAGGTTCGCCTTTTCGAGGAGAACGGAAAGATGCTCGAAGCCAAACGCCTAAAAGAGCGCGTGGAATACGACATTGAGATGATACGCGAGCTGGGGCACTGCGCCGGCATTGAAAACTACTCGCGCTATTTTGATGGACGCGAGGCCGGGACACGCCCGTTCTGCCTGCTCGACTTTTTCCCCGAAGACTTTCTGCTCGTCATTGACGAGAGTCATGTAACCGTTCCGCAGATACGTGCCATGTACGGCGGCGACCGTTCGCGCAAGGAGTCGCTTGTGAATTACGGTTTCAGACTACCCGCCGCGCTCGACAACCGTCCGCTTAAATTCGACGAGTTTCACGAGATGGCTAAGCAGGTGATTTACATCAGCGCCACGCCGGCGGAGTACGAACTGGGCGAGAGCGAGGGTGTAGTGGTCGACCAGGTAATTCGCCCCACAGGCTTGCTCGACCCAATCATCGAGGTACGCGACACGGACTTCCCCGTGGACGACCTGATGGACGAGATTGCCAAAGCTTGCGAAAGGGGCGAGCGCGTGCTGGTAACGACGCTCACCAAACGCATGGCGGAGGAGCTGACTGAATACTTGCTGAAAAACGACATTAGCACGGCGTATATCCACAGCGATGTGGACACGCTCGAACGCGTGCAAATTATGGAGGATCTGCGCCGCGGCGTGTACGACGTGCTTGTCGGCGTAAACCTGTTGCGCGAGGGACTCGATCTGCCCGAGGTGGCACTCGTGGCCATTCTCGATGCGGACAAGGAGGGTTTCCTCCGGTCCACTCGCTCGCTCACCCAGACTGCTGGCCGCGCTGCGCGCAACGTCAACGGCCGAGTCATCATGTACGCCAAGGAGATTACGCAGTCCATGCAACAGACCATCGACGAGACAAACCGTCGCCGCGCCAAGCAGATGGCATACAACAAGGCGCACGGCCTTACGCCGCGCCCAATCGTGAAACCTATCGAGAGCAACGAACTCGTACAGATGCAGCGCGAACGCTTGAAGCTACAGCAAGGCGGCGACTCTGCTGCAACAGGGACACGTCCCTACTCCACCGGCGAAATGCAGATGGGAAAAGCTGCAGAAAGCGATGCGGTGTACGCAGGAACAAAGAAAGGAAAAACGGAAACGTTGGAAGAGAAGAAAGAACGCCTGCAAAAGGCAATGAAAAAGGCAGCCGAAAACTTCGACTTTATCATCGCCGCACAGATACGCGACGAACTCCTTGCGCTCGACAAGCAATAAGCCACGTTACAGGGTGAGCCGAGCCAGATAATCGTAGTGCGTGCCACGTTGCACCAGCTCGCAGAGCAGGCCGCACGCCCTGGCGGAAGTTTCAAGCAGACCGTAGTCGGCATACAGCCAGTCGAAGGGCAAACCACGGACAGCCTTTCCACCACGCTTCTCGTAAATCATTTGATAGTCCACCTCGCCGTAATACGTCCCGTCGTCAGGTATTGCGGCTTCTCCATCTTCGTCTTCATAGAGATAGATAAGGTCCGACGAGTCTATCAGCACTTGTCCGCCCTCGCGCAGCAACTGGCGGAGGCGGCTGAGGAGTGCGGGCAGACGACTCGCCTTGCCAGCTATACCCGTGCCGTTCATCAGCATGAGTATGGTGTCGTACTTTTCGGCAAACGTTGCGTCGAAAAGGTTGAGGCAAGCCACGTCCTTGCAGCCACGAAGGCGCATTGCCTCGCAGCTGAGCGGAGAGATGTCGATGGCTGTCACCGCCTCGGGCTTTCCCGTTTCTGCCATGAGGTGTTGCAAAGCCAGTGTATGGCAACCTGCACCTGCTCCTACGTCAAGTACTCGTCCGTAGGCCAGTCTTAGCGCGCGCTGCTCAATGGGCGGCATCTGGGCAAACGTGCGGAAGAGGTGCGGAACGGGCATCTCGTCGTCGTCGAACATCGACGAGAGCACACGGAGCCGCCCTGCCTTTCCCGTCTGCTGAAAGTCGAGAATGGCACGCCCCATAGGGTCGTTGCTTGACGAGAGTGTCATTGTGGTCTCCATTGTGTCCCGTCGTGAACCATTGGGAAGAGAATTTCCTCCTTGCTGCCATCGTTGTACGTAACGCTGAGGAACACGTTGGCCATCTTTCCCCCGTCGTGAAGTTCAGCGCGCAAAGCTGTCACGCCTTTCACGCCCTGTTTCTCCTTCGTCACATAGTTTTGGTGCTGGCGCAGCATATCTGCGATGCGCTGCTTGTAGTCGTCAGGCATTGACTTGGCCGACTGCATGGTGTTGACGTATTCGCTGAAATGCCCTTCGGCCTGCATGGTGTAGCAGACAACGGCCATGGAGTCGGCGCTGAGTTCGGCGTTGTCGGCGGCAGAGGGTTTCTCGACCTTTCCGCAACTCCACAGAACGCACAGCGCGCCCAACCCGAGGAGGATTAATTTCGTGGGGAACAAATATATGTGACGCATATAATGAAGAAAGCGATTTCACCTCAAACGCAAGCGGCCGCAGCAGCGGGTAGGCTTGGGGTGAAATCGCCTGTAATGTTTTTTACTTCTGTCGGATGAAAATGTTGACGGGAGTTCCCGTGAAGTTCCACCGCTCGCGAATTTTATTTTCAAGGAAGCGGCGGTAAGGCTCTTTCACGTACTGCGGTAGGTTTGCGTAGAACACAAACGAGGGTATCTGCGTGTCGGGTATCTGTGCGCAATACTTTATCTTAATGTACTTGCCCTTGATTGAGGGGGGCGGATAAGCCTCGATGAGCGGGAGCATCTCCTCGTTGAGTTTCGAGGTTGAGATGCGGCGCTTGCGGGCAACGTACACGTCCTTTGCCGTTTCAAGCACCTTGAAGATGCGCTGTTTAGTAAGCGCCGAGGCAAAGATGATGGGGAAATCCACAAACGGAGCCATGCGGAGCCATGCGCGAACGAATAGCCTCCTCAAAGTGGCGGATGGCTTCGTTCGACTTGTCCTCTACGAGGTCCCACTTGTTTACGACCACCACAATGCTCTTCTGGTTGCGCTGGATTATCTGCACGATGTTAAGGTCCTGACTCTCTATGCCGCGCGTGGCGTCGAGCATGAGGATGCAGACATCGGAGTTTTCAATAGAGCGGATGGCGCGCATCACGGAGTAGAACTCAAGGTTCTCCGTCACTTTGTTCTTGCGGCGTATACCGGCTGTGTCGACGAGATAGAAGTCGAAGCCAAACTTTGTGTAACGGGTGAGGATGCTGTCGCGCGTAGTGCCAGCGATGTCCGTCACAATGTTACGATCCTCGCCGAGGAAAGCGTTGACAATGCTGCTCTTACCGGCGTTCGGACGACCTACGACGCTGAAACGTGGGATGTTGTCCTCGCCGTCTTCGCTGGCTTCGTCCTTACCCAACTTTTCCAACACAAGGTCGAGCAGGTCGCCCGTGCCACTACCCGTGATGGCCGAGAGGCAGCAAGGGTCACCCAGACCAAGCTTGTAGAACTCTGCCGAGGAGTAACGGTCTTCGTTGTTGTCG
Organism: uncultured Oscillospiraceae bacterium; assembly: GCA_963655595.1. Classification (GTDB taxonomy): domain Bacteria; phylum Bacteroidota; class Bacteroidia; order Bacteroidales; family Bacteroidaceae; genus Alloprevotella. The sequence continues at coordinate 11,075 of CAVKGN010000024.1, forward strand.
GCCTTGTTGGCACAGAGGATTACGGGCAGTTTCGTGCGGCGCAGAATGGTGGCCACCTCCATGTCGAGGTCGGTGATGCCGTTCTGGTTGTCCACGAGGAACAGGATAAGGTCTGCTTCCTCCGTGGCGAGGGTCACCTGCTTGCGTATTTCGCCTTCAAAGACGTCGTCCGACTTTACGACCCAGCCGCCCGTATCTACTACGGAGAACTCGGTCTTGCCCCATTCGCACTTGCCGTACTGGCGGTCGCGCGTGGTGCCGGCTTCATCGCTGACAATGGCCTGACGCGTGCCGGTGAGGCGGTTGAACAGTGTGGATTTGCCGACGTTGGGTCGGCCTACTATGGCTACTAATTTCGACACTTGCTTTCGTTTGTTTAATGTGTTTTACTTGTGGCTATACGCCGCTCTGCTCTCTGGTCAGTCGAGCTTATACCCGTAGGCCTCGAGCCGCTTGGTATTGCTGCGCCAGTCCTTGTCCACCTTTACGAATATTTCGAGGTAGATGCTCTTGCCGAAGAACTTCTCAAGTGTGCGGCGCGCCTCGGTCGACACTTTTTTCAGTGCCACTCCCTTGTGGCCAATGATGATGCCCTTTTGGCTCTCGCGTTCCACGTAAATGACGGCGTTGATGTGTATGTGCTTTTCGTCCTCCTTGAACTGCTCCACCACCACCTCTACGGCGTAGGGTATTTCCTTGTCGTAATAAAGGAGTATCTTTTCGCGGATGATTTCAGTAACGAAGAAGCGCGCCGGCTTGTCGGTCCACTGATCCTTGTCAAAGTAAGGGGGCGACTCGGGCAGCAGTTCTTTGATGCGTGCAAGGACATTGTCGACGTTGAACTTTGCCTTGGCCGAAATGGGGAATATCTCCGCCTTGGGCAGACTTTCGTGCCACTGCGCCACAAGCGTTTCGAGCGCCTTTTGGTTCGACACGTCAATCTTGTTAATGAGCAGCAACACGGGCACATCCATATTCTGCACCTTTGCGAGGAAGTCGCTGTTTTTGTCGGGCGTCTCCACCACGTCGGTCACGTAGAGCAACACGTCGGCGTCCTGCAATGCGCTCACGGAGAACGCCAACATTTCCTCCTGCAACTTGTAGTTGGGCTTCAACACGCCCGGCGTGTCGGAGAACACGATTTGCGCATCGTCCGAGTTGATGATGCCCATGATGCGGTGACGGGTGGTCTGCGCCTTAAACGTGGCTATGGAGATGCGCTCACCCATGAGCAAATTCATGAGCGTCGACTTCCCCACGTTAGGATTGCCTACGATGTTTACAAATCCGGCTTTGTGCATGTTTATGGTGTTTGTGAGTTGCTTGTGCCCGAGCTGTGACGCCCGCGGCTTTCTGTCGCTTATACCCGCAACAGGCGTGTGCAGCCTTTCAGAGTTGTACACGCCTGTTCGCGGACTGTTTCATAACGCATACCGAGGCTCTCGTCCCGGCCTTGCGCTTATTTTGCGTCGTACCCCCATTTCAGGTAGGCTGCACCCCAAGTAAAGCCTGCGCCGAAAGCACAGAGTATGAGGTTGTCGCCCTTCTTGAGCTTCTTCTCGTAGTCCCAAAGGGCGAGGGGCAGTGTGCCAGCCGATGTGTTACCGTAGCGCTGAATATTGAGCATAACCTTGTCCATGGGCATCTCCAAGCGGTTTGCCACAGCCTCGATGATGCGCACGTTGGCCTGGTGGGGCACCACCCAGGCGATGTTGTCCTTCGTCAGGTTGTTGCGCTCTGCAATCTTGGCGCAAGCGTCGCTCATGTTGGTCACGGCGAACTTGAACACCGTGCGGCCTTCCTGATGGAGGTAGTGCATACGGTGATCGATCGTGAAGTATGAGGGACTGCACACCGAACCGCCTGCCTTCATGCAGAGGAAGGGCAAGCCCTTACCGTCAGTGCGGAGGTAGCTGTCCTGCCAACCAAGACCTTCCTCCAAGGAGGGTTCAACGAGAGCCGCTGCTGCACCGTCGCCAAAGATAGGGCAAGTAGCGCGGTCGGAATAGTCAACGATCGACGACATCTTGTCGGCACCGCACACCACAATCTTCTTGTAGCGGCCGCTCTGAATCATGCCAGCTGCCGCGTCCATGGCAAAGAGGAAACCGCAGCAAGCGGCCTGCATATCAATGGCGAACGCGTTCTTCATACCCAGACGGCCAATCACGATGCTCGAAGTAGAGGGAAAGTGGTAGTCTGGGGTTGTGGTGGCCACAATCACGCAGTCCACCTCCTGAGGGTCGGTGCCGGTCTTTTCAAGGAGCTGCTTCACGGCTTTGCGTGCCATGTAGCTCGTGCCGAGGCCTTCCTCGTTGAGGATGCGGCGTTCCTTGATGCCGATGCGGGTCATGATCCACTCGTCGTTGGTTTCAACCATACGCGACAGTTCGTCGTTATTAAGGACGTATTCGGGCACGTAGCCGCCTACGCCTGTAATGACAGCATTGATCTTTTCCATGGGGAGAATATATGTTGAACAGGGTGCCGTGCGGCTGCGCCAATACTGCGGGCGGGCGGCTTCTTTGGCCAGCCTGTTGCCCGTGCGCTGCGCCGCGCCGGTGATGCTGATTAAAAGGATGGGGTTTGGGGGTAACAAAAAAGTTTAAGAGTTGTACGCTCGTCTGTGTTCATCCCGTCACCTGTTTCCGCTTGTATGGTGGCAGGGCGGAAATTCCCTATTATCAGGAAAGGCGCGGCAGGCACGAGCGTGCGCAAGCGAACGACGAGGAGCGGTATAACTCTTAAACTGCTGTTTTTCTGTGTAACTCTATAGAGAAAGCACGTCCGGCTTCTTATTCAGCCACCTCTTTCTCAATGGCGAGCTTACCACGGTAGTAGCCACAGTTGGGGCATACAGTGTGGTAGATGTGCCAACCGCCGCACTCGGGGCATACTGCCAATGTAGGCGCTACGGCCTTGTCGTGGGTTCTGCGCTTGAGAGTTCTTGTCTTAGACTGTCTTCTTTTAGGATGTGCCATTTTATTCTAAATATTTTTAGTTTGATTTTCTGTTTTGTGTGCCGTGGGCTGCGTCAGTTGAGTTCGTCTTCTTCCTCGTCCTCGTCGCCGCCGTCGGCTACCATTCTGCCAAGCATATCGCTGTTGCAATCTTCGATATTGTGCACGCGCTGCATAGGCAGCGACGTCTCAACAATCTCGTACACGCACCACGAAAGGTCGCACGTGCCGTCGGTCTCGGTATAGAGCATTTCGGGCGAATCACCCTCACCCGGTTCGTCATCCTTGACGTAGACGGTATCCTCGGCGGTTACATCCAGTTCCAAGGGGTCAAGACAGCGATCGCAAGGCACGGTAACGCGCCCCTCGGCTGCTATCTGCACCTTGTAAACGGTGTCTGCCGATGATTGTACAGCGATACTCACATGTACGTCCCCGCCGCTTATTTCTTCTTGCTCCAGGTCGGCGAAGAAGCGATCAGCCAGCTCAATTTCAATGCGTTCGCCCTTTTCTGCGGCGCGCGCCAAATTGATATGAAGGGGATTTCCACTTTGCATAGCGGCTGCAAAGTTACTATTTTTCCGAATTTCAGGGAATATACGGGCAAGTTTTTTAACGCGAGGGCGTACACGGCGCGAACTGTGCCGCGACTTACAACTTGCAAACCTCTTCCACGGGCAAGCCTGTCAGATCAGCTATCATTTCCGGCGCAAGCCCTTTGGCAAGCATCGCGCGGGCTATCTCTGCCTTGGCTTGCTCTTGGCCTTTTGCCAATCCTTCGGCACGCCCCTCGGCGCGTCCTTCTTCGAGTCCTGCGGCTCGTCCTTCGGCTCTGCCTTTCTCCAGGTTGCGCTGGGCAGTGTCCACAAAGAGCAAGCGGTCGGCTCCCATGCGGTCCCAAAAGTCTTCGTAGGCAGCGAGTTCATCTTTCGAGTAGGCCAGGGTTTGCACCTCCGTAAGGGCTTTGTTTGTTTCGGGGTTGTCGAGGAGTTCCTCGGGGGCGCGTTCGGTGTTCTCGTCGATTTCGGTGAGGAACTTCAACCACAATACCGCCATCTTTCGCTCCTTGATGTTCTGCGGCTTAAACTTCTGCAATTCCACGAAGGTAAAGTGCAAGCCTTCGATCACCTCGTTGCTGTGGAGGTCGTGTACGAGGTTGTAGTTATGGATAAACTCATCGCTGTAATCGTTCAGGAACGACTCGTTTACAAGGTTGAGGGAGTAGACGGGGTGTAGGAGTTCGTAGCGGCGCGACTTGTCGAGCTGCCGCACGTATGCCTTGGAGGCGTTGAAAAGCACGCGTTGCATGAATGCGGGTGTCCAAAGCATTTGCATCTCCACGAGGAACTGTCGTCCTTTCTGGTCGCGGCAACGCACGTCCACAATGCTATTTTTGCCCAGGTAGGTCTCGGGCGCCATCTCGGGCGTGAGGTATTCCACGCTCTCAATCTGCTCGTCCTCTTTCAGGGGGAGCAGGGCGTTGAGAAGGCTAATGAGCAAGTCGGCATGCTCGCCGAATATGCGCTTAAAGGTGAGGTCAGCTTTGGGGTCAAGGTATTTCATCGGGAGGTATTTTCCGGGGAGTTCTCTATGAGATGTGTGGCAAAGATACAATGATTTTCAATGCATACCAACGGGGGCAGGCTGATTGTCCTTCGGCCTGTTGCGCCGCATAAGCCACCAGTAAGCCACTACGCAAATCACCACCGAAACGCCCGAACCGATGGGGGCTGCCCAGCCCATTGGGTAAAGCGTGGAGGCAAACTTCACGGAGAACAGGTACGACAGCGGTACGCGCGCCGTGAGGATGCTCGCCACGTTGTGGCAGAAGGAGATGATGGAATAGCCGCAAGCGGTGAAGTAACCGCTAAAACAGAAGTGCACGCCCGCCAGTGCGCAGTCCCAGGCGTAGCTCCGCAGGTAGTCGGCGCCTTGTGCCACCACGCGCTCGTTGGCTGTGAAAATGCGCACCGCCAGTTCGGGCACAAACTGCACGGCCAGGGCGCACACCATGCCGAAGCTGAACGTAACGGCTATGGCTCGCCAGAGCGTCTGCCGGGCTCGTTCGGGTTTACCCGCGCCTATGTTCTGCGCCGATACGGCGGAGACGGTTGAGAGCATGGCGGAGGGAACGATGAATAGCAGTCCGATGAATTTCTCCACGATTCCCACGGCAGCGGCATCGTCCAAGCCGCGCATGTTTGCTATGATAGCGATGACGATGAACGACACCTGGATAAAGCCGTCCTGCAACGCAACGGGAACACCAATTGAAAGGATGCCTGACAGCACACTACGTTGCGGCCGCAAGTCGTGTCGCGTCACCTGGAAGCGTTCCCAGTGGCGACGTATGGCAAAGGCGGCAAATGCCACGCTGACCATCTGCGAGAGGGTGGTACCCAGCGCCGCACCCATGGGGCCGAGGCCAAAATAGCCTATGAAGAGGAAGTCGAGGACTATGTTCACCACGCACGCCACCGCCACGAAGTACATCGGTGTCCGCGTATCGCCCAGTCCGCGGAATATGGCCGCGATTAGATTATACGCCACGATGAAAGGCACGCCGGCGAAGCACACGAGCAGATAGCTTTCCGTGCCAGCCACCGACTCTGCGGGGGCTTTGAGCAGCCGCACAATGTCGGCGGTGAACAGCATAAGGCCAGCCGCCAGCACAACTGAGGCTGCGAGGAAGAGTGTGGCGGAGTTTCCCACCACGCGGGCGGTCTCTCTTACGTCCTTCGCTCCCACTGCCAGGGCGGTGCGCACGGTGGTGCCCATAGCCAGCCCGATGATCACCACGGTGACGAAGTGCATCACCTGGGCTCCGTTCGACACGGCCGTAGTGCTGTCCACGCCGCAGTAACGGCCTATCACGAACAAGTCGGCCAGGCCGTAGAGTATTTGCAGAAAATAGGCGAACATATAAGGAAGGGCAAACGAGAATATGTTGCCCATCACACTCCCTTGGGTCAAGTCGTTCTGACGCATTAGTATAATGGTATATGTGTGGATTCGTCTCTGCCCAGACGCAGAAAACGGCGCAAAGTTACGCCCTTTGCACGGAGCAAACAAACCTGCGCCGTACGCCCCGCGGGCTGCTCGCCACTACGTCCGGGGTTGTTGACGTCCGTCGTACGGCGGACACATGTACATCGTACGTTGGACACATGTCACTCGTACGACAAACGCATGCACATCGTACGACGGACACACGTCAACCGTACGACGGACGTCAACTTCCTCAGGGGTAAGGGGCTCTACAAGCTGGGGCGTTTCTTCAATTTGTTTGGCGGCAGGTGTTTGCAGGGGCTAAATTTTGTAGTAGCTTTGCTTTGCGAATTTCCGCGTACATACCTATTTATATATATGTCCGACTTTCCCAAATGGCTCCTGGCTCTGGCTGGCCTGAGCCTCATCCCCGTGCTGCTCTGTCCGCTCTTCCTCTTCGGGGGGCAACACCCCTTCGGGCAGGGAGGCAACGCCCTGACCAGCTTTCTGCTCTACTTGCTCACCCAACTGCTTTGGCTAATTCCAGCCGTGCTCTTCTTCGTGAGCCTCGACGTGTGGCGCAGGGGCTTCGGCCGTGCCGGAGTTGCCTTGGCCGTCCTCGGAGCCGCACTGAGCGCAGGAGGATTCTTCCTGTTGCTCCACAACTAAACTACTACACCCTTATTCATGATTGACCCTAAACACCTGCATATAGCGTCGTACAACTACGACCTGCCCGACGAACGCGTGGCGAAATACCCTAAGGAGAAGCGCGACGAGTCGAAACTGCTGCTCTACCGAGGCGGCGACATTAGCGAGGACACCTTTCGCAATCTGCCCAACTACATTGGTGCGGGCGAGCTGATGGTGTTCAACAACACGAAGGTGATACAGGCGCGCCTGCACTTCCGCAAGCAGACGGGCGCACTCATCGAGGTGTTTTGCCTTGAACCGCACACGCCGCACGACTATCAGCTGAACTTTGCCGCTACGCGCCGCGTGGCATGGACTTGCCTCGTGGGTAACCTCAAAAAGTGGAAGGAAGGACGCCTTGAACGTCGCATCGACGTGGGCGGACGCCAGCTGACGCTCACCGCCGAACGCACGGGCATCAGCGGAACGGGCCACGAAGTGGTGTTCGACTGGGGCGACGACAGCGTAACCTTCTCAGAGGTGCTCGAGTCAATTGGCGAACTTCCCATCCCGCCCTACCTCAACCGCGAAACGGAGGCGAGCGACCTGCGCACGTACCAAACGGTTTACAGCAAGGTGAAGGGTTCGGTGGCTGCGCCGACGGCGGGCCTGCACTTCACAGACAATGTGCTTGCCGCCCTTGATGCGAAGGGCGTGGAGCGCAACGAAATAACCCTGCATGTGGGTGCTGGCACGTTCAAGCCCGTAAAGAGCGAGGAGATTGGCGGTCACACCATGCACGCGGAGTGGATTGCCGTGAAGCGCGGGAGCATTGAACGCCTGCTGGCACACGGCGGACGCTGCATAGCCGTGGGCACCACCTCGGTGCGCACGCTCGAAAGCCTGTACTATATAGGCGTGGCGCTGCATGCCAACCCCGATATGCACCCCGACGACCTGCACGTGGCACAATGGACGCCCTACGAATACGCCGAAAGCACCGACCACCCGCTCGCCACCACGGAGGCACTGCAAGCCATCCTCGACTGGATGGACCGCAACGAGCTGCCCGTACTGCAAACGTCCACGCAAATAATCATTGCCCCGGGCTACCAATACCACATTGTCAAGGCCATCGTCACCAACTTCCATCAGCCGCAGTCAACCCTGCTGCTGCTCGTGTCGGCCCTCATCGGCGAGAACTGGCGCAAGGTGTACGACTACGCCCTTCTGCACGACTTCCGCTTCCTGAGCTACGGCGACAGTTCTCTCCTCATTCCCTGACCATGCGCGACAACAACGACGAACTCCTGCCCCTCGTCGACGAGGAGGGACGCACACTGGGCTGCGCACGGCGCGGCGACCTGCACAACGGGCACGACATGAGGCTGCACCCGGTGGTTCACCTGCACGTGCTCAACGAGGCGGGCCACGTCTACCTGCAACGCCGTCCCCTGTGGAAGACGGTGCAGCCCGGCAAATGGGATACCGCCGTGGGCGGGCACATGGACTGCGATGAGACGCCCCTGCAAGCCTTGCTGCGCGAGACGAAGGAGGAGATAGGGCTCACGGACTTCCAGCCCGCCTTTCTGCTGCGCTATACGCACCAGAGCAACGTGGAGCGCGAACTGGTGTACGTCTACACGACCGTCACCGCCGAACAGCCGCGCCCCTCTGCCGAACTCGACGGCGGCCGCTTCTTCTCGCCCGAGGAGATTAACCGCCTCATGGGCACCGACTTTTTCACGCCCAACTTTGAACAGGAATGGATGCGCATTCAGCCGCTCCTGCACCCTGCCCCTCCCTCAACCACCGCCCTATGACCCGTCGTTTACTCACTCTCCTCATTGCCTTCTCCGCCGCCGTTTGCTCCTGGGCGTTCTCCGTGGCCGACTGCTTCAAGAGCGTTCCGCAGAGCGTGTTCCCCCTGCTCGACCAAACGGCTCGGCTCGACCTCGTCGACCTATTCAACAGCCGCCTCACCGCGAAGACGCAAAACGTGTACGGGGGCGAGGCAGTGCTGCACGAACTAACGGCCGACTACCTGCGGCTCGACTGCACGGAGGTCAGTTCGTGGCAACTGCGCCTGCTGCCCCTTGCCGGCGACACGCTGATTCTGAGCGTGCACACGCTGGATGCACAGGGGAAGGCCTCTGACGTGAAGCTCTACAACCGCCACTGGGCAGAACTGAAAACGCCTCTACCCCACCCGTCCGCATCGGCTTTTGTCAAGAAGGAGTGTCCCCTCTCCTACCTGCGGCAACAGGAACTCCTGCCCGTAGTCGCTTCCCTGCCCATTCAGGCCACGGCGTCTCCCAGCGCACTCACGCTCACCTTCACGCTAAGCACGGAGGCTCTGCCGCTCGAAACGGCCGACGACGTCCGCTCCATGCTCCACGCCCTGACTTACGAGTGGCAGCAGGGCAAGTTCACACTTTCTGCCCAGCAGGGGCAATGAGCGCACCCGCCGCCTAAACCATTGCACACGCAGCAGGCTTTGGCGTAACCGTTTTGTCACAAATCCCTGCATACGCTTTGCAGTTGTTTCTTGAAACGGTATTTTTGCAAGCAAAATCACAATCTGTACTATTACAAACATGAAACGAGAAAATCCGTTCAAAGGGCTTGGCATCGCCCTCGTCACTCCCTTTAATGAAGACGGCAGCATAAATTTCAGCCAGCTCGACACGCTGGTTGAGGAACAAATTGCAGGGGGCATCGACTTCCTCTGCGTGCTTGGCACAACGGCCGAAACGCCCTGCCTCTCCGACAGCGAGAAGCAACAGGTGATGAGCCGCGTCAAGGCCGTGAACAACGGGCGCGTGCCCCTGCTTCTCGGTGCTGGCGGCAACTGCACGGCAAACGTGGTGAGCTATCTGCAAACGGCGGACCTCAGCGGCTACGACGGCGTGCTCATCGTAGCTCCCTACTACAACAAGCCGAGCCAGGAGGGGCTCTATCGCCACTTCACAGCCGTGGCTCAGGCTTCGCCCCTGCCCGTGGTGCTCTACAACGTGCCCGGACGCACCGGCGTGAACATCGAGGCCAGCACCACGCTTCGCATCGCTGCCGACAACGCCAACGTGGTGGCCATTAAGGAGGCCTCGGGGCGCATTGAGCAGATTGAGGACATCGTGAAGAACGCCCCCGAAGGTTTCGAGGTGCTGAGCGGCGACGACTCCATTACCTTTGAACTGCTCACCATTGGTGCAAAGGGCGTCATCTCGGTGGTGGGCAACGCCTACCCCAAGGAGTTTGGCCAGATGGTACATGCTGCCCTCGCCGGCGACTACACGCGTTCGCTAACCATTCACCGCAGTCTGAGCGAGGCGTACAAACTCCTCTCGAAGGACGGCAACCCAGCCGGCATCAAGGCTCTGCTCGGCGTTCTCGGCAAAGCTTCAAACACGCTGCGACTCCCCCTTGCCCCAGCACGGGAATGCACCTACAAGGCGCTCGAAGAATTTGCCGCACAGTTTAAGGGATAACACTCCAACACACGCAACAACCTACCCAACGCACATGAAAGAGACCACCTACGACCTCGAGAAAGCACACGACCTGAGTTGGAATAACAAAGCACAGATTCAGCAGTCTAAAATGTGCGGCTGCTTCTTCTGCAGAGAAATCTTTCCTGCCTCCGAGGCCTTGTTCGCCGAATCGGGCGAGGACGAAACCGCCTGGTGTCCCTACTGCTTCACCGATGCCGTCATAGGCGACGCTGCGGGCATACCTCTCACCAAAGATTTTCTCAATAAAATGTTTATAGAGTGGTTTGGTTGCCCTGTAATATACCATAGTCCGTCCGAGTATCCACGCTGGAGAAGGCGTAAGGGACTAAAACCCAGAAAGAAGCCAAACAAGTGGATCACCACCCTCGACGTGAGACGGCGACGGTAGCGTGCGAGGCACTCACCAAACCAATAAAAGCGCAAGAAAACGCCCGTAAAGGTAGATGACGTATACCTTTACGGGCGTTTTCTTGCAAAAATGGCGCAGCTCAGCGGCGGGACTTGCCCCACTTCTGTTTGAGCCACTTCGTCACGGGGCGGTCGTAGAAACGCATACACACCCAGGCGAGCACCACGCTGGCAACGATGGTCAGCAGGGCTACGGGCCAGGTTTCCTGCAACGTGTATTGACGGGTCTTGATAAGCCAAAGGTAGAAGGCGTACATCAAGGGATAGTGCACGATGTAGAGCGGGAAGGAGATGTCGCCAAGAAACTTGCACACCTGCGACGACAAGCGGTCAGTCGTCTTGCCCGAGGCAGCGAGCCATACAAGGGCCGGGAAGAGGACGATGACGGAGAACGTCTCAAACAGTCCGTTCCAGCACACCGGGCCGTCGCTGACAATAAAAGGCACGTGGAACAGACACAGCAGGGCAACCGTACAAAGCCAAAAGGCGCCGCGCACCTTTATAGGCTTGAACACGCGCGACAGCAACAAGCCCAGCGTCAGGGGGCAGAACAAGCGCAGCGTACCGCCGTAGGCATTGACAAAATCAATCGTCCAGCCCACACCGATGCTGCCGTAGCCCGACGCATCACTGACGGCAAACCACACATGACCAATGCAGAGCACAGCAGCCACGAGGGCAAGAATACGCGTGGACAAGCGGCGGAGCACAAGTGCGTAGACAATGTTACCAATATACTCGAAGAAGAGCGACCAACACGGGCCGTTCAGGGGGAACATCTCGCCGTTACCGCGCACCTCGCGAGGCATGCCAGGCAGGGCGGGTATCATAAGCGCACCGCAGACGAAGGCCAAAAGGGTAAGCCCCACGGTGGAATGTGAATGATCCCAGCGTTCCATCCCCGTGGCAAAGAACGAAATAGCGCCGATAGCAGCCCCCATCACAACCATAGGGTGCAAGCGAATAAGGCGTCGGCGGAAAAAGTCGCCCAGGGTCAGCGACTTGCCCCAGCGGTCGTCATAAGCATAGCCAATAACGAAGCCCGAAAGAATAAAGAAGAAGTCAACGGCCAAGTAGCCGTGGTTGATAGTGTCGATAACGGGCTTCTGACCAGCAAACTGGAAGCCTTCAAACACGTGATACCACACGACAAGCAGCGCAGCCACGCCGCGAAGCCCGTCGAGCAAAGCATAATGCGGTTTTGTATCTATGGTAGCCATAGGTATAAAAAGTATTAGATGTTTGGTTAGTTAGCAGTTCTCAGGCCTGAACACACAAAGGTGCGCCTCGCACCCCCTCAGAGCCAAGTTTCGGCCGCAAAATTAGGGAATAAGCTTAAAGAGGCCAAATGGGGAAGGTGGCAGCCTTTGCAATGTTCCAGCCCTCTTGCAGTCCTATCTTGACCCAAAGGACTCTTTCAAGCCTTTCCCGACATTTTTTTGCCCAGTTCGCAAATTGGAAAAGTTTGGAAAAGGCATATTTGCCTGGGGGGGGTAATTTTGTAGCAGGTATTTACAAGATGCAGACGGCTTCTCTGATTTTATTTTGGACTCTGTGATTTGTTTTATACTTTCGTTGCACAGAAAGTTCAAGGGATCACACTTCAAACAACAATAAACAGAGCAACATGGGCAAAGAGACGATGTAGTTCGCCACTGACCTTATCAATTTTGAAAACAAACAATAATACTACTACAATATGGCTATCAAGAAATCGGAATTATACAGCGCTATCTACGAGAGTTGCAACAAGTTGCGCGGTGGCATGGATGCCAGTCAGTACAAGGACTATGTGCTGGTGGTGCTCTTTATGAAGTATATCAGCGACAAGGCTAAGGTGGACAAGGATTCGCTTATTGAACTGCCCGAGGGCTGCACCTTCGATGACCTGATTAAGGTCAAGAACAGCAGCAAAATCGGTGAGGAGTTTAATAAGATTCTTGAAAAGGTGGCGGAAGCTAACCCCGATCTGCGCAACGTCATCACCAATGCCGACTTTTGCGATGAACAGAAACTGGGTAAGGGTGAAGATCTCGGG
>CAVKGN010000025.1:0-23482 GCA_963655595.1 uncultured Oscillospiraceae bacterium
TAGAGCAAAGGACTGAAAATCCTTGTGTCCCCGGTTCGATTCCTGGTGGCACCACAAAGAACGAGGCAGCTAATTTGTTTTAGCTGCCTCGTTCTTTGTGGTATTGGGCTTGGGCATAATAGGCCTAATATGCCCATTATGCCTAATAGGCCTATTGGGCTTTTGATAGGCTTGGCAGTAGAAAAAGAATGAGGCCGCTCCCTGGTGGGGAACGGCCCTTGTGTGTTTTTCTAGGTGTTGGCAGAAGCGGCTTTTTGTTAGTTTGCCGCTTGCGGCGTGTTGGAGGTTCGTGAGTGCCGCTTAGGATTTCTGCCAAGCTTGATGTTTAGGAAATAACGAGAGGTTGGGTGTTTAAGTTCTGCAAGGTTGTCTCTCTGGTAGGTCGGAAAAGTGCTTTAAGTCTGGTTTTGTTTGCCAAAAGCCCCGAGGGTGTGGCTGCGCGGACTGTTGCGCTCTTTCCTTTTTGGTACTGCAAAGATAATCAGTCAGTTACGGGTGCTATTGTAAATCTTTGACGGCAATTTACGTTTCGGGAATTATTGTTTTTCTGCAATTTGTAAATGTATGCATCGGCATAAACGTACCTTATTCGCCGTGTGGCAAAAAGTTTGCGCCGGCGGCGAATTACGGACTAAAAGCAATGAAAAACGAAGAAAAACTTACGAATGCTTTGCTCGCTGGAATATATCCTATACATTTGCAAGCGAAAACAATAAAACAAACGAACAATGCTACACGGCGCAGCAAATAACAAGTATTGGTGGCGTTGCTTACAACAAATCAAGTCGTAAGTTAGCGCAGTGTATGCTGTCCGTTAAGACCACCGAATGCCATAGTTGATTATGATACTTCAAGGCGGCTCGTCCATAACTTACGACGAAGCCGCCTTTTAATTTTCCTGCCTGTCGGCGGGACGGAGAACCGAAAACAAGAAAACGAACGATACAATAAGCACAGCAAATGAGTCAGTACGATGTAACAAGCGATGGATACTTTGGCCGTTACGGCGGAGCGTACATTCCCGAAATATTGCAGAAGTGCGTGGAGGAGCTGCAACGCTGCTACCGCGAGGTGATTGATAGCGAAGAATTTCAAAGCGAGTTTCACGCCCTGTTGCGCGACTACGTAGGTCGCCCCTCGCCCCTCTACCTCTCCGAGAGCCTGAGCCGCATTCACGGATGCAAGGTATACCTCAAACGCGAAGACCTCAACCACACCGGCGCGCACAAGATAAATAACGCCATTGGGCAGATACTCCTGGCCCGCCGCATGGGCAAGACCCGCATTGTGGCAGAGACTGGGGCTGGCCAGCACGGTGTGGCCACTGCAACGGTGTGCGCGCTCATGCACATGCCCTGCGTGGTCTATATGGGAGCACTCGACGTGCAGCGCCAACGTCCCAACGTGGAGAAGATGCGTCTGCTCGGCGCCGAAGTAGTGGCTGTGCAGAGCGGCAATCAGACGCTGAAAGACGCCTGCAACGAGGCCATCCGCGACTGGTGTTGCCACCCCGAGGACACGTTCTACCTCATTGGTTCCACAATGGGGCCGCATCCCTATCCCGACATCGTGGCACGCTTGCAGAGCGTGATAAGCGCAGAAGTGCGCAAGCAGTTGCAAGAAAAGGAAGGCCGTCCCACACCCACCCACGTGGTGGCCTGCATCGGCGGCGGCTCGAACGCAGCCGGCTCGGTGTTCAACTTCCTCGACGATGACGACGTACAGATTGTCTACGCAGAAGCCGGAGGAAAAGGTGTAGAGACAGGACTCACCGCTGCCACCCTTAGCATGGGGCAGGAAGGCGTTCTTCACGGCTTCCGTTCCCTCGTTATTCAGGACGAAGACGGACAGATTGTAGAGCCCTATTCCATCTCCGCCGGACTTGATTATCCCGGCATCGGACCGCTTCACGCCCACCTTGTGCGTACTGGTCGCGCTCAGGCACTCGCCATCAACGACGACGAAGCCCTTGCAGCTGCCTACGAGTTGAACCGCCTCGACGGCATATTGCCCGCCTTGGAGTCCGCTCACGCCCTGGCAGCCCTGCACAAACTCACGTTCAAGCCCACAGACATCGTGGCCCTGACCCTCTCAGGTCGCGGCGATAAAGATATGGAGACCTATCTGAAACACGCTCCCGAGGGCGACTGCCCCACCAACTACGAGGAAATACGCAAGCACCTGCGCTAATCCCCCCATTGTTACACCCGCATTGACTCCCCCAAGAACCATGTACAAATACAACGTTAAGACAGTGCCGCTCCCTGGCGACCTCAGCACGCCCGTCAGCACCTATCTCAAGGTGCGCGACCTCTTTGCGCAGAGTGCGCTGATGGAGAGTTCCGATTACCACGGGAGCGAGAACAACAAGTCGTTCATTGGCCTGCGTCCCATCGCCTCGTTCAGCGTGAGCCACGGACAGGCCGTGATGCGTTTCCCCGACCATAGCGAGCGCGTTCAGCCCATCACCGAGACGTGCAATGTGGCGCAAGCCTTTGAGGACTTTATCGGACAGTTCCAGGTGGAAGGCGCGGACAGCGCGTATTGCGGCCTCTACGGCTACACGTCGTTCAACGCCGTGCGCTACTTCGAGAACATTGCCGTGAAGGACAGCAAGGAACCCAAGAACGACGCCCCCGACATACATTATATATTATATAAGTATCTCCTTGTGTTCAACGACTTCAGCAGTGAGCTCAAACTGCTCGAAATGCTGGCAGACGGCGAACAGAGCAAGGCAAGCCGCATTGTGCAGGCTGTGATGAGCCGAAACTACGCCACCTACGCCTTCCACGCTGTGGGCGAAACAACCTCGCCGCTCACCGACGAGGAACACAAGGCGAACATACGTCGGGGCATTGCCCACTGCAAGCGCGGCGACGTGTTCCAGATAGTCCTTTCGCGCCGCTTTGTGCAGCGTTACGAGGGCGACGACTTTGAACTCTACCGCGCCCTGCGACGCATCAACCCCTCGCCCTACCTCTTCTACTTCGACTTTGGCGGCTTCCGCATCTTCGGTTCTTCGCCCGAGACCCACTGCCGCATTGCCGACAACGGCATGGCCTACATCGACCCCATAGCCGGCACCACAAGGCGTCAGGGCAACGTCGAGGCTGATCGAGCCGCTGCGGCAGCCCTTCTGGCCGACCCGAAGGAGAACGCTGAGCACACGATGCTCGTAGACCTTGCCCGCAACGACCTCAACCGCCACTGCACGGGCGTGAAGGTAGACTTCTTGAAAGACACGCAATTCTACAGCCACGTCATCCACCTTGTGAGCCGTGTGAGCGGCAAGGTGCGTCCCGGCACAAACCCCATACAGCTCCTGGCCGACACCTTCCCAGCAGGCACCCTCAGCGGTGCACCCAAGGTGCGCGCCTTGCAACTCATCAGCGAGTACGAGCCGCACAACCGCGGCGCATACGGCGGCTGCATTGGCTTCATCGGACTGAACGGCACGCTCAACCAAGCCATCACCATACGCTCGTTTGTGAGTCGCAACGGTGAACTCTGGTTCCAGGCCGGCGGCGGCATTGTGGCAGCGAGCAACGAAGAATACGAGTTGCAGGAAGTGAACAACAAACTCGGCGCATTGCGCAAGGCCATCCTCCTGGCCGAAACGAAGACCGAAAAGCTATGAAAATAGTACTGATAGACAATTACGACTCCTTCACCTACAACCTCTTCCAATACTTGGAGGAAGAGGGCGCACAGGTGACCGTGGTGCGCAACGATAAGTTCCGCATTGAGGAACTCCAACCCTACGACAAGATTGTGCTTTCGCCCGGTCCAGGCATCCCCTCCGAGGCAGGCCTTCTCGAGGAAGTCATCCGCACATACGCCCCCACAAAGCCCATCCTCGGCATCTGCCTGGGCGAACAAGCCATTGGCGAGGTGTTCGGCGGCAAGCTCTACAACCTGCCCCAGGTGTTCCACGGCGTACAGACGCCCGCGCACATCGTGGCCGACGACTACATCTTCCAGTCGCTGCCTGCCGACATCCAGGTAGGGCGTTACCATTCCTGGGTAGTGATGAACGAGGGCCTGCCCCCCTGCCTCGAAGTGACCGCCGTGAGCGACGAAGGGCAGATAATGGCCCTGCGCCACACCAGCTACGACGTGCACGGCATACAGTTCCACCCCGAGTCCATCCTCACCCCTGAGGGACGGCGGATGATACACAACTTCGTGGCGCACTGACCGGCAGAGTGGTTGGCAAGACAGCCGCAAGGCCGAAACACACAGACAACAGACACCGACTATGAAAACAATCCTTGAATCCCTATTCCAGCACCAGGCACTTACGCGCAGCGAGACACGCCAACTGATGATGGGCATCGCCGATAAGAGTTTCTCCGAAGCCCAAGTGGCGGCGTTGCTCGCAGTATACCGTATGCGCGACATTACGCCCGACGAACTCCTCGGTTTCCGCGACGCCCTCATTGAGCGGGCGCATGCCGTGGACCTCTCCGCGTTCAGTCCGCTCGACATTGTGGGTACTGGTGGCGACGGGAAGAACACATTTAACATATCCACCTGCGCCTGTTTTGTGGTAGCTGGAGCTGGTTACAAGGTGGCCAAGCACGGCAACTACGGTGCCTCCTCGGTGAGCGGCGCAAGCACGGTGCTCGAGCAGCACGGCGTGAAGTTTACCAACGACGCCGACGTCCTGCAACGCAGCATCGACACCTGCGGCATGGCCTACCTGCATGCTCCGCTCTTCCACCCGGCCCTGGCGGCCGTCGGTCCGTTGCGGCGTGCCCTGGGCGTGAAGACCGTGTTCAACCTCCTCGGTCCGCTCGTCAATCCCTCGCACACCGCTTACCAGCTCCTGGGCGTGGCAGACTTGCAGCAGATGAGGCTCTACACCAACGTACTTCAGCGCATCGGCATAGGTTTTGCCGTGGTGACGAGTCTTGATGGTTACGACGAGGTGTCCCTCACCGCCAACTTCAAGGTGATGACCAACCATAGCGAAAGCATTTACCAACCGCAGGACTTGGGGCTGGGTGTAGCTCCCCCCGATGCCCTTAGTGGCGGCAACACCCCGGAGCAAGCTGCCCGCATCTTCGACGATGTGCTGAGCGGTACGGCCACCCCCTTCCAGCGCGACGCCGTCCTGGCTAACGCAGCCCTGGGCATCCACACCGTACGTCCCGAAAAGGACATCCCCACCTGCCTCGAAGAGGCGCGAGCCTCGCTGTTGAGCGGCAAAGCAAAGAAAACGTTTGAGCAGTTCGTTGAGCTGAACAGCTAAGCCCGAATGCTCTCCATACACACGAATACAGAATATGCCCGATATCCTCGACACCATTATGGCGACAAAGGTCCGCGAAGTGGAACAGGCTCGCCAGCGCATCCCTCTTCGGCAGTTGGAACAAGCCGTGGCTGACCTTGGCGCCCCTTGCCGCAGCCTTCGCGCCTCGCTCCTCAGTCACAAGGGCGGCGTCATCTCCGAGTTCAAGCGGCGTTCCCCCTCCAAGGACTGGATAAAGCGCGACGCCCAAGTGGCGCAGATTATCCCCGCCTACGAGCAGGCTGGCGCTGCCGCACTCTCCATCCTCACCGACACGACCTATTTCGGCGGCTCCCTTGCCGACGTGCAGGAGGCCCGACCGCTGACCACGCTGCCCATATTGCGCAAGGAGTTTGTGCTCGATGAGTATCAGCTTTTCGAGGCCCGTGCCGCCGGCGCCGACGCCTGTCTGCTCATAGCCGCAGCTATCGGGGCAAAACGTTGCCATGAGTTGGCACACGAGGCGCACGAGATCGGGCTGGAAGTAATCCTCGAGATACACGCCGAGGAGGAACTCGACGCTTATTCCGACCACGTGGACGTGATTGGCGTGAACAATCGCAACCTCAAAGTGTTCCGCACCGACACCGCCCAGTCCGAACGTCTTTTCCCCCTCCTTCCCACTGAGGCATTGCCCATCTCCGAGAGCGGACTGCTCCAAGCCGAGACGGCAAGGCACTTGCAGGAAGTGGGCTACAAGGGATTCCTCGTAGGCGAGGCATTTATGAAGACCACCTCGCCGGGCGATGCTCTGCAAACGTATCTGTCGCAACTCCACTAAGAACTTAACAGACTCATGATTATCAAAGTATGCGGGCTACGCGAGGCCGACAACATCCGCGCCGTGGAACAGGCTGGCGCCGACTGGGAGGGATTTATCTTCTACCCCTCCTCGCCGCGCTACGTCGACACCAAGCCCGACTATCTTCCCAGCCGCTGCCGTCGTGTGGGCGTGTTCGTCCACCCCACCTACCGCGAGGTGAAGCAGCGCGTCAAGCAGTTTGGACTACATGCGGTACAATTTCACGGCAAAGCCCCCGCAGAGCTGTGCCAAACCTTCCGCGAGGAGGGACTGACCGTGGTGCGCGCCCTGCCCGCCGTGGAGACTTTCGTGGCCGACACCGCCGAGTACGTGGGCAGCGTAGATTATTTCCTCTTCGATACCCCCACACTGCGCTTCGGCGGTAGCGGACGCAGCTACGACTGGTCGCTGCTCCAACGCTACCCTGGGCCCACGCCGTTCCTGTTGAGCGGCGGACTCTCCCCGCAGTCGGTCGACGAACTCCGCAAGTTTAGCCATCCCTGCTTGGCTGGCTACGACCTCAACAGCGGTTTCGAAACAGCCCCAGGCGTGAAGGACGCCGCAGCCGTGGCCCAGTTTATCGCCGCCCTGCGCAACGGGTGATTTCCCCCTTAGTAACGACTCAAACACATTCCTACAATGAACCGTATAAACGAACTTTTCCAAAGAAAGAACCACGACATACTCTCCGTATACTTCTGCGCCGGTCACCCCACAAAGGACAGCACCCTGCCCACGCTCGAAGCCCTTCAGCGCGCCGGGGTCGATATGGTGGAGATAGGCATCCCGTTCAGCGACCCCCTTGCCGACGGCCCCACCATTCAGGCAGCAGCCTCGAAAGCCCTGAAAAACGGCATGTCCGTGCGTGTGCTTTTCGACCAACTCGCCGACGTGCGTCAGCACATCCATATCCCCCTCATCCTCATGGGGTATCTCAACCCCATCCTCCGCTATGGTTTTGAGAACTTCTGCCGCAAGTGCAGCGAGGTGGGCATTGACGCGCTCATCATCCCCGACCTTCCCTTCGACCAGTTCGAGGCAGAGTACCAGCCCGTAGCCAGTCGCTACGGCATTGAGGTTATTTTCCTCGTCACCCCCGAGACCCCAGAGGCTCGCATACGTACCATTGACGCTCACAGCCACAGCTTCATCTACGCCGTAAGTTCGGCTTCGGTCACTGGGGCGCAAAAGTCGTTCTCCGAGGCCAAGCAAGCCTACTTCTCCCGCCTGCAATCCATGAACCTTTCCAATCCGCAGCTCGTGGGGTTCGGTATCTCCAACCTCGCCACCCGGCAGGCAGCCTGCGCCCACACGGCTGGCGTAATCGTGGGGTCGAAGTTTGTCACCTTGCTCGAAAAGGCAGCCACTCCCGACGAGGCGGCAGCCCAACTGTTGCAAGCTCTCAGCGAATAGGGTAGGGCGTTCGCCCAACGCAAATAAGGCATGGCGGAACGGGCGTGAAATTTCATTTTCCATTATCTTTGCAGCCGATAAAAGGGTAGCGCGATGTACGCATTGGACATAATCAACAAATATTACGCCGACAACGAACCGTTGCGCGAGCTACTCCTTTGGCACAGCAGACAGGTGACGGAGCGTGCGCTGAAGATTGTCGAAAGGCGCAGCGAACTGGCCATTGATGCCGACTTTGTGCGCCAGGCCGCCATGCTCCACGACGTGGGTATCTTCCTCACCGATGCGCCCGGCATCCACTGCCACGGCACACACCATTACCTGATGCACGGTTACCTTGGCGGGCAACTTATGCGCCGCGAAGGCCGAGTGGATATTGCCCGCGTGTGCGAACGCCACACGGGGACGGGACTCACCCCCGAGGTGATACGCCAGCGCGCCCTGCCCCTCCCCGAGGGCTACTACTGCCCCGAAACCATTGAGGAACAGCTCATCTGCTATGCCGACAAGTTTTATTCGAAAAGCCATCCCAAGCGCGAACGCTCCGTGGCCGACACAGCGAAGAGCCTTGAAAAGTTCGGCGCCGACGGCGTGAGGAAGTTCCTCGACTGGGTGAAGATCTTTGAACCCGAGCTTGCCGACGGGCTTCAAACTTGAAATGCGATACCTCTCCCTCGTCATACTTTCACTGCTTGCAACCCTCTGTTTGGTGGCAAGCCACGTGAATACGAAACCTGCTCATAACAATGGGCGGGTTCAACTTTTTATAGCTGACACGGCGGCTGCGGCCGACTCTTCCGTGCCAGCCAGCAAGGCGTTGAAGGTGCGTATTCCCGTGGATTCAACGGCTCTCTCCGACTCCCTGCACACCGATTCCCTGACGGCGGATAGCGTTAAGATTGACACCGTAAAGCCCAAGCCGGGCATCGATTCTCCCGTGGAATACCAAGCCGCCGACTCCATGATCTACGATGCTGCCACGGGTCTGGCTTACCTCTACGGCAAGGCCCAGGTGAACTACCAGAACATGGAACTCACGGCTGCCCAGATAGCCATGAACATGGATTCCAGTCTGGTTCACGCTGAGGCACGCGCCGACAGCACCAAGGAGGACGGACTTGACGGCAAACCCGTGTATAAGCAGGGGAGCGACGAGTACGAGAGCGAGCGAATGTCGTTTAACTTCAAGACGAAGAAGGGCTACATACGCAACGTCTACACCCAGCAGGGTGACGGCTACATGCGCAGTGAAAAGTCGAAGCGCGCCGCCGACGGAACGCTCTACCTTGAACACGCTCGCTACACCACGTGCGACGCCAAGCACCCCCACTTCTATTTGGCTCTGTCGCGTGCCAAGGTGCGTCCTGGCAAGGAAACAATCTTCGGCCCTGCCCACCTCGTGGTGGAGGACGTGCCCCTGCCCCTTGCCATTCCCTACGGCTTTTTCCCGTTCAACAAGAAGTATTCTTCTGGCTTTATCATGCCCTCTTACGGCGACGAAACGTCGCGCGGCTTCTACCTGCGCGAGGGCGGATACTATTGGGCCATCAACGACTACCTTGACCTCAAAGCTCTGGGCGAAATCTATACCAAAGGCTCGTGGGGCTTGAGTGCAGAGACTAACTACAACAAGCGCTACCGCTTCCGCGGCAACTTCTATTTCAGTTATCTGCGCACGGTAGAGGGCGAGAAGAACATGCCCGACTATTCCGTGACGAAGAGCCTCAAACTGCAATGGACGCACACCAAGGACTCCAAGTCGAGTCCCAACACCACGTTCTCGGCACGCGTCAACTTCGCCTCCGAAAACTACGAGCGCAAAAATCTTGACAGCCGCTACAATCCCCTGTCGTACACCCAGAGCACCCGTGCCAGCTCCGTGAGCTTCGGACATACGTTCCAGAACATCGGACTCAGCATTTCGGCCTCTGCCAACCTCACGCAGAACATGCGCGACTCTACCATCGCCATGACGCTGCCCGACGTGAGCATTTCGCTCTCGCGTTTCTATCCCTTCCGCCGCAAGCACCAGGTGGGCAAGGAGCGTTGGTACGAAAAGATCTCCATGTCGTATACGGGACAGTTCTCAAACTCCATCACCACCAAGGAGGATCAGCTTTTCAAGTCCAACCTTATCAAGGACTGGCGCAACGGTTTTCAGCACCGCGTGCCTATCGACGCCACCTTCCAGCTGTTCAAGTACATCAACATCTCGCCCTCCTTCTCGTTCCGCGACATTATGTACGCCAGCCGCGTCAACCGTTCGTGGAGCCGCGAGTTGCAGCAGGAACTGGCCGATACCACCTACGGTTTCTACAACCTCTACGACTGGAATGTCGGCATCTCGGCCAACACCACCCTCTACGGCTTCTACAAACCTTGGAAGAAGCTCTTCGGCGATAAGATACAAGCCATCCGCCACGTGTTCAAGCCGACGGTGTCGTTCAGCTACGCCCCCGACTTCACCACCGCGCGCTACGGCTATCGCAAGCAGTACGAGAAAATTGACGCCGATGGCAACTCCTCCTGGGTGAGCTATTCGCCCTATTCCGGGGGAATCTACGGCTACCCGTCAGGAACGAAGCAAGGCCTCGTTTCGATGTCAGTGTCCAACAACATCGAGATGAAAGTCCGCTCCGACCGCGACTCTACCGGCTACAAGAAGATTTCTATCATCGATGAACTCTCTGGTTCGCTATCGTACAATCTCGCTGCCAAGACGCGTCCTTGGAGCAACCTCAGCACCCGCCTGCGCTTGAAGCTTGGTAAGAACAAAACGTTCTCTTTGGCGGCTGTCTTCGCCACTTATGCCTATAAGTTCAACGAGAATGGGCAGGTTGTCACGTCCGACCGCACCGAGTGGAGCTACGGCCGTTTCGGCCGGTTCCAGGGTATGTCGCAAAACCTCTCCTATTCGTTCAACAACCAGACGTGGAGCAAGCTTCGCGACTTCTTCCACGGGCGCAAACGAGGCTCCAACTCCGACGATGCCGCCGCTGACGATGCCGAGACCGACGTGGACGACGCCAATGTTGACCCCGACCTGAAAGCAGCCCGCCGCGGCGGAGGTAAGAAGCAGGAGAAAGCAAAGGTAGACAAGGACGGATACCTCACATTCTCTATACCCTGGTCGCTCACCCTCTCATACGGCATCACCATGGCCGAGGATAGGTCGAAGCAGATCAACGTGCGCACCATGCGCTACCCCTTCTCGTTCACGCAGACGCTCAACGCCTCCGGCTACATCCGCATTGCCGAGGGCTGGAACATATCCTTCTCATCAGGCTACGACTTTGAGTGGCACAAACTCTCAATGACCACCATGTCACTCTCGCGCGACTTGCACTGCTTCGAGATGTCGGCCTCCGTGGTGCTGAAACCCTATTCCTCGTTCAACTTCACGTTCCGCGCACGTTCCTCAGAGTTGGCAGACGCCCTCAAATGGGAGAAACGCAGTTCCTACTCGAGCAACGTGGAATGGTATTAACGGGCGACGTTGCCTGATGAAGAAAAACTTAGCACCGGTGCAATATTTCCCCTGCGCCGGTGTTTTCATAGCGAACAACATACAAACCAGACATGAAGACCATTAAATTCTTTTCCCGACTTTTCTTAGCCGCCGCACTCGTCGTGTGCGCTGCCGGCGTTGCCTCGTGCAGCGACGAGGACACGGGCTATCACAGCACCTACTTCTATCCGCTCAACGGCGGCAACAAGGAGTTGTTCGCCGACCAGACTTCCGACTCTGTAGTCGTGTGCAGCTACGACACGTGGACGGCCTCCGTCAGCGGAGAATGGCTCAACGTGACGCTGAGCGGCAAGTCGGCGCCCTTCACCGTTGAGGTGCCCGACGGATACGTCAGCCGCACGGTGATGAGCCTCGTGCTCCAGCCCAACACCACGGGCAAGGTACGCTCTGCCGCCGTTTGCGCTGCAAGCAGCTGCACAAAGATAGGCACGGTGCAGCAGGGCGTGGTTCAGTACCCGTTCCTGAAAATCACCAACCCCACAGTGGAGCGCACCACGGACAAGGACGGCGCGACCAGCTACTCGTTCAGCATGACCGGCGTAGCCAAGGACGGCTACTACCACGCGTTCGACTCGCAGGGAGCAGAGACAAAGACGCAACCCTCCGTATCGTTCACCGTTTTTGCCGACGGGGCAACGCTCACCTCCGGCTCTGAATGGATTTCCATCGTGCCCACGACCGACTCAGAAGGCAAGACGGTGGAAGGATATACGAAGAACACTGCGCACACCGTGAAGCTCAGCGTTCAGTCTAACGAGACAGGCGCGCAGCGCACGGGCAGCGTTACGCTCACCTCGAACGGCGTAAGCACCACCGTGTACATTACGCAAAATTCCTAACACAAACGTTCGCCCGCATGGGGCGTAACGGCGCGGCTTCGGCACGCAGGGACGGCGATAAGTCCTTGTGTGCCGAAGTTTTTATATCTTTACGGGCACAAACCCGTACATACAATGATTATTATAGGAATAGCCGGCGGCACTGGGTCGGGTAAGACCACCGTGGTGCGCAAGATTGTGGAGGCCCTCCCCGTTAATACCGTGGCAGTGATACCCCAGGACTCTTACTACAAGTCGCAGTGGGATGTGCCCGAAGAAAAGCGCAAACACACCAACTTCGACCACCCCGATGCCTTTGAGTGGCCCTTGCTCGCCCACCAGATTGAGGAGCTGCGCAACGGCCGTGCCATCGAGCAACCCACCTACTCCTACATTACCTGCACTCGGCAAAAGGAAACCGTACACGTAGAGCCCCACGACGTGATTATCGTTGAAGGCATCATGGCGCTCTACGACCGTAAGCTCCGTGACCTGATGGACCTCAAAATCTTCGTCGATGCTGAGCCTGATGAACGCCTGTTGCGCGTGATTGAGCGCGACATAGCCGAACGTGGGCACCCGCTCGAAATGCTTATTGGCAAGTATCGCAGCATTCTCAAACCTATGCACGACGAGTTTATTGAGCCCACCAAGCAGTATGCCGACATCATCATTCCCAACGGCGGCGAGAACGCCCGTGCCGTGGCCATGATGCAGATGTACATCCTCTCCGCACTCATTAAGAAGTAGTCCACCCGCGGCCCCGTAGCTACGGCATGGGGCATAGTCGTTGTTCATCGTACGATTGGCACATGTCCGTCGTACGATGAACACATGGCTATCGTACGAGTGACGCTTGTCTACCGTACGATGAACGACGAAAATCTTTGGGGTAGGGGGCGCAAGCCCGCGGCTATTTTCAGCAGGCAGCGATGGGCGGTTTTGCACGCCTCATAAGCGAAATGCCAGCCCGGAGGGGCTTTCGAGAGCATTCTGTACAAAAAACAAGGGGGCGGAGGTTGCAATATGTAATATTTTTATAACTTTGCCCGCGTAACAGAAACTAAATGCGTTATGCCCCTTACGTCTTACTCCCGACTTAGTGCCTTGCTTAGCTTGCGTACAGAAGGTACGCCGGAGTGAGAGTCATGCAATTTCTGCAAAGGACGGAAAGCGCAAACCGCCGCCAAGCACAACTCAGCCTTGGCATAGCGGAAACAAGATAAAGCGACAGAGCCTCACTCCAGCGTGCATAAACTGCTGAGTGAGGCTCTTCCCTTGCCACACGACGGGGCAAAGGCATATGAACCGACAACAAAAAATCTAAGATATGAGCGACAGACTTTACATTTTTGATACCACGCTGCGCGATGGCGAACAAGTGCCTGGGTGCCAGCTTAACACCGTAGAGAAAATACAAGTGGCCAAGCAGCTCGAACAGCTTGGCGTTGACGTGATAGAGGCTGGTTTCCCCATTTCGAGTCCGGGCGACTTCAACTCAGTTATCGAAATCTCAAAGGCCGTGACTTGGCCCACCATCTGCGCCCTTACCCGCGCCGTGGAGAAGGACATCGACTGCGCCGCAGAGGCGTTGAAGTATGCCAAGCACAAGCGCATCCACACCGGTATCGGTACGAGCGACAGCCATATTAAATATAAGTTCAACTCAACCCGTGAGGAAATCATCGAGCGCGCTGTGGCTGCGGTGAAGTACGCTAAGCGCTACGTGGAAGACGTGGAATTCTACGCCGAGGACGCCGGCCGCACCGACAACGAGTATCTTGCCCGCGTGGTGGAGGCCGTCATCAAGGCTGGGGCTACGGTGGTGAACATCCCCGACACCACGGGCTACTGCCTGCCCCACGAGTACGGTGCCAAGATAAAGTACCTCATGGAACACGTGGACGGCGTGCACAACGCCATCCTCTCCACCCACTGCCACAACGACCTCGGCATGGCTACGGCCTGCACCCTCGAAGGTGTGCTCAACGGCGCACGCCAAGTGGAGGTGACCATCAATGGTATCGGTGAGCGCGCCGGCAATACGGCCGAGGAGGAAATAGCCATGATCCTCAAATGCCACCACCTGGACATCGAGACCAACATCAACACGCAGAAGATAGCCTCTACGTCGCGCATGGTCAGCTCACTGATGAACATGCCCGTACAGCCCAACAAGGCCATCGTGGGGCGCAACGCCTTTGCTCATTCCAGCGGTATTCACCAGGACGGCGTGCTGAAAAACGTGGAGACTTACGAGATTATCAATCCCAAGGACGTGGGTATCGACGACAACTCCATTATCCTCACCGCTCGCTCGGGTCACGCAGCTCTGAAGCACCGCCTCGAAGTGTTGGGCGTGGAGGTTGAAACCGAAAAGCTCAACGATATTTACAAACGCTTCCTTGTTTTGGCAGACAAGAAGAAGGAAGTGACCGACGACGACATACTCGTGCTCGCCGGTGCCGAACGTTCTGCCTCGCACAGCATAAAGCTCGACTACTTGCAAGTAACCTCAGGGCACGGCATCCGCCCCGTGGCAGCTATCATCCTCGACATTGCCAACGAGAAGTTCAGCGCTGCCGCCGAGGGTAACGGTCCTGTCGACGCCGCCATCAATGCTGTGAAGAGCATCATTAAGCGTAAGATGATCTTGAAGGAGTTTACCATCCAGAGCATCAATAAGGGTTCGGACGATGTGGGTAAGGTACACATGCAGGTGGAGTACGACGGCTCTATCTACTACGGTTTCGGCGCAAACACCGACATCGTAACCGCCAGCGTTGAGGCCTACATCGACGCCATCAACTCCTTTAAGCACTAACTCCCCTGCCGCGGCAGACAAGCACATAACAAAGATGAACACACTGTTTGACAAAATATGGGACTCCCACGTGGTTCAGCACGTGCCCGATGGTCCCGACCAGCTCTACATAGACCGGCTCTACGCCCACGAGGTAACCAGTCCGCAAGCCTTTGAAGGTCTGCGCAATCGCGGGCTTCGCTGCTTCCGTCCCGAGCGCATTTTCTGCATGCCCGACCACAATACCCCCACGCACGATCAGGACAAACCCATTGAGGAACCCGTGTCGCGCAAGCAGGTTGACACACTCGCCCGCAACACGGCTGAGTTCGGCTTGACCCATTGGGGAATGATGCACCCCAACAACGGCATCATTCACGTGGTAGGTCCGGAGCAGGGATTGTCGCTCCCCGGCATGACCATCGTATGCGGCGACTCCCACACCTCCACCCACGGAGCCGTGGGCGCAATAGCGTTTGGCATAGGTACGTCGGAGGTGGAGATGGTTATGGCCTCGCAGTGCATCCTCCAAGCCAAGCCCAAATCAATGCGCATCAGCGTGGAAGGCACATTGGGCAAGGGCGTAACGGCCAAGGACGTGGCACTCTACCTGATGAGCCAAATCACCACGAGCGGCGCTACGGGCTACTTTGTTGAGTATGCTGGCAGTGCCATCCGCTCGCTTAGCATGGAGGGCCGACTTACGCTCTGCAACCTGTCCATTGAGATGGGTGCGCGCGGCGGCTTCGTAGCCCCCGACGAGGTGACGTTCAACTACATCAAAGGACGTCCCTACGCTCCCAAGGGCGCAGAGTGGGACAAGGCTGTGGAAGAGTGGAGCAAGCTCCGCAGCGACGACGATGCCGTGTTCGACAAAGAACTCACATTCAACGCAGCCGACATTGAACCGATGATTACTTACGGAACAAACCCGGGCATGGGCATTGGCATTACGGAAAACATTCCCGCTCCCCAAACACCCTCCGACAGCAAGGCACTCGCCTACATGCAGTTCGCTGCTGGTGAACCCATGCAGGGAAAGGCCGTCGACTACGTGTTCCTCGGCGCCTGCACCAACGGACGCATTGAGGACTTCCGCGCCTTTGCCTCTGTGGCCAAAGGGCGTAAGAAAGCCCCTGGCGTGACGGCATGGCTCGTACCCGGCTCCTGGCCCGTGATGAGGCAGATACAGGCCGAAGGCATCGACACCATCCTGCGCGAGGCAGGCTTCGAAATCCGCCAGCCTGGCTGTTCCGCCTGCTTGGCAATGAACGACGACAAAATACCCGCGGGCAAGCTCTGCGTGTCCACGTCGAACCGTAACTTTGAAGGGCGTCAGGGTCCTGGTGCCCGCACGCTGCTCGCCTCGCCCCTCGTGGCGGCCGCCGCTGCCGTGACGGGCGTGATCACCGATCCGCGAACCCTTCTTTAACGACAAGCCTCATGAAACAGAAATTCAACATCATAGAAAGCACCTGCGTGCCGCTTCCGCTCGAGAACGTCGACACCGACCAGATAATCCCGGCGCGCTTCCTCAAAGCCACCGACAAAGCCGGCTTCGGCGACAACCTTTTCCGCGACTGGCGTTACAATCCCGACGGCACGAAGCGCGACTTTGTGCTGAACGACCCCACTTACGGCGGAGAGGTGTTGGTGGCTGGCAAGAACTTTGGTTGCGGTTCCAGTCGTGAGCACGCTGCCTGGGCCATTGCAGGCTATGGTTTCCGCGTGGTAATCAGTTCGTTCTTCGCCGATATTCATAAACAGAATGAACTTAATAACTTTGTGCTGCCCGTAGTGGTGAGCGAGGGCTTCCTAGCCAACCTCTTCGCCAGCATTAAGGCCGACGCGAAGACGCAGGTGCGTGTGGACCTCCCCAACCAGACGGTGACCAACCTCGCCACGGGTGAGAGCGAGCGTTTTGATATCAACGGCTACAAGAAATATTGCCTTGAGAACGCCCTTGACGACATTGACTTCTTAGTAGAAAACAAAGACAAAATAACCGAATATGAAACTCAACATAGCAGTGCTTGCCGGTGACGGCATAGGTCCTGAAATATCCGAGCAGGGTGTGGCCGTGCTCAAAACGGTGGCTGAGAAGTTTGGCCACGAAGTAACCTTCCAGTCGGCTCTCGTAGGAGCCGCCGCCATCGATGCCGTGGGCGATCCCTTCCCCGAGGAGACGTTCCGCGTGTGCAGCGATGCCGACGCCGTACTCTTCTCCGCCGTGGGCGACCCTAAGTTCGACAACAACCCCAACGCAAAGGTGCGTCCCGAACAGGGCCTGCTCGCCATGCGCAAGAAGTTGGGCCTGTTCGCCAACATCCGTCCCGTGCAAACGTTTGGCTGCCTGGTGCATAAGTCGCCCTTGAAGGACGAACTCGTGCGCGGCGCCGACTTCGTGTGCATCCGCGAACTCACTGGCGGTATGTATTTCGGTGAAAAGAAGGAGGGCGACGACTATGCCTACGACACCAACGCCTATTCCCGTCACGAGATAGAGCGCATCCTTGAAGTGGCCTACGCCTACGCCGAACGTCGTCGCAAACACCTCACCGTGGTGGACAAGGCCAACGTACTTGCCTCGTCGCGTCTGTGGCGCAAGGTGGCGCAGGAGATGGCACCGAAGCACCCCGACGTGGTGACCGACTTTATGTACGTAGACAACGCTTCGATGCGCATGATTCAGGAACCCACGTTCTTCGACGTGATGGTGACTGAGAACACCTTTGGCGACATCCTTACCGACGAGGGCTCGTGCATCTCTGGTTCAATGGGCTTGCTCCCCTCAGCCTCTACCGGTGAGAGCACGCCCGTGTTTGAACCTATCCACGGCTCCTGGCCGCAGGCTAAGGGCTTGAATATTGCCAACCCCTTGGCGCAGATACTCTCTGTGGCCATGCTCTTTGAATACTTCAACCTTACGGAAGAAGGCGCACTGGTGCGCAAGGCAGTTGATGCCAGTCTTGACGCAAACGTACGCACGCCCGAAATACAAGTGGAGGGCGGCGAGAAGTACGGCACGAAGGAAGTAGGCGCATGGATTGTTGACTGGATAGCCCGTCAGTAAAACCGCTTGTTTACGCAGAATTTGTCCATTATGAACAACCGCGAACGTTGGGAAGAGAACTACAAGGCACTCAGTGACTATGTACTCGAAAACGGACATTTCCCGGGCAAAAACCAGAACGACAGCAGAGCCTTGCTCAACTGGTGGAAGTACAACAGGAAGTGCGTAAAGCTTGGGCGCATTGATGAGCCGCGCGTGGCACGGCTGAAAGCCCTGAGCGAACTGAGAGTATGCAAGCGCGGCAACAGCAATGTAGCCGCCTCCGGCACGAAATAACCAAAAAAGAACCGGGCTGCAACTGTGTGTGCAGGTCCGGTTCTTTTTCGTTGCTGTGCGGAAGGCTTTTGCCTCCTTTATTCTCCCTCCTCGTCCAGTCGGTTCTCCCAAAGGTAGTGGCGCGTTTCCCGGACGATAACGCCCGAGAGCAGCAACAAAGAGATAATGTTGGGCACCGCCATGAGCGCGTTGAACGTGTCGCCAAGGTTCCACACCACGTTGATGGCAGTGACCGAACCCACGAAGGTGGCGGTTATCCACAGTATGCGGTAGACGTAGCGCGCCTTTCTGCCGAAGAGATATTCAAGCGCCTTTTCGCCCAGATAGCTCCAGCCGAGAATGGTGCTGAACGCAAAGGTGACGATGCCCAGCGTGAGGATGAACGGTCCGAACGTAGGTATTTGTCCAAAGGCCACCTTGGTGAGCGTAGCCCCTGCGCGGGAGTCGATGCCTGGGTCGGCCATGATGGAGCTGACGAGCGTGATGCCCGTGATGGCGCAAATCACCACCGTGTCCCAGAAAGGCGAAGTGGAGCTCACCAGTGCCTGCCGCACAGGGTTGCGCGTCTGAGCGGCGGCCGCCACGATGGGCGCAGAACCAAGTCCGGCCTCGTTGGAGAATAGACCGCGCGCTATGCCGTAGCGCATAGCCGTCATGACAGTCGACCCCACAAAACCGCCTGCCGCGGCCTGTGCGCTGAACGCATCGGTAAGGATGAGTTTGATGGCTGGCAGTACGTATGCACTGTTGAGCGCAAGCAGCCACAGGCAACCTCCTACATAGAATACCGCCATGAAAGGCACCAGTCCCTCGCATACGCGAGCAATGCCCTTCACGCCGAACAATATCACGGCGCAAGTGAGCAAGGCAATGCACGCTCCCGTGGCAACGGGTGGCACGTGGTAGCCCTCGCTAAGGAGCATGGAGATAGAGTTGCACTGTATCATGTTGCCGATGAAGAACGAGGCCAGCACCGTGCAGAACGCAAAGACTACGCCCAGCCATTTGCAGTGAAGTCCACGCTCGAGCGCATACATAGGGCCGCCAATCATCTTGCCGTCGCTTGTCTTTACACGATACTTAACGGCCAAGAGACCCTCGCCGTATTTCGTGGCAATGCCGAGCAGACCCGTCATCCAGCACCAGAACACTGCGCCCGGTCCGCCCATTGTGACCGCCGTGGCCACACCTATAATATTGCCTGTGCCAATGGTGCCAGCAAGACTTGTGGCAAGTGCGGAAAACTGGCTGACATCGCCGACAGAACCCTTGTCGCGCGCCACGCTCAGCCGCAGAGCCTTGAAGATGTGACGCTGCGGAAAGCGAAGTCTAATCGTTAGGTAAAGGTGAGTGCCCAGCAACAGCACAAGCATGGGAATGCCCCATAGGTAGCCGTTCAGAAAGGTGAGGAAATCGTTGAATGAGGTCATAGCGTGAGTTTTTGTGTTAGGGCCTTGCAGAAGTCAGCACCCAGGGCGCAAAAGGAAAGGCAAAGCCGCTTTATGATGCGCAAATGTAAATATATTTTGCGTTTCAGGTGACGAAAGGAGTGAAAATGTCAATATATGCAACTATTTTGTAAGTAAAAGATGCGTGTCGTAGAACAATTTGTGCAAGGAAAGCAGAACAACGAAGAACTTTGCGAGGACGGCTATGTCGTTACGCCCCATTTCGCGGCTGTGATAGACGGTAGCACCTCCAAAATACCTGGTCGGCACGGCGGCAGGGAAGCCATGGCACTTGTGCGCAAGGCTCTCGAAACCCTTGCCCCCGACGCAGGGAAAGAGCAGATGCTCCAGCACTTTACTCGCGTGTTGGCGGCGCACAACATCCCCGAGGCCGAAGAAGATGCCGCCTACCGCCTTACCTGTTCCGCCGTGGTGTACAGCGTGAAGCGACGCACCCTGTGGATGGTGGGCGATTGTCAGTGCCGCTTTGGCGGAACAACGTACACGAACGGCAAACTCGTGGACAGCGTGCTGACAGAAGTGCGCTGCGCCGTACTCCGCCAC
Organism: uncultured Oscillospiraceae bacterium; assembly: GCA_963655595.1. GTDB lineage: Bacteria > Bacteroidota > Bacteroidia > Bacteroidales > Bacteroidaceae > Alloprevotella. The sequence goes on from CAVKGN010000025.1 coordinate 20,023, forward strand.
TTGTTGGCCAACGGATACAGTCGGGACGAACTCCGACGCAACGACCTCGGGCGCAAGTTTATCGCCGACGCGCTGCGCGATCAGACCAATTTCCAGAACGATCCCAACCCTGGCAATCCCTATCGCTATGCCGTGCTCGACGGTACGACGGTGGACAGTACGCTCGTCAGAGAAATTGCCGTGCCTGAGGGCGTGACCGAAATAGTCCTTGCCTCCGACGGTTATCCCCAGGTGGCCGACACCCTTGCCGAAAGCGAAAAGATACTTCATGCCCTGTTGGAGGCCGACCCTCTCTGTATGGACGCCAACGCTGCCACAAAGGGGTGGCGCGAGGGCAATGTGTCGTTCGACGACCGCTGCTACCTGCGCCTTGCTCTGGACTAATGCGGCGGGGGAATATTTTAAGGCGTGTGGTGAGCGTTTCAGGCGATTTCGTTACTTTTGCAAGTGAATAAGCATAGCGGCATTCCGCCACGGAACGGATGCCCAGAATACGTATATGGTAAAACGCAGAAACTGGAACGTACCCAAGGGACAGGAGATAACCGATTTTGACAAGAAAATATTGAGCTTCCAAAATCGCGGCGAACTTGTTCCCCATCGTAAACTGGTAAAGACCCCTGAACAGATTGAAGGCATTAGGCGCTCGGGCGAAGTGAACACCGGCGTACTCGACCTCGTGGAGAAAGAAATACACGCAGGGATGAGCACGGCAGAGATAGACAAGCTCGTCTACGACTACACCGTGGCGCACGGCGCAATTCCCGCGCCCCTCAACTACGAGGGCTTCCCGAAGAGCGTATGCACCAGCATCAACGAGGTGGTTTGCCACGGCATTCCCTCGGAGTTCGAAATACTGGAAGAGGGCGACATCATCAACGTAGACGTAAGCACCATCCTCGACGGATATTACAGCGACGCCTCCCGTATGTTTATCATTGGGCAGACCACGCCCGAGAAGGAGAAACTCGTCCGCGTGACAAAGGAATGCCTCGAAATCGGCGCAGCTGCGGCTAAGCCCTGGGGCTTTGTCGGCGAAATTGGCAAGGCCATCGAAAAGCACGCCAAGAAGAACGGGTTCAGCGTGGTACGCGACCTTTGCGGTCACGGCGTAGGCCTTGAATTTCACGAAGACCCCGAGGTGGACCACTACAATACGCACCGCCACGGCATGCTGCTCGTGCCCGGCATGGTGTTTACCATTGAGCCAATGATCAATATGGGCGACTGGCACGTGTTTATCGACGAGGAGGACGGCTGGACCGTGGTCAGCGAGGACGAACTCCCCTCTGCACAGTGGGAACACACGTTCCTCGTGACTGAAGACGGCCTTGAAGTGCTCACACACTAATCAGCCAAACCCTCTCATTACTCCCCGAAACATTTCAACGATGATAACAATTCTTGCCATAGAGTCGAGCTGCGACGATACTTCGGCAGCCGTGTTGCGCGACGGGTTCCTGTTGAGCAACGTTACGGCAAGTCAGGCCGTGCACAAAGCCTATGGCGGCGTTGTGCCTGAATTGGCGTCGCGTGCCCACCAGCAGAACATTGTCCCCGTGGTGGATCAGGCTCTCAAGCAGGCTGGCGTGACCAAGGAGGAACTCTCTGCCGTGGCAGTGACTCTCGGCCCTGGACTGATGGGCTCGTTGCTCGTCGGCGTGTCGTTTGCCAAGGGACTGGCCACTTCGCTGGGCATCCCCCTCATTGAGGCAAACCATTTGCAGGGACACATCCTGGCACACTTCATACAGACGCACGACGACGAACACGAAGTGCCGCCTTATCCCTTCCTCTGTCTGTTGGTGAGCGGCGGCAATTCGCAGATTGTGAAGGTGAATGCCTACAATCAGCTCGAAATTCTTGGGCAGACCATTGATGACGCGGCCGGCGAGGCCATGGACAAGTGCTCCAAGGTGATGGGCTTCGGCTATCCCGGCGGCCCCATTATCGACCGCCTGGCTCGTCAGGGCAATCCCGACGCATACAAGTTTGCCAAGCCCCACATAGCCGGACTGGACTACAGCTTCTCTGGACTGAAAACGTCGTTCCTCTACTTCCTGCGCGACCAGATAAAGGAGGATCCCGACTTTATTGAACACCACAAGGAAGACCTCGCCGCCTCGCTCGAACGCACCATTGTGGACATCCTGATGAAGAAGCTCGACATGGCGGTGAAGCAGACAGGCATCACGCACGTGGCACTCTCGGGCGGCGTGTCGGCCAATACCGGCCTGCGCAACGCCTTTATGCAACGGGCAGAGAAGAAAGGATGGCACATCTACATCCCGCGTTTCAGCTATACGACAGACAACGCGGCAATGATAGCCATCACGGGCTACTTTAAGTACCTCGACAAGGACTTTTGCCCGATTGACAAACCGGCGTACTCGCGCACGGTGTTGTAGAAGAAATAAATATTACGAAGCAACAATAAGTTATGGACTTAGACCTCAAACTCACAAGCAAAGAGATTAACGAAATCATGTGGCGTGAAAGCAAGACGCTTTCCACCGCCGAGAGTTGCACGGCCGGACGCATCGCAAGCGTGATAACCGCCGTTCCCGGCAGTTCCAGTTACTACAAAGGTGGCCTCGTGTGCTACAACGACGAAGTGAAGGAAAACCTTCTCGGCGTCGACGCAAAGGTGATTGAAGAGAACACTCCCGTTTGCGAAGAGGTGGTGCGCCAGATGGTTATCGGCGCAAACAAGCTCTTCGGCACCGACTACGCCGTAGCAGTTAGCGGCTACGCAGGTCCCGGCGGCCCCGACGGCGGCAAGGCTGGCGTAATCGTAGGCACCATTTGGATTGCCGTGGGCAATGCCGAAAAGATGGTGACGCGCATGATTGAGGAGGACAACGGTCGCGACAAGAACCTTGCCTCTGCCACCAGCGCAGCCATGCACATGCTGCTCGACTACATCAAGGGCGAAGAACCTGCCACCGAAGAGTAAGCAGCAAGCCCGTACTACCCCATAAACGACTTCTCCCCCTGAAAGGCAATGGCTTTTCAGGGGGAGAAACGTTTTTATTTTCCGTGACATCGGCAAATCCTCGTATCTTTGTCTGCAAAATATCGCTGCATGGCGTTCTTGGCTCCCGCCTGGTCGTTCGTACCCGCGGGGTAGTTGTTCTTACCTCCGAGGTAGTGGATAAATACTTGATAAGATACATACCTGTATCCTGCAAGAAGCAGACCTGTATCTTGCAAGATACATACCTGCATCTTGCCAAGTATTTATCCACTACCCCAGGGATAGAAACGACGAGGCCAGGGAGACGCACCGCGGCACGACGGAAAGCACATACACACAATATGAAGAAGAAAATAGATACTACACGTGACAAGATTGACTTCGGAGCGGGCAAGATAGGTCCGCTGTTTCGAAAAATGTTTTTCCCCACGCTCATCGGCATGCTCTTCATGTCGGCACAGACGCTCATCGATGGCATCCTCG
>CAVKGN010000026.1:0-23315 GCA_963655595.1 uncultured Oscillospiraceae bacterium
CCGTAGCCAGCAGCCGAGCCCAAGGGGTTGCGGTTGGTCATTCGGTAGGCGGCTTCAAGGAAGAGCATGTCGTCTGCCAAGCTTTCCGCATATGCACCGAACCACAGACCAAAGCTTGACGGCATGGCTACTTGCAGGTGGGTATAGCCGGGCATAAGAACGCTCTTGTAGCGTTCGCTTTGTTTCTGCAATTCTGCAAAGAGACCGCGCACAGCATCAGCCACTTCGCGGAGTTTGGCACGGGTAAAGAGTTTGAGGTCGACAAGCACTTGGTCGTTGCGCGAGCGACCTGAGTGTATCTTCTTGCCCATGTCGCCGAGTTTGCGCGTAAGCATCAGTTCCACCTGCGAGTGTACGTCCTCAATGCCGTCCTCTATCACGAAATCACCACTTTGGGCTATCTGGTAAATCCGTTTGAGTTCGCTGAGCAACTGGGGCAGTTCGTCGTCGGCAATCAGCCCAATGCTGTGAAGCATCGTGACGTGCGCCATCGAGCCCAGCACATCGTAGGGAGCGAGGTAGAGGTCGAGCTCACGGTCGTGCCCTACGGTAAACTTGTCTATTTCGTCAGTGACTTGTACGGATTTTTCCCAAAGTTTCATAGCGTGGTGTTTTCAGATTAACGTTTTCTGTTTTTCAGGGGCAAAGTTACTGCTTTTGCCCGTAATAAGCCGAAAAGCACGGCCCGCGGGATTAGCGAACCGTGCTTTCTGTATAATACGAGAGTTGCAAACGACGGAGCGTCTCATTCTCTCTCGGTGCTTGCTTCGTGTTGCATTCTGAATACCTCTTTCTGTTCCTCGATTTCTTTTATCAGTTCTTCTTTTGTGGGCAAGTACGTGAGATACTTGGCTTGAAAGAGCTGCTCGCTATCGTGGAGTACGCTGTATCGTGCCATGTCCTGACTTGTATCCGATCCCAAGAGCAAGCCTATAGTAGGATTGTCACCCTCGGTACGTTTTAGTTGGTCATACATTCGTACGTACATATCCATCTGCCCCACGTCCTGATGGGTTATTTGTCCAGTTTTCAGGTCGACAAGGAAAAAGCATTTTAGAATGTAGTTATAGAACACAAGGTCTATGTAGAAGTCTCCCATGTCGGTGCGTATGTGTTGCTGGCGTGCCACAAAGGCGAACCCTTTGCCCATCTCCATGATGAAGTTTTGCAGGTGTTTGATAATAGCCCCCTCCAATTCCGACTCTGTAACGTCAAACGTAGTTTGTAGCCCGAGGAACTCTGCAACGACAGGGTTCTTGATAAACTCCAATTTGTCTTGCTGGTAGGGAGCGGTAAGCTCGTGCATTTCGTCAACCACCAGCTTTTGGTGCGGCGACCGCATAAGACGGAAGTAATACTGGGTAGAGATATTGCGGTGCAGGGTTCGCGTACTCCAAACCTCACGAGCAGCTTCTTGCGCATACCAATTTCTTGCCTCTTTGTTTTCCACCCGAATCAGTTCTCTGTAATGCGTCCATGGGAGCAATTGTAGACGCACTGCGTCGACTTTTCCAGATTGTTGACGCACTGCGTCAACAATCTGTGGAAACATATTGTAAAAACGCAAGTAATTATGGAGAGAAATTCTGTCAAATCCCTTGCCGTATTTAGCGGTCAGCCTGTCAGACAGCCGCGCAATCACGCGTTTTCCGTACTCTGCCCTTTCTGCACTTCCCAGTTCTTCCTTAGCGATGCGTTCACCGAGTTGCCAGTTGCGGAGGGTCAGACAGGTGTTGACGGCAAGGTAAGCCTTGTCTCGTGCATTTTCTATGATACGGCACGTGTCGTCGTAGAGCACCGTGCTTTGCTGTATGTCAAATTCTTTCGATTTCATTGTAAGACTCTTTCTCCTACTTAGATACTACCTGGTTCAGAAACAACAAAAGTTTCCCTCTCCAATAAACAGGGGTGGGAAACTTTTGTTTGTAGCAGATAAAGCCTGAATGCTTACTTATGCACCTCCACCCATTTGCGGGCGTTGACGAAGGCTTCCATCCAGGGCGTGATGTCGTCGGCCTTGCGATCCTCGGGATAGTAGGGATTCTGCCAGGGGAAGAACGCACGCTCCAAGTGGGGCATCATGGCCAAGTGGCGACCGTCGGCGCTGGCTATACCGGCTACGCTGTACGAAGAGCCGTTGGGGTTACCTGGGTAAGCATCGTAGGAGTATTTCAGCACTACATTGTAGTCGTCCTCGCTGTAAGGCAGGGAGAATTTGCCTTCGCCGTGAGCCACCCAGATGCCGAGTTTGTCGCCGGAGAGTGAACCGAACATCACGCTGCGGTTTGTGGGAACGGTCACGCCCAAGAAGCTACTCTCGAACTTGTGGGAGTCGTTGTGCAGCATGCGAGCGCGCTTCTTGTGCTCAGGGTTGATGAGGTTGAGTTCCACCATCAGCTGGCAACCGTTGCATACGCCGAGCGAGAGTGTGTCGGGACGGGCGTAGAAGCGGTCGAGAGCCTCCTTTGCCTTGGGGTTGTAGAGGAATGCGCCTGCCCAACCCTTGGCCGAACCAAGTACGTCGGAGTTAGAGAAACCGCCGCAGAACACAATCATGTTCACCTCGTCGAGCGTCTCGCGGCCAGTGATAAGGTCGGTCATCATCACGTCCTTCACGTCGAAGCCGGCCAAGTAGAGCGCGTATGCCATCTCGCGTTCGCCGTTTGTACCCTTCTCGCGGATAATAGCGGCTTTGATGCCCGAAGGTTCGCGGCGGTCGGGGTTCAAGCCGAACTGCGAGAACTTGCCTTTGAACTCGGGGTGGATATGATATTCGAGGGGCTGTTCCTTGTAGTTCTCGAAGCGTTGCTTTGCGCAGCCGTTAAGGCTCTGCTTGATGTCGAGCAGGTAACTCGTCTCGTACCACACATCGCGCAGGTAGTCAATGCCGAGCTGATAGGTAGCATCGTTGAGCGTCACCATAATCTGGCGTTCCTCAGCGGGCTTACCAATCTTCACGTAGCTTACGCCTGCCTCGTCAAGGATTTCCTTAAAGGCCTTCTTGTCCTTGTCAGCCACCTGCACCACTACACCGGGATTTTCAGCGAAGAGAGCTTTTACAAGGTCGTCCGTGTGGAACTTGTCCAGGTTGATGTCCATGCCGCCGTCGGTGTTGGCAAAGGTCATTTCGAGCAACGTGGTCACAAGACCGCCGGCAGAGATGTCGTGTCCTGCCAACAGGAGACCCTTGTTGACGAGTGTCTGCACTGCGTTGAACGCATCGCGGAAGTATTCGGGATTCTTCACAGTCGGCACGTCGCTGCCCACGCAGCCTTGGCTCTGAGCGAAGGCTGAACCGCCGAGACGGAGTTGGTCGAACGAGAAGTCTATGTGATAGAATGCGCTCTTAGCTTCGTTCTTCATCACGGGCGACACGACCTTGCGGATGTCGCTCACCTCGCCACCGGCACTTACGATGACTGTACCCGGAGAGATGATCTTCTCGCCACCGGGGTACTGCTGCGAAAGGGAGAGGGAGTCCTTACCTGTCGGCACGTTGATTTCGAGTGCACAGCAGAAGTCGCTCAGGGCTTCAACGCCTTGGTACAGACGTGCGTCCTCGCCCTTCTGACTGCGGCAGGGCCACATCCAGTTGGCGGAGAGCGACACGCTGTCGAGGCCTTCGCTCAACGGTGCCCAAACAATATTGGTGAGTGATTCGGCTACTGAAAGCACAGAACCTGCGGCGGGGCTGGCGAGTCCAGCCTGGGGAGCGTGTCCCAGAGCGGTGGCAATGCCCTTGCGTCCGCGGTAGTCGAGGGCTACCACGCCGCAGTCGGAAAGGGGAAGTTGCAGTTCGCCCTGCGTCTGCTGATGGGCTACCTTACCCGTCACGGAGCGGTCTACCTTGTTGGTGAGCCAGTCCTTGCAGGCCACGGCTTCGAGTTGCAGCACGCGGTTGATGTATTCGTCGAGATGCGTAGCGTCGTAGGTCACGTCCTTATAGGTGCGCTCCACGGTTTCGTCCACCATAACGGTCTTGGGCGAATGTCCGAACATTTGCGCCACGTCGAGGTCGAACGGACGCTTGCCGTCGCCCTGCACGAACGAGAAGTGGGCATCGCCCGTCGTCTCGCCGACAACGTACATCGGGGCGCGCTCGCGTTCGGCAATCTTGCGCACGTGTTCGATGTGCTCTTCCTGAATGAGCAAGCCCATGCGCTCTTGACTCTCGTTGGCAATGATTTCCTTAGCTGAGAGTGTGGGGTCGCCAATGGGGAGTTTGGTCATATCAATCTGACCACCGCATTCCTCCACCAGCTCAGAGAGGCAGTTTACGTGGCCTGCCGATCCGTGGTCGTGGATAGACACTACGGGATTCACATCTTCCTCGCAGAGGGCACGCACAAGGTTGTTGGCGCGCTTCTGCATTTCGGGGTTGGCGCGCTGTACGGCGTTGAGCTCAATGCCGCTGCTATAACGGCCGGTGTCCACGGAACTTACAGAACCGCCACCGAGGCCGATGCGGTAGTTGTCGCCACCTACTACGACCACCTTGTTGCCCTTCTGGGGCGTGCCTTTGAGGCAGTCGCGCTTCGTGCCGTACCCTACACCGCCAGCAAGCATAATCACCTTGTCGTAGCCGTACTTTTCACCGTTCTCCTGGTGTTCGAACGTCAGTACCGAACCTGCGATGAGGGGCTGGCCAAACTTATTGCCGAAGTCGCTTGCGCCGTTCGACGCCTTGATGAGTATTTGTTCGGGAGTCTGGTAGAGCCATTTGCGCACGGGGAGGATGTCCTCCCACTCGCGGCCACCGTCCAAACGGGGGTAAGCCGTCATGTACACAGCCGTACCAGCGATGGGCCAAGAGCCTACACCGCCGCCCATACGGTCGCGGATTTCGCCACCAGTACCGGTTGATGCACCGTTGAACGGTTCCACGGTGGTGGGGAAGTTGTGTGTTTCGGCTTTGATGGAGATGACGCTTTCAATGTCCTTCACGCGGAACCAGTCGCTCGTGGAGTGGTCGGCCGGAGCAAACTGTTCCACCACCGGACCTTCGGCAAACGCCACATTGTCCTTATAGGCGGAGATGATGTGGTGGGGATTTTCCTGCGTGGTCTTCTTAATCATAGCGAAGAGCGACGAGGGCATCTCCTTGCCGTCAATCACGAACGAACCGCCGAATATCTTGTGGCGGCAGTGCTCGGAGTTAATCTGTGCGAAGCCAAACACTTCGGAGTCGGTCAACTGGCGTCCGAGCTGTTTCTCCACTCCATGCAGGTATTCTATCTCGGCGGGCGAAAGGGCAAGTCCCTCCTGCTCGTTGTAGGCTTCCAGGTCGCTGATGTGCTCAATGGGCGCGGGCTTAATGTCCACGGTGAAGATCTTCTGATCCAGCCCGTTGTACATACGCTGCAACATAGGGTCGTGCTCGGCCTTCTCGTTCTTCACGGGGAAATACTCCTCAATACGCACAATGCCGTGGAGATTCATATTCTGGGTAATCTCTACGGCATTGGTACTCCAAGGAGTTATCATTTCACGGCGCGGACCGACATACCAGCCTTTCAGCTCGGCGGCGCTATTGAGCGTGGCTTCTCCGTAAAGCCAGCAAAGTTCCTTTACCTCGTTCTCAGAAAGCTGGTGATCCACCTCGGTGGCTATCACGCTTTTCTGCGGAGTGTCGAAAAACAATATCATAATAACTGTGTAGGGGGTAAGTGTTTGTGTATGCTTGCAAAATTACAGAAAAAAGCGGAGGTAGCGCCCCACGCCGGCACGTTTCGCCGTTTCGGGCGCAGGGGGCAGAGTGTTTCCGCCTTGTGCTATTCCGCACTCTCTGCCTTGTCGGCCTCAGCTGTGTTGTCGGATGCTTGCGCCGCCTCCTGCTTGGAAAGCTCGCAGCGCAACTGTTCCTCAGCACGCACCTGCTCCACCTTTTTCTGCATGAAGTAGTAGACGAAGAACACAACGGCGACTGCTACGAATATGAAGAGCGGCACGAAGAACACAATGGTCTTGCTTGCGCCCTGCCAGTCGGTGTTGGAGTGCCAGAAGAGGTCGTTAGCTACGAAGAAATAGAAGAGTGCAACCAAGTTGGCCACGAGGCGCACCACGACAGACGTATAAATGCCTCGGAGGGCAAAAGCAATGCGTTTGAGGAAATCCATTTGTCGAAGTTTTAGGGGTTAGAGATACTGGGGGAGTTGGAAGAGCTTTGTGCCGTTCGAGCCTTTCACGAGGATAAGGCGATCAGTGGGGCAGTCGCCGCCTTCAAGGGCTACCTTTACGGCCTCCACATCGGGGAAGCAACGTGCGCCCTCGCTGTATGGCTGAAACTCCTCGCCCACGAGCCACACTTCCTCGCAGCCAGCGGCCAGAGCCTGTTCTGCCACTTTTTTGTGCTCCGTGGCGGAGTCTGCGCCAAGCTCGCGCATCTCGCCGAGGATTGCCATCTTGTGCGGCGCATCAATTTGCGCAAAATTGTCAAGGGCAGCTTTCATGCTCGTCGGGTTGGCATTGTAAGCGTCAACGATAAGGCGGTTGTGCGGCGTTTCGAGTAGTTCGCTGCGGTTGTTGGTGGGCTGGTAGGCGGCCACGGCATGGGCTGCCTGGGCAGCGGTCACACCGAAGTGCTTGCCTACGGCGATGGCTGCTAAGGCGTTCGTCACGTTGTATGCGCCGATAAGATGGGTCTGCACGTCGTGCCACTCGCTCTCACCGACATAGCGGAAGCGGAAACTCAGGTAGGGATTGCATGCCGTCGCCTCGCCCTCAACGCCATAGCCCTTGCCGACCGAACCGTATGTCTCAGCCTTGAGGTCCTGTGCGAGGGGAACGAGATGGGCATTGTCGCCGTCGAGAAAGATGAACGCGCCAGGCTTTGCGCGTAGGTAGTCGTAGAGCTCAGTCTTGGTGCGCACCACGCCCTCAAACGAGCCGAAGCCTTCGAGATGGGCGCGCCCCACATTGGTAATGAGTCCGCAGTCAGCATCAACGATGCGGCTCAGCTGGGCTATCTCTCCGGGGTGATTAGCTCCGGTCTCCACCACGGCAATGTCGTGTTCCTTGCGCAGACGAAGCAATGTCTTGGGCACACCTATGTGGTTGTTAAAATTGCCCTGGGTGTACAACACGTTGAAGCGTTCGGAAAGCACAGCAGAGGTGAGTTCCTTGGTGGTTGTCTTGCCATTCGTGCCGGTTATCTGCACCACGGGGGTGCCGAGCGTGCGGCGGTGAAGGGTGGCAAACTGTTGAAGGGCTTCCAGGCAGTCGTCCACGTGGATGAGGCGGTCATCACCCGTCACGCTCGCGTCGTCTACCACGGCGTAGGCGCAACCTTTGCCGAGCGCGTCAAGGGCAAAGCGGTTGCCGTCAAACGTTTCGCCGCGCAGGGCAAAGAACAGGCTGCCCGCAGGACAGTCGCGCGTGTCGGTAGTCACCACGGGGTGTTTCTGGAATAGGGTATAGAGTTCTTCTACGTTCATCGTGTTCATGTGCTATGTTACTATGGGCAAAGTTAAGGCTTTTTTGTTTTAGGCATATCGGGGAACGGCTCCGAAAAGGCGCAAGTCGTAAACACTTTCCCCGACTCAGTTGTCGGCAGTCGTACAAATGACGCTTGTTCATCGTACGATAAACGTGTGTCCGCCGTACGAGAGACACATGTCACTCGTACGGCGGACAACAACAAGCCCGAAGGTTGGGGCTGCTATATGGCGGGGTGTAGAAATTACTTCACAACCTTCCGTCCGTTCACGATATACACGCCGCTGGGAGCCTGACCGAGCGAGGGCAGAATGCGGCCGTCGAGCGAATAGACAACATCCGTGCGGCTGAGGGGCTGAGAGGCGTTTTCGACAGTGCGGATGCCGGTGATGGTGGCGTCGAGGTAGCCGAAGGATACGATACCCGTCTGCTCGTTGAGCGCGATGTTGTAGAGCGGACGCGACAGTTTTTTACTCTCGCCATTGAAGAGCGTGGTGGCGGGTGTGGTGTCGTCGGTCAGCGAAGTGACGCCCTTCGTACCGGGGAAGAGGTCGCCCTGATAACCCAGGAAGACGTTGCGCCCCGTATTGCCGTCCTTTATATTGTCTGCGCGCAACACGTCCATGCGTATGTGAGTGGAATCGATATTTACCCTGTTGTTCGCCCACGATGAGGCGTTGTAGTCTACGTGAGTCACGAGCATACCCGCACCCAGGTCTTTTGTGAACCACGTACCGGGCTGCTTGTTTTCAAAAATATAGTACTCGTTGGCAGCCTCGGGGTTGCGCACCATGAATGCGCGCGCCGCCTTCTGAGGTGTGTCGTCGAGGGCAGCCACGGAGTCGTTGTAGGCCTGCGCCTCGCTCTCGGAGGCATTGAGCGGCAGGAGGTGAGCAAGGAGTTTCTCGTCGGTGAGTTCTTCTATCTTGAGCCAGCCCATGTAACTACGTTCGTAGGCCGTGTATTCGGTGGGCTGATAGCCTTCTTGGGTGTACTGTCCGTAGTCCATCATGTCCCAGTAGCCAAGCGTCTTGAACTTGCCGTTGGTCTTTGTGTCGTAGTAGTCGGGCAAGCCTATGGCGTGTCCAAACTCGTGCGCAAAGAGGCCTACGCCGTCCAGGTTCGCCCCGAGAATGTCGTTGGGCGATGTGCCGTATACCTGGAACAGTTCATTTGCCAACAGGTAGCTCTTGGTTGTGCACTTACCGTCGTTGAGTTTGAAGGTCATTTCACGATACTTTGCCCAGAGGTAATCGCTGCGGCCATCCTCGAACGACGACTGCTGGCCTGGCCCTGCGTACATCAGGGCTACGAGGGGCACAGAGGTAGTTCCTTCGGTGCAATACTGGCTGAAATCTACCGTCTCCGAAGCCAGTTTCAAGGCCTCCGTCACACATTCATAGGAGCGGCTATCGGTGCTGCCGTTAGAGCCGTCCTTGCCGTAGTAGGCGTAGCCCTGCGAGAGCGTGACCTCTGCCACCACCTTGAACTGCGGACTGAATATGCCGTAGCTCTGCGCCTTGAAGTAGTCGGCAACGGAGCCGCAGCTTAGCGGTTCGTCGTGATAGCCCTCCTCATTGAAGAAGCGGGTCAGCTTTTCCTGGGTATGATCCTCGCGAAACGACTTATCGGCAAAGTTCACCATCACCACGGGAATAACGGGCGAGCCAATGCTCGACACTGTGCCCTTGCCAGACTTTCCGTACGAGCCCAGGCCGTCGGACGTGGAGGAGTCGAAGGAACTCAGAGAGTAGCTTTTCTGGATTGTAGTCGGCACGGGATAGAGCGCATTGAGCAATTCCGTAGCCTCAGCGGCCGAGACATAGGCTGACGACGTGGACACCGCCTGCGTCGAGCGAGCGCTCTGCCCAACGAGGACGGACGAGGGAGCGAGGTTGCCGTCGGCTGTGCGTTCGGCGTAGTAGTAATTCCCATCGGCCTGGGGCAACACGGCACGGCCGTTGGCATCGGTGTAAAGGGTGTAACGGCCGTTGCCCACCGACGTAATCTCCACCGTCTGCCCCGTGGACTGACGGTGACTGATGGTGCGGCGCACGGGGAACGTTGCGTTAGCCACGAGGGCTGAGAACGCAAAGAGGAGAGAGAGTATAGCTGTCTTTTTCATTGGATGACTGTTCTGTACAATTCTTATGGAGTATAACTCATCTTCGGCCACATTCTTGCACAAAAGGGGCTGAAAGCGGAGGATTCAGGATATCTTTTCGACCACCACGGTGGCCTCGTTGACAAGCGTGACGCGGATGGGCGTGCCTGGCTCAATAAATTCGCCACTCGACTTCACCTCGACCACCTTGCCGTCAATCTCGGCGTTACCCACGAGTGCCAAACGCGTGAGTGCCTTGCCCTCGCTGCCCACAGCTACGGAGAGCTGCGCCTCGGTGGCATTGGTGGAACTGATGGTGGCGTGGAGACTCATCTTGTCGATGGCCTTCGTGTGGAAAACGATGTAGAGCATAAGGCAAAGCACCGCAACGGCTACTATCACGGCCACGAACGCCCAGGGAAAACCGTAGCCGTTGTAAATAAGCACGAGGTCGACCACGGCACAAACAATGGCACTGATACCAGCCAGGCCGAAGCCAGGAATAACGAACACTTCCAACAGGCCCAGCACAAGGGCGAGTACGGCAAGAATGATAATGACTGTCATAGCGTATGGATTTAGGTGGGTTAGTCAGTAGGGGCTATTCGGGTGCCTTGCGGTATTTACCCTCGTCCTTGTCGGCGAGCATAGACTGGTAGGAGGCGTAGCGCGAAGGGGCAAGGCGGTGATTTTCAAGCGCATCAAGCACAGCACATCCGGGTTCGCGTGTGTGGGTACAGTTCGAAAAGCGGCAGTCTGCACTTATCTGGAAGATGTCGCGGAAGTAGTGCGCCACTTCCTCTGGCTCCATATTGAACGTGCCAAAGCCCTTCACACCTGGGATGTCGATGAGCGCGCCGCCCTGGCCGGGTAGTTCGTAGAGCTCGCTGTATGTGGTAGTGTGCATGCCGGTGCCGTGGGCGTCGCTGATATGCGCCGTGCGTACACAGGCGGAGGGGATGAGCGCATTGAGCAGCGTGGACTTTCCCACACCGGAATGGCCGGCGAGCAAGGTAGTCTGTCCGCTCAGAAGGGTGCGAAGTTCGTCGATGCCCTCGCCTTTCAGGGCGGATATGCGGAGGCAGGAATAGCCAATGGCGGAGTAGAGGTTGTACCAGTAGTCGGCGGTGGCTCGCTCGTCGTCCGTGAGGTCGTCTATCTTGTTGAAGACAATCGTAACGGGAACGCGGTAAGCTTCAGCCGTGGCTAAGAAGCGGTCAATAAAGGTAGTGGTGGTTTCGGGACGGGCCACGGTGACGAGCAGCAAAGCCCTGTCGAGATTTGCTGCGAGGATGTGGCTCTGTTTGGAGAGGTTGGAGGCCTTACGTATGATGTAGTTGCGGCGTTCGTCAATCTCGGTGATGTAGGCTGGGGCTTTGGAGCCGCCGTCAGCCTGATTGGGTGCCGAGGGCTGAATGGTCACGCCGTCGCCCACCGCCACGGGATTGGTGGAACGGATGCCGCGCAGGCGAAAATTGCCCTTCACCTTGCACTCCACTTCCTGCCCCTCGTCGGTGCGCACCAAATACCAGCTGCCTGTACTCTTGATTACTTTCCCGTGCACGTGTGTGTTTCCTTATTATTTACTCTTCGCCGTTAGTCGGCATAAGCGTCCTGCGACGTCCATGCCACTTAAAGGCACAGGAGCGAAGAGAAAGCTTTTGTCGCAGTCAGCAGTTTTCCCTTCACTCCCTGTCAGAAGTTTCCGTGTGCCACTGGGGCTTACACGGTCATTATTTCCTTGTTCTTTGCAGTGAGGATGTCCTCAATCTGCTTCACTTTCTTGTCGTGTATCTTCTGGAGGTCGTTCTCTGCGTCCTTCTCAATATCCTCCGACAGGCCGTCCTTGATAGCCTTCTTCAGTTTGTCGATACCGTCGCGGCGAGCGTTGCGCACAGCCACCTTGGCTTCCTCAGCCTCCTTGGAGCACTGCTTGGTGAGCTGTTTACGGCGATCCTCCGTGAGGGGAGGAATACCCAGACGGATCACCTCGCCGTTGTTTTCGGGCATAATGCCCACGTTGGAGTCGATGATTGCCTTTTCAATCACGCGGAACATTTGCTTGTCCCAGGGCTTGATGGCGATGGTGCGTGCGTCGGGCGTTGAAACGGCGGCTACATTGTTGATAGGCACCATGGAGCCGTAGGAGTTGACGCGTATATCGTCGAGTATATGAACGTTGGCCTTGCCTGCACGAATTTGAGCGAGCGTATCTTCAAGATGGAGAACGCTCATGTCCATTTTCTCCTCGCAAGCGCTGAGGCATTCTTTTACGTCGAGCATAGTAGGGTTGTATTTATGTGGATGAATGTTTTTATTCGAGGGGGAGAGCCGCCCATTAATGGCGCAGGCGGTTGAGGATGCGCTTCACGCGACCGTTCTTCTTTTCTCGCCCGTAACCATAGCCGTAGCCATATCCGTAACCATAGCCATAAGTGTTGTAGCTGTTGGCCATCTTCACGTCGTTGACAATGACGCAGAGATGCTTGAAGCGGTTGCTCTGGTGCATGGCTTCGAGGTCGGGCAGGAAGTCGCGGTTCTGCATGCCAGCACGGATTACGAAGAGCGTGATGTCTGCCACACGGTTTACTACGCTTGCATCGGCCACGGAGAACATCGGCGTGGTGTCGAAGATGATGTGGTCGTACTGCTTGCGGAGTTCATCGACGAGCTTTTCAAGGTTGTCGCTCATCAGCAGCTCGGAGGGGTTGGGAGGCAGATGGCCTGCTGGGATAAAGTCAACACCCTGCGCAAAAGCATCGGTCTTGATGATGTCGGCAAGCTGCGTTTCGTCGTCTGCCAAATAGGAAGTGAGACCGAAGGCGTGTCCGAACGTGTTGCTCAGCGTGCGCTTGCGGATGTCGGCGTCGATTACCACAACCTTCTTGCCTGCCATAGCGAGGATGATTGCTATGTTGCGAGCCACGAAACTCTTGCCCTGACTCGGCGTGGTGGAGGTGGTCATCATCACCTGCGTGCTGTGGCGCATATAGCCCAGGGAGAAACGCAGGATGCGGAACGCCTCAACGAGCGGAGCGTCGCTGTCGAAGTCGGTAATGAGCGTGCGGTCGCTGTCCTTTTTGTCGATATTGGGAATTTCGCCGAGTACGGGAATTGTGGTGACGTTCTCCACGTCGCGGCGGCTATGTACGCTCACGTCGAGCGAACGACGGAGCCAGATAAAGAAGGCCGGGATGAGCAAACCAATGAGGAAGCTAATGCCCATGATGATAAGGGGACGCGGACTTACGATCTTGTTGCCGATAGGTCCTTCAACCAAGCGCACATTGGCTTCGTTGATTGCCTGCTGCAAAGCCACCTCCTCGCGCTTATTGAGCAAGTAGGTGTAGAGAGCCTCCTTGAGCGACTGCTGACGCTGGATGTCGAGTCCCTGCTTTTCCTGATCGGGCGCACCGGCTATACGACCAGTAAGCTGCGCCTCGTTGGCCTTAGCATCGCGCAGGCGCACTTCGAGCGAATTGACGTAGCTGCGGAGCGACGACACAATGGCCTGACGCATCTGGGCGAGCTGGCGGTCGAGTTCGCGCACCATTGCCACTGACTCGCTGGAGTTGGCTGCCATCTGGTTGCGCTTATTCATCTGGTCGTTGAACGTAGCGATTTGCTGGTTGAACGATGCGTCGGATATACTCAGCGCAGGAATAAGGTCGTGACTATTGGAATGTGAATGGAGGTATTCGTCGAGGTAGCGCGCTACGTTGAGCTGCGTCTCGGCTTGCAGACTCTGCTGGCGGGCAGTAGCGGTCTGCGTCAGCACTTCCTGCGAAGACTTCTCGAAGTCGACGAGCTGGTTGCGCTTTTTGAAACTTGCCAACTGGCTCTCCACGCTGCTCAGTTCGCGGCTAATAATCTGTATACGCTCATCAATGAACTTTGCCGTGTTTTGTGCCACGCGGTTCTTGTTCTCTACTACGTCCTCCTTGTAGGTGTCGAAGAGAGTGGCAAGTATGTCGTCGGCACGATCCTTGTTCGTATCGCTGCAATTAAGCACAATGAGCGAGGTCTCCTTGTCGTACTCCGCAACAGAAAGCGTAGCCATAAAGCGAGCCGCGGCATTGTCGGCCGACAGACGCATCACGCGAACCTTCTCGCCAGCCGCCCATTTGTCGAACGCCTCGCCACGCACCACGCACAGCTTGCCATAAGGAGTCTGCACCATCTGGCCGAGCTTCACGTCCATGGGAGCTACCTCCTCGCCGAAGCGGTCGGTCATACCGCTCAGGATGAGCGTAGCAGCGTCCTTCTTTTCCACAGTGAGAGTCTGTGCAAATTTTCCCTTGTAGTCGCGCTGGAAAAGCACCTCGAAGGGGCGCGTCTTACCATAGAGCGTCACGTCGTGGAGGTTCTCCTTTACGGTGTAGTCCACCGCAAGGCGCAACTTGTCCACCACGCGCTGCATAAGTCGCTTGGAAGAGAGAATAAAAATTTCGTTCTTGAGATTGTCGCCTACGCTCACGCCGTTGAGTTCGAGCAGCGTGTTCATACTGTTACGCTTAGAAGAGCGACTGATTTTGCTGGTTGAGCCGCCGTCAGAGTCCTCAATCAACATAACGGACTGACGCTGAATGATACGCGGCTGCCTCTGCTGATAGAACCAACCTATGCACACGCAAAGGATGACTGACAGGAGGAACCACAGCCAGTTGCGTACAAAAAGGGTGAAACAAAGCTTCAACAATGGGATAAGCTGCGTTTCGCCGTCTTCGCGCTCTGTATTCTGTACGGGATAGGTCTTTGTATTTTCCATCTGATTTCTTTTTCTACGAGGTATTGTGCTTTTTTCGATAAGTCAGGGCGTACTTTCCCCGCCGAGTTTTCATGCTTATAGCAGGCGCAAAGTTAAGCTAATTTGTTATGAAACACGCACTGCGGGGGTGCATTTTGTCACTTTCCGTAGTCGGAAGGGCTTACGCCGAAATAGTCCTTGAAGCATTTTGTGAGGTAGCTGGGCGAACCGAAACCCACCTCGTAGGCCACCTCGGACACGTTTTTGTCGCTCTGACGGAGCAGATGTGCGGCACGTTTCAGACGTGCTATCTTGAGCAGTTCGTTGGGCGAGAAGCCCGTTAGACTCTTCACCTTGCGGTAGAGCTGCGTGCGGCCGAGTCCCATTTCCTGCGCCAACTCGTCGACGGACAGGCTGGCGTCGGAGAGTCGCTTTGCCACCAAAGCTTTGAATCGTTCAGCAAAACCCATGTCGGCTTCGCTCGCCTCGGGCTTGAGCAGCGTACCGCTCCCAGCAAAGAAGTCCTTGACGCGCTGGCGATTGTCGAGCAGACTGCGCACGCGGCTACGCAAGAGTTCGGCGCTGAACGGCTTGGTGACGTACCCGTCCGCTCCGCTGTCGAAACCCTGCACGTGCTGTTCGTCAAGGGCGCAGGCCGTAAGCATCAGCACGGGGATATGTGCCGTTTCCTCCCGCTGTTTGAGTTCGCGGCAACAGGCCCAGCCGTCCATCACGGGCATCATCACGTCGCAAATAACCAGTGCGGGCTGCAAACGGCAGGCCTTGTCGAGTCCTTCGCTACCATTGGCGGCCTCAGCCACGGCATAGTCGGGAGCGAGGAGCAATTTAAGGTAGGAACGAATGTCCTCGTTGTCGTCGATCACAAGAACGAGGGGCGCACCTTCGGGTACTTCCTTCTCCAAAGGCATCACGCCAGCCGTGTGCTTAGCCTCAGCGTTTTCGTTGGCGGCAGTGCTTTCCGCCGCCGTGGAGTCTGTAATCTCCGTGTCGGACTCCTGGACGGGTGGCTCGCAGGGAACGGTCACCACAAAACGTGTGCTCATGCCCACACGACTCTCAGCGCGTACTGTACCGCCGTGAAGCTCAACGAAGTTCTTCACCGTGGCAAGTCCCAGCCCTGAACCCTCGTGGGTCACGTCGGTCTGGTAGTAGCGTTCGAAGATGCGTCCGAGCTTCTCCGGCTCAATGCCAGGGCCGGTGTTCTCCACGTCGAAGCAGTAGCACCGCCGCTGCGAGGAGTCGGTGGAGAGGTACACCTTAACCGTGATGCGTCCGCCGTGGGGCGTGTATTTCATGGCGTTCGACAGGAGGTTGTACACCACGCTTTCCATGCGGTGAGCGTCTGCGTGCACCGTTACGTCGGCATCCGTCATGGCAAAGTCCTGGTCTACGCGGAAACGTATCATCTTCTTCCTTGCAAGGGGTACGAACGGCGAGGTCCATTGCTCCACGGCATCGGTCAGTTTGAGTTGCTGCAAGTTGAGCCGCAGCTTGCCCATGTCGTACTTTCTAAAATCGAGCGTTTGGTTCACGAGCCTCAACAACACATTGACATTGCTCCCGACAAGTGCAAGGAGTTCACGCTGCTCACGGGTGAGGTTCTCGCCGGCGTTCAGCTGTTCAAGGGGGGCTTTGATAAGGGTAAGAGGGGTACGGAAGTCATGCGACACACTGGTGAAGAACTGCAACTTACCCTGCGTGGTGCGTTCCAGTTCTTGCGACATCTCCATGAGTTGGTCGCGCTGGTCTTCGAGTTTCTGCTTTTGGCGCGCCAATGTTTCCGAGCGGCGCACAGCCATATAATAATAGCGGATGCCTATGCCAAGCAACAAACCAATTAGCACAATGATTACGAGACAGGCGGCCAGAAGCATGTTCTGCATGGCATAGCGCGAGAAGTACTCTTCAAGTTCCACGCCCATCTCGTTGACGTGTGCCTCACTCTCTTTCAGTTCATCGGCCTGTATGCGGAATATGCGCGAGGTAGTGGCGTTGATAATGGCGGAACGAAGCATCGTCTCGCGGGCAAAGGGCTCACCTTTGAGGATGTGCAGGGCGGTTTGGAGGATGCGGTCGCCGCCCGTGGGATAAATAAAGGTGGCAAGCAGTTCGCCGCGCTCCACGTTTTCGAGGCCGCCGCCTGTGCCAGCCAAGCCGTCTACGCCGATGATTTTCACGCCCTTGCAGCCACGGACAAGGAGTTCCTTATGGATACGCACACCCGTACGGTCGTTGGGGGCAAGGATGAGGTCGGGGATTTGCTGGCTCTGCACGAGGGAGTCTACCTGCTGTTTGAGGCGCGGTCCCTCCCACCCCATTTCTACCTGGGCCGTCACCTTTACGCCAGGTGCTTGGGCAAGGACTTCACGCAAACCCTTGTGTCGTTCTGCTGCTGCCGTGCCGCCCATACCGCCGGTAAACTCAACCACCGTGCCACGTCCGTGGAGTTCCTGCACCACGTATGCGCCAATGTCGCGCCCTATCGCGGCATTGTCGGCGCCAACAAAGGCGGTGTACTTGTCGGAACATATCTTGCGGTCAATAACTACCACAGGGATGCCCTTCGCCATCACGCGCTCCACGGTGGCCGTGAGCGGCTTGGCTTCATTGGGGGCTACGATGAGCAGATCTATGCCCTCGGCCACCATACTGTCTATCTGATGGATCTGTCGGTCGTTGTTGTCGGCCGCCGAACGGATGTCGAGCTTCACGGCGTTCTTGTGGAACGAGGCTTCACGGCGCAGTTCATGGTTCATCTGCCGCCGCCAAGCGTCGTTGCTGCACTGCGACACGCCGATGCGAAACGTTTCCTGCCGTTCGCCACAGCTTGCCATCAGCAGCACTGCCGCACAAAAAAGTATCAGGGAAATAATATAGGAAGCCGCACGCCCGGCACGGCTCACACAGGAGCTGGACGCAACCGAACGGCAAGGCACACGCCCCCCGTCGCGTATCGGGCAAAAAAGGTTCATTTCAGGTTGTTGTTTTTCATGGTTATGCTTGCAAAAATACGTAATTGTTTGAATTATACGCTTTTATGCATGAGCGAAATGCGCCCCTGCCAAAGGCGTTGCCTATGCTTTGAGAACAAAAATGCATCATGTTGCCTATGTTTTAGGAACAAAAGCGCAACGTTTTGCCTATGCTTTGGGGAAATTTTCGGGTGTTTTTGCCTATGCATTAGGAATTGGGAAGGAGACTTTGGCGCAGATATTAATAGCTACTGCTCCTCGCATCAACGACGTTACCTCTACCACCGGCCATCCTTTCCGCCTCATCAATCTCCCCTTCTATTATATAGGAGTACTCGACAAAGTCCTCGAAAAGTTTTTGTGAGTAAGTTACGGGCATCTCGCTCATCTGCTGGAACGGCCTTTAAGCGCTCGTAAGGCTTGCAAATCAGGTAGTAAGCACGCCAAGGAATATGCGTTCTCACCACGCCGCTGCGAGCCAAAAAATACTTTAAATGCTTTGTACGGCTTTTGCTTTGCACTAACTTTGCCGCCGAATTTTACGTAGTTACGCATGAACTTGATTGTTGACATTGGAAACTCGTCGGTGAAAGTTGCGCTGTTCAACGGCGATGAGATGCGGCTACGCGAACGTTTGCGCGAGGACGCCACCACCCAAATAGCCCGCATGGTTCAGGGGCTGGACATTGACGCTTGCGCCTATTCGGTGGTGGGCAATGCTGGGCACGATGTGGAGGCACTGCTCCACAAAATCAGCAAGACCACTCCTTTATATGTAAAGGGCACAACGCCCACACCTCTCATCAACGACTACGACACGCCCGCCACGCTGGGAGCCGACCGCCTCGCCGCGGCGGTGGGGGCCTCGCAGCTCTGCCCTGGGTGCAACCTGCTGGTAATCGACGTGGGGACGTGCATCACCTATGACTACGTGAGCGAAAGCGGGCATTACCTGGGTGGGAACATTTCCCCTGGACTGGGCATGAGGATGCGCGCCCTGCACCAACAGACGGCCCGACTTCCCCTCGTGGCAAGCACTGGGGAAACGCCTTCCATCGGCACGACTACCGAGACTGCTATCCGTGCGGGCGTTATCCAGGGTATTGACTTCGAGATTTGCGGCTACATACAGTCGATGAAAAGCACGCACAACAACACGCACATATTTCTTACCGGAGGCAACAGCTACAGGTTTGCCAAAGGCTTCGAGGTGGAACGCAGCGACGCGCTTGTGGAAACCGGCCTCAACTGTATTTTGCAACACCACAACAGATGACATTTTCCCGTAAATTCTTTCTTGCCCTCTCCGCCGTGCTGCTGCCCCTCGTGGCGGCGGCACAGACCAACGGCAGCAACTCGCCCTACTCGCGCTACGGCTTCGGGTTGCTCGGCGATGGCGGCAACGCTTTTAATAAAGGTATGAGCGGCACGGCATACGGTATGCGCAGCGGTTCGGAACTGAACACGAAGAACCCTGCCTCGTACGCCTCCATCGACTCCCTCTCCTTCATCTTCGACTTCGGCGTTTCGCTCGAGACTGGACGACTCTCGCAGAACGGCAGCCACGCTAACACGAAGAATACATCGGTTGACTATCTTACGGCAGGTTTCCGCATGGCGCCGCGCCTCGGCATGGTAATAGGTATGTCGCCTTTCAGCACCATCGGCTACGAGATGAGTACGACCAGCACCGTGGGTAGCGAGGACCTCCAAACGTATACACGCACAAACACCTACTCTGGCGACGGCGGACTCCATACGGCATACGTGGGCGTGGGCTGGGCGCCCGTCAAGCCTCTCTCTTTGGGTGTGAACGTCGGCTACCTGTGGGGCGACATTGAGCATACGTCAAAAATGAGTTTCAGCTCGTCGAGCATTTCGAGTACATCGCAGAGCTACGAGGCGGACATTCGTTCGTACAAGGTGGACTTCGGTTTGCAGTACGAGCAGCGCCTTAACGCCAAGAACAGCGTAGTGCTCGGTTTGGCGTACGGTCTGGGACACAACATCAACCGCGACGCATATTACTACAACTCTAACGGCTCGTCGAGCGTGGACACGGTTGTCTGCTCCAACGCCTTCCAGCTTCCCCACACACTGGGCGTGGGTCTTACGTGGAACTACAAGAAGTCGCTCCGCGTGGGTGCGGACTATACGTGGCAGAAGTGGGGCAGTGTGAAAGCTCCTCCCGCAGGCGTAGGTCTGAGTGAGAACAGCAAGACGCTCGACTATACCAGCGCGACAGGTCACTTCAATGACCTCCACAAGGTGAGCGTCGGGGCGGAATATATTCCCAACCCCGATGGACTGCGTTGGCGTCAACGCATACGCTACCGCGCTGGTCTGTCGTACGCCAACTCTTACGTAAAGCTCGACAACGGCGTAAAGGGGCCGACCGACTTCCAGGCCAGCCTCGGCGTGGCTCTGCCCATCGTCACTATGTACAACAACCGCACGTACATCAACTTCTCCGCACAGTACGAGCGCGTGAAGCCTAAGGTGGCAGGCATGATTACGGAGAATTACTTCCGCTTCAGCATCGGTCTGACGTTCAACGAACGTTGGTTCATGAAGTGGAAGGCTGAGTAAAACGGCATCCGGCGCAATGAACAATCTGACGGACATAATAAAGCATAGGAACAAAAGTAGGCTCTGCGGCTTGCTTTTGTTTTTGTTGCTCCTTGCCCCCATGGCCTGCACTAACGACGCGCCCCCAATGGGCAACACCGTGGTGGGACGCGACTCCCTGCCCGTAATGGTGACGCGGGGCGTGTCGAAACTCATCACCGACTCGGGCGTGATCCGCTACAAGATCATCACGGAGGAATGGCGCGTGTTCGACCGCACAAACCCGCCCCGTTGGGAGTTTCCCAAAGGTCTCTACCTTGAACGCTACGACAACCAGTTCAAGGTGGACCTCCGCTTCTCCGCCGACAGTGCCTGGCTCTACCGCCAACAGGTGTGGAAGATGCGCGGCAACGTGGCTTTCGAGGACAAAGCCTCGCAAACGCGGCTACGCACGCAGGAATTGTTCTGGAATATGCAAACGGGCGAGATGTGGTCGAACGTGTACACCACGCTCAAACAGCCGCAACAGGAAATCGAGGGTACATGGTTCAGAGCCACGTTGCGAGACGGCCATCCCACGAAGTACCACGTGAAGCAGTCGCGCGGCTTCATGCCTATGGGCGACATGGGCGGCGGTTCCCCGAACGGCGCAAGCAGCCAGCCCGGCGACACGGCAACTGCCTCCGACAGCACGTCAAACCAGCCCCAGCGAGGCGCCCCTCAGAGCCGTCCGAAAACGAAGACAGCGGCATCCTGACAGGACGCGACTGGGCGGTTCGGAAAGGCATAAACATATTATTCTCAACGAGGTAGCGATACCAAAAAAGCCCCCGGCATGCAGGGACAGCGCATTTTTTCGTTATATTTGCACACATTTTGTGGTAAAACGAATAACAATAAAACAAAAACAATACATTAAATGGCAGCATTAGGAACTATCAGGAAAAGAGGCGCACTCCTCGTAGGCGTGCTTGGTTTAGCCCTTTTTGCGTTCATTGCCGAGGAGTTCTTCCGTTCGTTGGAGACTACGTCCAACATTGACAAGAACCAGGTCGGCCAGGTTTACGGTGAAAAACTCTCCATTCAAGACTTTCAGGCTATGGTTGAGGAGCAGAGCGAAATAGCTAAGCTCCAAATGCAGATGCAAGGTCAGGACGGCAACCTCACCGACGAACAGACGGAACAAATCCGCGAGTCGGTATGGCAGCAGTACGTGCAAAAGCAAATCATTGCGCATGAGTGCGACAAACTCGGCTTGTTCGTGACCGATGGCGAGGTGCAGGAAGCACTCCGCAACGGCAACGCACAGAGCCTGCAAATGTTGGCTGGCATCTTCCGCAACCAGCAGACGGGCGCATTCGACCTTGCTCAGCTTCAGGACTTCCTCAAAAACTACAACAAGACCATCTCGCAGGCACAGCAGGCACAGAACGCCGAAGCTGTGGAACAGATTCAGATGATCAAGAAGCTCTGGGAGTACACCGACAAGCAGCTCCGCGACGAGCTCCTCACTACGAAGTACAATATGCTCTTCGCGATGGGCTTCACGTCGAACCCCATCGCTGCAAAGGCTAACTTCAACGACCGCACGGTGCAGAAGAATGCCGAGGTGGCAGCTCTCCCCTACTCCGCTATCAGCGACAAGGACGTCAAGGTGACGGACGACGACCTGAAAGCAGCCTACAACGACTTTAAGGAGAACTTCTACTCGCCCGCTGAGACGCGCGACATCAAGCTTATCGACGTGAAGGTTGTGGCAAGTGCCAGTGACCGCGCTGAACTCATGCAGAAGGTACAGGGCTTCCAGCAGCAATTGCAGAGCGGCACGGACGTAGCAAACGTTGTGCGCTCGTCTAACTCTGCCGTAGCTTACTCCAACATCCCCATGAGCAAGCAGGCCTTCCAGCGCATGAGCGACGTAGCTTCCTCGCTCGACTCAATGGCAGTCGGCAGCGTAAAGCCCGCATACTACAACGCACAGGACAATACCATCAACACCATCAAGCTCATCGGTAAGGAACAGGCTCCCGACTCTATCCTCTACCGCCAGATTGCAGCTACCGCAGCCGATCCCACCGCACGTAAGGCACAGGCTGACTCTATCCTGAACGCCCTGAATGGTGGCGCATCGTTCGCCGAGCTTGCTAAGAAGTACGGTCAGCGTTCCGACTCCGTATGGGTAACGGCTTCGCAGATTGAGCAGTTCGGTATCAACGACGACCAGGCAGCATACATCACGCAGCTCTACCACATCGGTGCCAACTCGGCACAGGTTATCTCCAACGATCAGGGTGCAGCCGTAGTGCAGGTGCTCGACCGCCGCAAGATGGAGACTAAGTACAACGTGGCCGTGGTGAAGTGCCCGCTCAACTTCTCTAAGAAGACTTACGAGAACGAGCTGAGCCGCCTCAACCGCTTCTTGGCACAGAACAAGGACGTTGCGTCCATCGAGAAGAACGCTGCAAAGAACGGCTACATGGTGACCGACGTTCCCGGATACAGCCCCATGCAAAACCTCATTGCCTCGAACATCGGCGGAAGTGGTGCAAAGGACTGCGCACGCTGGATATTCGACGATGCTAAGGCTGGCGACGTTTCCAAGCTCTACGAATGCGGCCGCAACGGCGACCACCTCCTTGTAGTGGCAGTAACTGCCACCAACGACAAGGGCTACCTGCCCTGGGACAACAAGCAGGTAAAGGAATTCCTCACTGCTGCCGTACGCCAACAGAAGAAGGCCGAAAAGGCACTCGCAATGGCTAAGGGCGTGAAGACAACTGCCGACATGCAGAAGGTGAAGGGCGCCGTGATGGCCACGCTCACAAACCAGACGATGGCAAGCTATGCCAACGTAACGGGCGTGAACATTCCCGAGCCCAAACTCACTGGCGCAATCGCCAAGACTAAGGTAAATCAGAACACCGCCCTCGTTCAGGGTGCTGGAGCTATCTACGTAGCTAAGGTAACTGGCGAAAGCAAGACGGCCGACAAGTTCGACGCCGCCACCGAGATGGCTCAGCTCTCGCAGCAGGACGGCCAGCGTGCTTACCGCTCAGTGTTCAACTACCTCTACTCTCACAAGGCTAAGATTGTAGACCACCGCTACGAGTTCTAATATTTAGCCTACTCCACTCTCCGCTACGGGCGTTGCAGAACCAATCATTCTGCAACGCCCGTAGCTTTTTTATATGCATCCTCCCCCGTTCATTTTCCCGCCTCCCCAATGTTACGAATCCCACCCAGTCATTCGCCTCCCTGAGGTAGTGGATAAATACTTGGTAAGGTGCAGGTATGTATCTTGGTAAGATACAGGTGTGCATCTTGCAAGATACAGGTATGTATCTTATCAAGTATTTATCCACTACTCCGGAGGTAAGAACAACTATCCCGCGGGTACGAACAACCAGCCCGCATGTAGTAACAACCAAGTCTCACCTACGCACGCCCCAGCCTCTCCAACACGCCTCCA
>CAVKGN010000027.1:0-21863 GCA_963655595.1 uncultured Oscillospiraceae bacterium
TTCCCTTCACGCTTTACCATCCCAAAATTAAGTAACAATTTCGCCCCGTAACTCTTAAACTTCTTCACGCTTGTGATTATAGAACAACCTGCCTGGTTTCTGCGATGGCTGTATCCGCGCGCGCTTTGGCGCATGGATAAGCACGAGCACGCCGTGTACCTCACGTTCGACGACGGGCCTATCCCCGAAGTAACGCCCTGGGTGCTCGACGTTCTCGACCACTACGGCATAAAAGCCACCTTCTTCATGGTGGGCGACAACATACGCAAGCACCCTAAGGAGTTCGAGATGGTGAAAGCCCGTGGGCACCGATTGGGCAACCACACGTTCAACCACATTGGCGGAATGCTCCACGGCATTAACTCGTACGTGCGAAACGTGGACAAGGCCAACGAATACCTCCACACAAACCTTTTTAGGCCGCCTCACGGGTGGATGAAGTGGGAGCAGTACCTCATTGTGATGCTCCGCTACAAGGTGGTGATGTGGGACCTGGTTACGCGCGACTACTCTACGCGGCTGAATGGGCGCGACGTGCTGCTCAACGTGCGCCGTTACGCCCGCAACGGCAGCATCATCACGTTCCACGACTCGCTTAAAAGTCAGGACAAACTGCTCTACGCCCTTCCCCGAGCCATAGAGTGGCTCCTGTCGCAAGGATACGAGTTCAAGGTGTTCCCAGAGGGCTAAAACGCTGCGCCATGCAGTTGTCCTTCCCGCGGTGATTGTTGGCGTCAGTCGTACGATAGACGCATGTTCATCGTACGATAGACACACGTCCGTCGTACGAGGAACACATGTACACCATACGATGAACGACGACTACCTCAAAGGTTTCGACGATAAATCGGCGTGAAGGCGCAACAATCCCCAATACGCGAGACTCCCCTGCAAAGCTACAAGGCCTTGCAGGGGAGTTTCGTTTGTTAGCTATGCGGCTCGTGCCGCTTTATCCTCAGAGCGGGAACGACATACCCATTGAGAAGTTGCTGTTAGCGCGGTTAAGAGGAATGAAGTCCTTGCTGCGCTTACCCATGAAGCGGTCCGTACCCATGAAGATGTTGAAGTGGCGAGCGTGGAGGCTCACTACCAGACCGCCCGTTACGCCGCTGCTGGTGAAGCCCAGGCTCAGCGCTGCGTCAAACCACTTTACAGGGGCTACGTTGGCCGAGAAAATACCGCTGTGGTAGGAATACTTACCAGCAATTCGGCTCGAATAGAGGAAGCCAAAACGCAGCTTACGGTACTGCGGCAGCGTGTACTCCGCACCCAGGTTGATTGTTGCAGCAAGCGCCCTTGTAACCGTGCCCTTTCCGTCGTCGTAAACGGAGAACATGTCCTCGAGGTCGTCGCCAATCTTATCAAGCTGGTCATCGATGGTATTACCCTCTTTGTTTGCCTCGTTGGCCACGTACACGTTGTCGAAGCCGTCGAACTCCCAATTGCCTGCCGAGGAGGCCTTGTGTGCGTTCTTCCAGGAGATGAAGCCGAGGTCGGTGATGGCGGCTGATACGGTGAGGTCGGGCATTACCTTGTACGTTGCACCGAGGTCAACGGCCATACCGAAGCCTGCAAGGCCAGCCTTGAAGTCGTCGACGTCGTCCACGCGCTTACGGCCCGTTTCGGGGTCGTTCTTGCCCTCCTCATAAGTGAGTTCGGTGTTCATGAGCGCCGCCCTGGCTTGAATGTCACCGTTGATTTTCCACGTGTCTTCGGCCAGGTGCAGGTGAAGTTTCTTCACGTCGACGTCGGCATAGGCCAAGCCAAAGAGGAATTTCAACTTACCGCCGACACGCAGCTTGTCGTTGATGTCGCGACTGTGTCCCAGGCCGAGTTCAAGGTAGTTTTCCGTGCGTACTCCAAGGTTCGAGATGTCGTAGTCCTCCTTAGCGCCGGTAGACTTCATGAACTCAAAGAACGACTTAGGCATAGCCACATTCGTGTTGGAGCGAAGGTTCATCTCTACCAGGTTCATGCCGCCAAATGCCTTGAAACCTACGCCGAAGAGCTGGTATTTCAGGTTGAGGCTCAGGCGGTTGTTCTTTTTAAGTCCGTCGAGAAACTCGTCTGCACTCACGTTGGGGTGCATAAAAGTGGTAAGGGTGTTGCCGCCGTTCTCGCCATAGCCTTGCCAGTCGGGCTGCATTTTATAGACAAAGTTTTTAAGGCCTACGTTGCCCGTAGTACCCACGTTGATGTTGCCAAAGAGAAGGGGCATAGCAACATACGCCGTGTCGAGCAGGGCGGGGTTCATCTCGTGGTGGTAGACGGACGACTCCATGAAGTAGCTCGTTCGCAACTCTTGTGCCGCAGCGGGCAAAGAAAGCATTGCTGCGAGGGGGAGAATATGATGAAGTTTCATATCGGAAATTCTTAGGTTTGTGAGTGTTTATGAAAAGGTAAGGCACGTATGCGTTTTGCACACGCCGGAGACGTTAGTTGAAGTCTGCCGTTACAGCACCCTTCAGGCGCAGGCGTACGTTGGTAAACTTCAAGTACTGGTCCGAAACAAGTCGCTTGTTCTCAATGCTACTTGCGGCATTGATGTTGAATTTAAGCTTGTCTACCTTTGAGAGCAACTTCGGGTCGTCAAGGGTTGCGTTGATTTCAAGCTCAGTTTCGTTGGTCTTCCACGCGCCGTTCTCCTTCTCGTCGGGACCGGCCTTGATGATTACTTCGTCAAAGTGGATGTCGTTGATAGCCTTGCCGTCCAAGCCATAGGCTACGATGGTAGCTTTGAGGTCGAGGGGAATGGCGTTCTTAGCCGTGGCACTGATACGCATACCATCGGCAGCGAGGTCTTTAAGGTCGCTGTTCATCGAGCTGGTGCTGTCGTTGTACACAACCACAAGCTCCTTGCCAATGATAAACGGCACGTACACGTTGTAAACAGCGTTGGTCTGGTACGTACGTCCGAGTTCAATGGTGTACGTCTTGTCCTGCACGGAAACCTGTCCGTTCTTGAGGTTCACCTCAATCTCGTCGGGCACCTTTTCAAGCAATGAGCTGAGGTTGTTCACCTGCTTCTTGCTGTAAGTGGTGGGCAGACCAGCGGGATCGTAGGGTTCGCCGCTCTGGTAGAAGTAGAGCGTGTTGAACTGATTTGCCTCCATCGTTTCAGTAGGCGCAATCGTCACAGACGTGTTGAGCGAAGCATCTCTGTCGAACTTCGAAGTAAGCGTAGCACCCACGTTCACGCCCACAGGCACGGAGGTGAGGTCAGCATCGAAGCGCACGGTCGGGTTGGTCACGTCAATACGCACGCTCTCGTCGTTGAGGTAATCAGGAAGCGTGCCGCGCACAGAGATGGGGTCAACAGCAGGATCGATTTCCGGGTCGAACTTACCCGTAAACTTCTGTATACGCACGTCGTTCGGGCTCATGTTGAGTTCCAGACGTACAGAAGCCTCGTTGCCCTGACTCATCAAGAACTGGCTGCCCTTGGTGTTCTGGAACGTCACCTTTCCCGAAAGGGTAATCTTTGCCTCAGCCTCGCTGAATTCAATTGTACCATCTTTCTTCTCGCTTGCAGTGGGATATTTCGGCGCGCGGTTCAGGTCAATCTTCTTCACCTTCAAGCGGCAAAGCTCAGGACGAGCAGAGTTGTAATTGATTGCTCCGTTGTGAACCAGTTTGTGGCCATCAACTGTCCACCCCGCTGACGTCTCGCTCACTTCAAGGAAATTGGGAAGCGTGATGGTTACGTTTTCAAGCTTTGTGATTTCGAGCGGCAATTCCTTAGGAGTGTTTTCCTTATATAAGTTCAGACTTACGGCAATGTCCTCTACGTCGAGATAGTTGATATAAACAACGTCATTGATATCCGTCACAGTGAAGTCCACAGAGCTGTTACCACTGGCCTCACCCGTGAGCAAAAGGTTGGCTGCCACCGGCACGTCTGCCCCTTCGGGTACGGTTACACCGGCCTCCTCAACCTGGCTACGCACCTTGTCGTAGTCGAGCACAGGAAAGTCCATGTCGAGCTTTGAGTCGTTGAGCTTCGTGGTAACATTGTCCACAGTGATGTCAATGTTGGTGTTTCCCTTCTCCACGAGGTAGAACAGTCCCTCCTTGTTGTCGTCGATTTTCACGTCGTCATCTTCCTTGATATCAAGAATGTCTTTCAAGAGAATATCCTCAGTGTTACCGAACTTCACGGCAAGCCCGTCGCTGCCAAGCCCCATGGTAAGGTCTACTTTGTTGAGGTCGTAGCTGTCGTCTTGGCAGCTGCTGACCACAAGGCACAGATTCGCACAGATTGCACTGGCAATACAAATGCGGCTAAATAAAGGTTGTGTCATGACGTTATAAGTTTGTGAGATTTGTTAAGGTAATGTTGTTAACGTTGTTATTGTTACAAATGTACGTTTTCCTGTTCTTTTGGCAACTGATTAGGTGAATATTTATGTAAATCTTTTCATTTTCGTAATAAGCGCAAACAAAAACGACAGGCACCCGAGGCCATAGCCTCCAATGTCTGTCGTTTTTGTTTGCAAATGTTTAGGGTTGCTGCAAGGGCTCAATCACGCCTGAGCAGCCCTGCCTAAACACCTTATTTATTCAGCTTCCAGGTGGCACCGTCCTTGGTGTCCTTTACCTCGAAGCCAAAGGCGGCAAGGTCGTCGCGTATTTTGTCGCTCGTAGCCCAGTCCTTGGCAGCCTTGGCCTTGGCGCGCAATTCGAGCAACAAGTCGATGGCACGCCCGTAAGCCTCTTCGCGGCTTGCATTGCCGCCCTCGCTCTCACTTTTAAGGCCGAGGATGTCGAAGACGAAGGTACGCACCACGCTCTTCAAAGCATCGAGCCCTTCGGGGGTAATCGTCTGCTGCTTGTCGGCAAGTTGGTTGATAACGCGGCAAGCATCGAACAGGTGGCTAATGACAATGGGCGAGTTGAAGTCGTCGTTCATTGCCTCGTAGCACTTCTCTGCCAAACCGTCGGCATAGTCTTTGGCAAGCGTGCCGCCAGCTACGGGTTCGATACGTTCGAGCTGCGTCACCGCATCCATCAGGCGGTCGAAGCCCTTCTTCGAAGCTTGCAATGCCTCGTTGGAGAAGTCGACCGTGCTGCGGTAGTGCGCTTGCAGGATGAAGAAGCGTATCGTCATGGGTGAGTAGGGCTGCGTAAGCAGAGGATGCGAACCGGTAAAGAACTGGTCGAGCGTGATGAAGTTGTTGTAGCTCTTACCCATCTTCTTGCCGGCAATGGTTATCATGTTGTTGTGCATCCAGTACTTCACCATCTGGTCGCCCTGCGAGGCCACGGCCTGCGCTATCTCGCACTCGTGGTGGGGGAACACAAGGTCCATACCTCCTCCGTGAATGTCGAAATGCGAACCGAGGTATTTGCGTCCCATCGCCGTGCACTCGCAGTGCCAGCCGGGGAAGCCCTCGCTCCAAGGCGACGGCCAGCGCATGATGTGTTCGGGCTGCGCCTTCTTCCACAGGGCAAAGTCAACCTGATGGCGCTTCTCGCCCACACCGTCGAGTTCGCGACTGGCGTCGTGCACGTCTTCAAGGTTGCGGCCGGAGAGGATGCCGTAGTGATACTTCTCATTGTACTTCACCACGTCGAAGTAAACGGAACCGTTCGACTCGTAGGCAAAACCATTGTCGAGGATCTGCTTCACAAGCTCTTCCTGCTCAATGATATGCCCCGTTGCGTGCGGCTCAATGCTTGGCGGCAACACGTTGAGCTGCGACATGGCAACGTTGAAGCGGTTGGTGTAGTACTGCGCCACCTCCATCGGTTCGAGTTGTTCGAGGCGCGCCTTCTTGGCAATCTTGTCCTCTCCCTCGTCAGCGTCGTGTTCAAGGTGCCCAACGTCGGTGATGTTGCGCACATAACGCACCTTGTACCCCACGTGGGTGAGGTAGCGAAACACAAGGTCGAACGTGATGGCTGGACGGGCATGACCCAGATGGGCGTCGCCGTAGACCGTCGGACCGCAGACGTACATGCCTACGTGTCCCTCGTGGATGGGTTTGAACAGTTCCTTCTGACGGCTCAGCGTATTATAGAGAAATATTGCTTGTTCCATATCTTTCTTGTCAGTTTACGAATGCAAAGTTAAGGAAAATCAGTCAGTCTCGTTTGCCTGACGCTTTTGCTTGCGTACCTCCACGACTATCGCAAACACGAAGCATACAAGGATGAGAGCCAGTGCGGCATAAGCCACAAAGTTGGTCTGCGCAATGCTCTTGGGATTGAATGACATCTCCACCTTGTGCGCGCCAGCAGGCACTTTGAGGGCACGAAGCACGTAGTTCACCCGACCGAGTTCGGCGGGCTGCCCGTCAATGGTCACAGTCCAATCGGGGTAGTAGATTTCGGAGAACACAACCACGCCGCCCTTAGCCGACTTGACGTCGTACTGCAGATGGTTGGGAGCGTAAGACGTAAGCGTCACCTGGCCGCTGTCAAGCGCAGTGCCGTCGAGCTGACTCTTGAAACGCTCATCGGCCACGGCCTTGTGCTTGGTGTCGAGTCCCGTGAGGCCAGCCATTTCGGCATCGGCGTTCTTCACAAACGTCAGTCCCGTAACGAACCACGCATTGCCGTTGGCGTAGGGGTTGAGCACCACCTGATTAGCCTCGCGACCAAAGAGGAAGTACTTGGTATTGAGCATATTGAGTACCGGCGAAATACTGTCGCCATTTACGCGACTGAGGTCACCCTCAGCTGCATTCACCGCGTTGACGAAAGCGGGCAACTCGCGCGAAAGCTGACGATCGATGAGGTCCTGATAACGGTGGAGCTTGGCTGCATGGTAACCACCGATGCTATGGTGGTAGAAGGCCGTGGCGTTAGACGTCTCGTTGAACGGGTTGCCGCCGGCAATGTTCACCACGCGATAGTAGCTCGTGTCCTGAAGAATCTTCTGGTCGGCAGCCGAGGGAGCAAAGGCCTCCTGCTGCGTGCTTTCCTCCGTGAAACTCTCGTCGTTGAGGTAACGCTTGTCTATCTGCCACATATCCACAAGGCAGATTGCCGCAAGGAGCGTACAGCAGAGCCAGCTGCGAAGCTTGCCCGAGGCATACGCCCAAAGCACGAGAATGCCCAGCACAATAACTAAGGCTGAACGCAAGGCGTCGCCCGAGAGGATGGAATGGTGCATGGACGTAAGCGACTGCATGTAAGTGCCTACTATGTCGGCGGGAAATCCCGCTTTCTGCATCATGGAGAACGTTTCCATATCAGCCTGCGAAATGCAGTTGCCCGCCACACTGGGAGCCACTGCAAGGAGCAGACACAGACCGAGGGTAAGCACAGCTGCTACGGGCAGTCCCACCTTTTTGCGGAGAGAGGCCGTCTTCCACGATTGGAGCTGGAAGAGTTCGGGCTTACGCGTTATCTCGTACACGCACAGCACGGCAAGGAGCGGCATAGTGAACTCTGCAATGACGAGTGCCGAACTCACTGTGCGGAACTTGGCATAGAGCGGCATGTGGTCAATGATAAAGTTTGTCACTTCGGGAATGTTCTTTCCCCAAGCAAAGACAAGACTCAGCACAGTCGCTGCCACCAGTCCCCACTTGATAGGACCTTTGACGTAGAACAGGCCGAGGATAAAGAGGAAGCAGACAAACGCACCTATATATACAGGGCCTACCGTAAACGGCTGGTCACCCCAATACTGGCTCAGGCCAGGCAGTTGTGCTTGAATATTGGCCTGCTGGAAGGCTTGTTGCGTCTGCCCTGCCGACTGATAGAAATCGTCGTAGCCCGGCAAGTCCTCCGCGCCTTCGCGTTCGAGAATAGAGGCAGAGCCGCCGCCCTTGTAGTCGGGGATGAGGAGTGTAAGCGTTTCGTCCACGCCGTAGCTCCACATCGTGATGTAGTCGCGATCGAGTCCGTCGGTGGCCTGTTGCGCCTGCGCGCCGCCCTGCTTTTCAGGAGTCAGTTCGGCCTTGCCACGCATTGATTCCTTGGCGTACTGATAAGTATGGTATATGTTGGGCAAATTTGCTGCCACACCAAGCAAGCCAGCCACCACAAGGACGCCCGTAGCCTTAGCCCATTTTAGGAGCGTACGTTTGCGCAGCGCATCCACAAAATACGCCACAGAGAGGAAGAGCATCACAAAGAGGAAGTAGTACGTCATCTGCATGTGGTTGCTCACCACCTGGAATGCCGTAAACAAGGCTGTCACCACGCAGCCCCAAAGGTACTTGCCCCGATAGCACAGCACAAGTCCACCAATTGTGGGAGGGATGAAAGCCAACGTCATCACCTTCCAGATGTGTCCGGCAGCAATAATAATCAGAAAATAGGACGAGAAAGCCCACAGCACCGACCCGAGCGCAGCCAGATAGGGCTTGAAGTTGAATGCGCGAAGCATTACATAGAAGCCCAGTAGATAAAGGAACAGGTAGCTTATAGCTGGAAACCACTTGCCCGTGCCGAGGCCGTAGATTGTTGACAAAAGCGATACGGTGTCGGTGGCTGAATAGGAGGGAGCCGTTTGGTAGGTGGGCATACCGCTGAATATGGCGTTCGACCATCGGGTCACCTCGCCATTGTGCTGTTCGCGATAGAGTTTCTGTTCCTGTCCCAAGCCCACCGACGCCACGCTGTCGTGACCGCCAAGCACAAGCCCTTCACTCAGAGGAGTAAGAAAGTAGACTGTACTGATGAGCAGGAAGGCCAATATGACCGCTACGTCGGGCCAGGCCTTCTTGAAAGAGAACTTTGCTCCCCCAGAGGGAGACTTCATGTTTAAGTCCATAAAAGGTACGTATTGTGTTTGTATTTATATATGCGTGTTATTCCCCCCAGTTCTGTCGGTCGAGGTTGCGGTAGCTAATGGCTTCCTTGATATGGGTGGAGTTGATGTGGGTCGAACCAGCAAGGTCGGCTATGGTGCGAGCCACCTTGAGTATGCGGTCGTAGGCACGGGCTGAGAGGTCGAGCCGCTTCATGGCTTTGGAAAGTGCCTGTGAAGCCTCTGCATCAAGGTGAGCAAACTCTTCGAGCTGGGCGCGCGTCATCTGTGCGTTGCAATGCACTGACTTTACATCTTTGTAACGTTCGGTCTGGACGGCTCTCGCCCTGATAACCCTTTCGCGGATGGTAGAACTGCTTTCGCCCTGCGGCGCGGAAGAGAGTTCCTCCACACGTACGGGGGCGACCTCTATCTGTATGTCGAAGCGGTCGAGCAACGGCCCGGAGATCTTGCTTTTGTAGCGCTGCACCTGCACGGGCGTGCAGGAACAGGTGTGCGTAGGATCGTTGTAGTAGCCACAAGGACAGGGGTTCATTGAGGCCACAAGCATGAAGGAACAAGGAAGGGTGGAGGAGTATTTGGCGCGCGAAATGGTGATTTCGCGGTCTTCGAGCGGCTGGCGGAGCGTTTCGAGAGCCGTGCGCGAAAATTCAGGCAACTCGTCCAGAAAGAGGACGCCGTTGTGCGCCAAACTTATCTCGCCAGGCTTGTAACTCGATCCGCCGCCGATAAGAGCCACGTCGGAAATCGTGTGGTGCGGCGCACGAAACGGGCGTTGGGCAATAAGCGACGTTTGCATGCCGAGCTTTCCGGCCACAGAGTAGATTTGCGTGGTCTCCAAACTTTCGGCAAGCGTGAGCTGAGGCAGGATGGAAGGCATTCGCTTGGCCATCATGCTTTTGCCGCAACCAGGCGCGCCAATAAGAATAATATTGTGTCCGCCGGCGGCTGCCACTTCAAAGGCACGCTTCACGGCTTCCTGCCCTTTCACGTCGATGAAGTCGTTGCCACACTGCGCCTGAGCTGCATAGAATTCCTCACGGGTGTTGACCACCGTAGGCGCGAGCGGTTGCTTGCCTTGCAGGAAAAGCACCACCTCACTGAGCGTTTGCACGCCGTACACTTTCAGTTTGTTCACCACTGCTGCCTCACGCTCGTTTTCCTTCGGCACAAAGAGGGCCTCAAAGCCCTGTTCGCGTGCCTTTATGGCAATGGACAGCGCACCCTTGACGGGACGCACAGAGCCATCAAGCCCAAGTTCGCCCACAAAGACGTACTTGTTGAGGTTGTCCGCTGGGATGCGTCTGAGCGAAGCGAGCATACCTATTGCCAAGGGCAAGTCGTAGCCGCTGCCCTCCTTACGCACGTCGGCCGGCGCAAAGTTGATGGTGTACTTCTCGCGCAGGGGAAGCGAAAAGCCGCTGTTCTGCAACGCGCCCTCCACACGGAGTTTGCTCTCGCGTACGGCATTGTCGGGCAGTCCCACCATGAAGAAGATGGTCTTGTCCTCCTGCGTATGAAGTTCGTTGGCGTTGACTTCGAGAAACACGGGCATGGCGGACATGCCGTTGACGGCGGATGTATGTATAGTTGTTAGCAAAACGGTAAGGTGAGGGTGCGTCCGACTGTCAGTGGGGAACGCACAGGAATAAAGATACTCTATGCCCGCCCCTTTGACAGCGGCAAGCATAGAGTAAGGAGATACGTTAGAATTTTGCCTTGTCGATGTCGGTAACATCGCGTTGCAGGATGCGCCCCTGTGCATCGACAAGCATCAGCGAAGGCACATAGTGCAGCCCAAGCTGCTTCACGAGTGGCGACTCAAAGGCTTTGCGGTCGCACACCACGGGGTAGGCGATAGAGTCGTTCTTCAAGTTGGAACGCAACACTTCTCTGTCCACATCGAGCGACACCACAAGGCACTGCCACTTGTTGCCCTTTTCGCGCAGTTTGTCCTGCAAGGCTTTCATAAAGGGACGGCTGTCGTTCTGCCACGTGCCTACGCAGGCTATCACGAGGTTTTTCCCCTTGTAGTCAGAACTCTTAACTGTCTTTCCGTCAAGTGTCTCGGCAGTGAACGCCGGCATTTGCTCGCCCGTTCCGTTCAGGAATATCGGACGGAAGAAATTGTCGATATAGGTCACGGCACGCTCTTTGGGCTGAGCCTTTTTCAGAGCGTCGAGCAGTTGAAGTGCGGTTGATGCGTCGGGGTTCTCTTTCAGTGCGAAGTATTTCTTGAACACAGCCACAGCTGCCAAAGTACTCACGTTTTCCTTGACAAACTGTGCCGCCGCCAACCGCTGCACGGAAGGAGCATCGTTGGTGTGCTTTATGCGGAAGTCGGAGAGGAGTTCGTTCTGCTCCGTGCCGCTCACCTCAGCCTCGCCAATCTTTGCTGCGTCGCCCTTCATCTTTATAGTATGACCCGGCTCGGCGATGAGGTAGGTCTGCGTGTAGTTGGGGTAGAGCAACGTAAGGATAGCCGGCTCGCTGAGTTTCCGCTCGTAGGTAAACTTCCCGTCGGAGATGTGTACCGTGTCGATGCCCTCGAAAGCTCCGTCGTCGTTGTACACGTAGAAGTCGGCTTCTGATATATTGTTGAGCGTTCCCTCAATGCGTACGCGGTCCTTTCCGGGACCACAAGCAGTCAGCACAAAGGCACTGAGCAACGCCACAAGAGAGAGAAGTTTGTTCATCGGCTGCACAAGTTTTGGGTGGATAGTTCTTTGTAGCCCAAACGGGTTGACACGCATTTTCATTGCGCCAACCCGTTCGGTATGGTATGTTTATTGCGGTTCCGCACGGGTGCGGACAACGTTTATTTCACGAGTGACTGGAACGCCGTGTCGTTGAAGAGATTGATAAATTCAAGGTCGTTGGCGGCTCGCGTCTTGAGCGTACTGTCCTTAGCAATGGCCTCTTTCAGATTCTTCACGGCATCGGAGTCGTTGTTGGTACGAGCGGCTACGATAGCTTTCAAGTAACTCGTCACGCCGTCGGGACGCGCCACGTTTCCAAGTGTCTTCTGTGCGCTGGCGTAGTCGTGGTTGAGGAGCTGTGCCAAAGCGGCAGAATTGCTATTGACTCCCTTGAAGCACTCTGCGGCCTGTTGATAGTTGCCAGCAGCTACCTGTAAGTTGCCCAACACCTCGTTGTAGTTGGGCGAAGCGGTGGCCTTCATCAGATAGTCCTTTGCCTCCATATTCTTGCCTTCGCTCAGGGCAACCAAAGCCTTGTTGGCATTCACCTCCGCCGCGTCGCTCTTCTTTGCGGAAGCCTGATCGAGCAAGGACTTCGCCTCGGTCAGGTTGCCGTCCTTATAAGCGAGTGTGGCCAAGTTGTTGTAAGCACGGTAGTCATCGGGATATTGCTTAGCGGCCGTGGTGTAAATATCCTTCTGCTGCTTAGCGTCCTCGGTGAGGGTGGCGGCATAGAGAAGTTCCTCCACAGAGAGTTTAGTAGCATCGTCCTTGTACTGCTGCTCAATCTCGTCGTCACTGCGGCCGATGAGGTTGTAGTTCACCGTGAGACGTGCGCGGCGCAATTCGGGCAGCACCTCATCAGCCAGTTCCTTGTAACCAGCAGAAAGGTTGCGTATCTGCTTTTCACGCTCCTCGGGATCTTGGTACATGGAGAGGACGCGGAGGATGATGTCCTTGTCCTGAATGTTGGACTGACTCACGAGTTCCTGAAAGCCCTCCCAGTCCTCAGCTGTATACTTGGAATCTACGTCGACGTCGAGCTTATTGCTCTTGAGCTGCTTGTTCACATAGCCCTTCGACGTCTTTTCGCGTTCCTTTGCAAGGGCGGTATTCACCTTCATTCCGCCGTCGGGCGAAGCGTATGCCGACACCTCTACGTTTTCGAGCATATAACCCTTCTGGTCAGCCTTGATGAGTCGGAGCGTGTTGAGGAAGTCCTGTACAGACGTGCTCTTCAACTCGCTGTTGCGAATGTTTGCCTGATTAATAAGGTACTTTATCTGCGCCTGCTTTGTCTGCTTAATGGCATACTGATACTTGTCAGAGGCTAACTGCGCATCGGTTGCGGCTGCCGTGCTCTGAATAAGGGCAGACGTTGCTATCACGCCGTTGTCAACCTTCACGTCGGGGATTTGTACCGTCTTCTTGCCCACCTTCGCGTCGAACACCAAGTAGAGGTCGCTCTTCTGCATGGCAGGCACGTAGGTAAACGTATTGCGGAGCGTGTAGTTTCCGCCTAAGCGGTAACTGATTTCCTGGTCGTTACCCTGCACCTTCTCGCCTTGGAAGGTGGCAGGCTGTCCATTGGTGGAACTTTGTCCGTAGCGCAGCACGGGAAGCACTGTTACCACGGCATTTTTCTTCATGTATTTTTCGGGGAAACGTCCGTTGATGGTTACGGCTATCTTACCGCCGTTTGCTTCCATCGGCGTAGGACTTACAGAAAAGTTGTCGGCTGTCAACTCGCCCAACTTGCCACAGGCGGTCAACGCCAACGTGCCGGCAAGCAAAAGCGAAACATAGAGTGGTCTCTGCATGCTTCTTATTGTGTTATTCGTTTTTCTTGAAAGCTGTGTTTTTCCAGCAACGCATTGAAAGAAGGTTCGTGACGTGCGTTGCTGCGTGGGCAAAGGTAAACAAAAACGGGTAATCGCTCTGTACAATAATACTTAAATATCCTTGGCCCTCAGGCACGGGTCAGTGCTTCTCCAAGTCCTCTTGCAAGATGCGTTCGTACACCTTTATTACGTTGCGAACATCGAAGAGCCTTTCGGCTTTTCGGCGGCTGTTGACAGACATCTGACGCTTCTCGTCGGGAGAGAGAGCTAAGTAGCGCATCATGGCCTCAGCTAACGCATCGGCGTTGCGCACGGGGACAATGAAGCCGTTCTGCCCGTCGTCCACCGACTCTCGACAGCCTTGTACGTCTGTGGTGATAATGGGTTTGCCACATCCGCAGGCTTCCATCAGTGCACGGTTAAAGCCTTCGCCGTACGAGGAGGGCATAAGCATCACAATTCCCTTGCGCTGATAGACGGCTTGCATATCCTTGGTGAAGCCTAAATATTTAAGGATTCCGTCCTTTTCGTCCGCCCGCAAACGTTCTGTCGGCACGCTATTGGGATAGGATGGGTCGAGCGAGCCGAGCAATTCCACGCTTACGTCGGGATACTTTTCCTTGACAATGCGTGCCGCGCGCGACAGTTCATCATATCCCTTGTCCCAGAGGATACGCCCCACATAGAGGAACGTGGTGTGGTCGGACGTATTGTCGGTAAACTTGAAATGGTCAATATTTATGCCCTCGCCGCCTTCGAGGTGTATCAGCTTGCTCTCCTGACACATCTTCTTGTCAAGTGCCAACTGTCGGTTGTGTGCATTCAGTACAAACAGGTGTCGGGCGTTGCGCAAACCGTAACGATAGAGCGAGCGTGCCATGCGGCATTTCAGTCCATCATTAATGAATATGTATCCCAGCCCTGGCATCATGGCGGTTGACGGACAATGCACGCTGTGGGCGGCCATTGTAGCGTAGATGTTGGGCTTTATGGTATAGGTAAAAACATAGTCGGGCTTCTCGCTCTTGAATATCGCCCTCATCTGCTGGTAGTACTTCCAGTCGGCCAGAAGGTTGAACGACGTACGCTTCATACGTACCGGTATGTAGCGAACGCCCTCGGGTATACTCGTCTGCATTTGCTTGTCGTCCTTTTCGGGAGCCACAAGCACCACGTCATGACCGCATTGCGCGAAATGCTTCATCACCTCGCCGCGAAAGTTTACCAGTCCCCAGAGGGTATTGTCGCAAAATATAAGTTTCATGGCTTTTGGGTTTTCATTTCCTCCCGAAGTCTGCCGGAATTTCCCCCCAACGGTCTGTCTCCCACTTGCGGAGGGGTATATCTTTATACGAGTTTGCTTTCAGCCACTGCTCAGCCCGTTCCATAATTTTGAACAGTTCCTCGGTGCGGGCTGTACGACTGAGCTTTGTCTTGCAGCATTTCTGCCTTACCCACGAAAGGGCGGTGCGGCTGTCGGAGTATACGGGCATTGTGCGTTCCCGCTTTTTAAGGAGTGCAAGTGCGTGCACAATGGCCAGGAACTCGCCGATGTTGTTCGTGCCGAAACAGGGGCCGAAGTGGAAGATTTCTTGTCCCGTGGCCAAATACACAGCCCGATACTCCATCATGCCAGGATTGCCTGAACAGGCTGCGTCCACAGCAAGGGCGTCGGCTGGCACTTCGGGGGGCAAAGGCAACACCGTGTCGTGGCGGTAACTGGGGGGATTTGGTGGGCAATCAGCTGGATGTTTCGGAGCTTTCTTCTTTTCCGTTTGCTTGCGTCCTTCTTTCCCCTCTTTTTTTCTTGAACCTCCGTAAGGGGGAGCTGATTGGAAAGCTTGCTGCGCCTCAGCGTTGGACTCGTATGCCTTATACACGGCTCCCTCAACTCCGAGTACCTGCGTCTTGCATTCCTCCCAACTGGTGTATATACCAGGAGTTCGGCCTTTCCAAACCACGTAGTATTTCTGCTTTGTCATAGGGCGGTAAGGTCAGGGGGCGTTTACAGGAAACGCTTTGTAAGGTACTTCACAGGATACCACACGGCCGAGAAGCCTACTGCCACCACAGTGACAAGTACAAGGACTACGTCAGTGGGGTGTATGCTCACGGGGTAGGCGTCAATGATGAAATTGCTGCTGGAACTACCGAGCTTTATCAGCCCGTAACTTTGCTGAAGCCAGCAAAGGCACAAACCCAGTCCGATGCCTATCATTGCCCCAAGAACGGTGATAAAGCGTCCTTCGTAGAGGAATATACGGAAGAGGGTGCGATCGGTTGCTCCAAGGCATCGCAGGGTGTCGACATCCGCCCGCTTGTCGATGATGAGCATCGACACGGAACCAATGATGTTGAAACAGGCTACAAGCAGGATAAACGTAAGGAAAAGGTAGGCTACGAGCTTTTCAATGTTCATCACGTTGAATACTTCCTGCTGCTGTTCCAGCTGGTCGAGCACCTTGAAACGCCCACCTGCCAAACTGCGCATTTTCTCTTTCACGCTGCTCACCGACGCTCCGTCAGCCACTTTCACTTCCATACCTGTCACGCAGTTGGGCTGCTCAAAGAGATTTTGGGCAAAGCGCAAGGATGTGAGCATGTAGTTCTCGTCGTACTTACGCTGATTGACGTTGAACACCAAGCGTGGCGAAGTCACATAGGCAGCGTTGAAACTCTCGCCAGGGTTGGCAAGGTTTACTTTCTCGCCTTTGCGGGGTGCACAAATCTGGATTGATTGGTAGTCAACGCCTCCCATTGTGGCGGCAAGCCCTATGCCGGGTATACCATAGTCTATGCCTGCCCGTTGCAGTTGGTACGTACCCGTTCCGTAGAGGATGGAGCGTATGCCCGTCACCTTGTCGAAGTCGTCGTCCACGCCTTTGAGCGTAATCACCACAGGATGCCCGCGGAACAATATCAGCGCATTGTCCTCCAACGTGTACGACACGGCTTTCACCTCGGGCAGCTGTTTCATCTTCACCAACACGGGGTCGTCCTCTGCGGCAAACTTTCCCTGCGCTGGCACAACCTCTATTTGCGGGTCGAACGCCGTGTAGAGCGTGCCGATAAGGTCGTGAAAACCATTGAACACGCTGAGCGTGCAAAGCAAGGCTGCCGTGCAGAACGCCACGCCCGCCACCGAAATGGCGGAGATGATGTTGATAGCCCCCACCTTCTTCTTTGAGAAGAGGTAGCGGCTTGCCACAAACAGGGGAAAGCGCAAAGCTTTGAACATACGCGGTACGGGGGAGAGGACGTTTATTTGTCGGAGTGATGGGTGTCTTTCAGCAACGAGTCGATGTGATCAAGATAGTCGAGCGAGTCGTCGATGAAGAATTTGAGTTCGGGAATGATGCGCAACTGGTGGCGTACGCGCGTACCAAGTTCATAACGTATCTCGCGCGTATTGGCGTTGATGTTTTTCAAGATGTCTGCCGCCTTCTCGCTGGGGAAAATGCTGAGGTACCCGCGGGCGATGCTAAGGTCGGGACTTATGCGCACGGCACTGACCGACACGAGTACGCCGTGCGTGCCCTGCGTCTGACGCTGGAATATGTCGCTGAGTTCCTTCTGTATAAGGCGAGCTATCTTTTGCTGTCGTGTAGTTTCCATTCGTGTGTATGTGATGTGTAAGTGTTTCGGCTTAATATTCGGTAGTCATCCATTCTATGGCACTCGTTGTGCGCGCTAGCCACACCTTGTCGGCCTCGTCGGTGAGCAGTGGCATGAGGCGGCGGCGTACCATAAGGTGATAGTTGTTTATCTGCTCCACTTCTACGGGGGTAAGCAGCGAGCGGTCCACGGGGCGCAGGTCGTAGGGGCAGAGGGTCAGTGACTCGAATTTCAGGAAACGGCCGAAGTCCGTCTCCTTATCGGCCACGCAAATCAAGGTATTTTCTATGCGTACGCCAAACTTCCCTGGCACATATATTCCTGGCTCGTCGGTGATGGTCATGCCCTCGCAAAACGGCACAAGCGTGCAGTCGCGTACGTTCTTACGAATCTGGTGTGGACCTTCATGCACGCAGAGGTGTGCTCCCACGCCGTGACCTGTTCCGTGTCCAAAGTCGTAGCCAGCTGCCCACATATCCTGCCTTACGGCTAAGTCGAGCTGCAGGCCCGTTGTGCCTTCGGGGAAGTGCATACGCATCAGGCGTAGATGCCCTTTCAGTACAAGCGTGTAAACGCGGCGTTCCTCCGCCGTCAGATTGCCCAGGGCTACGGTACGCGTGATGTCCGTGGTTCCGCAGTCATACTGCGCACCGCTGTCAAGCAGTAGCAACCCGTGTTGAGGCAGCCTTACGCTACTCTTTGCGTCGGCTTCGTAAT
This sequence comes from uncultured Oscillospiraceae bacterium, assembly GCA_963655595.1. Lineage (GTDB taxonomy): Bacteria > Bacteroidota > Bacteroidia > Bacteroidales > Bacteroidaceae > Alloprevotella. Next base: position 17,598 of record CAVKGN010000027.1, read on the forward strand.
GCACAATGGCTCCGTGCGCTCCACAGGCGGCTATCGTGCCAAAGCTCAGTTCCTTAAATCCCTCACCCTCGGCGCGCAAGGCGGTGAGTTTCTCGTCCACGGACAGTTCCGTGACTTCCTCGCCGTGAGCCATGCGCTCATCAAGCCAACGATGAAACTTAACAAGCGCCACACCGTCGCGCAACATAGCTTGACGGAAGCCCTCGCGTTCGGCAAGATTCTTCACGGCGCGCCATTGCTCAATGGGCGAACAGAAATGCTGCTCCTCGCCGTTGCAGAGCGTCAGCGTAGCGAGCGAAGGGTCAATGTGCAACCGCTTGCCAAGGTTTTTTGCTGCATCCACTGCCTCGGCGTAGGGCTTGCAGCACACGCCCGCCTTTTGGAGTTGCGCAGCCGCTTCAGTCGTGAGCGTTTCGCAGTGTGTAAAGAGTGTATAGGGATTTTCGCCTTTCAGGTCGACAAGGAAATAGGCGAGAAAAACGGGGTTATAGGGAATGTCCGCGCCACGCAGGTTGAGCAACCACGCAAGGTCGGCAAGGTCGTTGAAGAGATACGCTCCTTCAGCGTCCTCGCGCTGCTGCAAGTGTTGCGTAAGGCGAGACAGTTTGCTCTCTACGCTTTCGCCGGCAAATTGCAAGGGATGTACGTCGATAGTGCCGTTGGGCAATGCGGGGCGTTCCGTCCAAATCGTGTCGAATGCGTCAGGAACAGCCACTACCTCCATGCCGTTTTCCATCCACTCCTTTGCAGTGCTAACGGTGAGCATATCGGCTGGCGCAGCCACCCTTTTCACTCCGGCTTCTTTGAGCCATTGTGTCACGCTCGGCACGTTCCTTTCGCCCTCACGCATAAGGGTGAAAGGTGTTCCTTTGAGTTCGTCCTCGGCTTGCAGAAAGTAGCGCGAGTCGGTCCACAAACGGGCATCAGCTGCCGTGACGACCGCCACGCCGGCTGAACCAGTAAATCCGCTCAGCCATTCGCGGCACATATAATGAGAGGGGATGTATTCGTCGTTATGGGGGTCGGCAGTCGGCACCACATAGGCATCAATAGCCATGCCTTGCGCCGCCAGCCCGTTGAGCCAGCTACGCAAAGCCGCCACTCGTTTGTCTATCGTCATGGGAGTTTTGTGTTTTTCGTGTCACTTGCTCAGTTCGAGCATACGCTCAATGGGCTTCACCGCACGCTTTGCCACGTCGGCAGGCACTTCAATCTCGGGCCATTCGTAGCGCAACGTGTTGTACACCTTTTCGAGTGTGCAAAGGCGCATGTAGTTGCACTCGTTGCAACCGCAGGTGCTGTCGTCGGGCGGCACGGGAATAAAATGCTTCTCGGGGCAGTTCTTCTGCATCTCGTGCAGAATGCCACTCTCCGTCACTACGAGGAACGTATCGCTCTCCGATTGCATGGCGTAGTGCAGCAGGGCGGCCGTTGAACCCACCACATCGGCAAGCTTCACCACGGCTCCGCGGCATTCGGGGTGTACCAAAACCTTTGCCTGGGGGTATTCCTTTTTCAGTTCCACGAGTTTCTCCACGGAGAAGCGTTCGTGCACGTGGCAACCGCCGTTCCACAGAAGCATATTGCGGCCTGTCTGCGAGTTGATGTAGTTGCCCAGGTTGTAGTCGGGGCCGAAGATTATCTTGGCGTCTTTCGGGAAGGTGTCCACTATTTTCTTCGCATTGCTCGACGTTACCACCACGTCGGTAAGCGCCTTCACGGCGGCCGTAGTATTGACGTACGACACCACCTGATAGCCGGGGTGCGCCTTCACAAACTCGGCGAAGTCGTCAGCCGGGCAGCTCTCGGCCAGCGAACAGGTGGCGTTGAGGTCGGGTACGAGGACTTTCTTTTCAGGGCAGAGTATCTTGTTGGTCTCACCCATGAAGTGCACACCACACATCACGATGATATCCGCGTCGGTCTTGGCAGCCTGCTGAGCCAGCCCCAGACTATCGCCCACAAAGTCGGCAATGTCCTGCAACACGCCCTCGGTGTAGTAGTGCGCCAAAATGATGGCGTTTTTCTCCTTGCACATACGGCGTATTTCAGCTTTAAGATCAAGCCCCGCGGCAATGGGTTCATCAACGTAACCCTTTGTTTTCCAACTGTCTTTGATGTCTGTCATGCTCCTGCTTAAAAATAAATGGATGTATCCTGTTCTTGTCGCAAAGTTACTAACTTTGCAGGCAATACAATATATAAAACACAAAAATGAAGATTGAACAACAACTCCAATCGTCGGTCATTGAAGCTGTCAAAGCTCTCTACGCACAAGATATCACCCCTGAACAAGTAAGCCTGCAAAAAACGAAAAAGGACTTCGAGGGACACCTCACACTGGTGGTGTTCCCCCTGTTGCGTGTGTCGCGCAAAAAGCCCGAAGACACGGCGCAGGAAATAGGTGCATGGCTGACGGAGCATACCAGCCTTCTGCACAGTTTCAACGTGGTGAAGGGTTTCCTCAACCTCGTCATTGCGCCCAAGGTGTGGATTGAACTGCTCAACGACATTGATGCCGACGACCACTTCGGCATCACCGCTCCTACGGCAAGCAGTCCGCTGGTTATGATAGAGTATTCCTCGCCCAACACCAACAAGCCGCTCCACTTGGGGCACGTGCGCAACAACCTGCTGGGCTGGGCTCTCGCCAACGTAGTGGAGGCCAACGGCAATCGCGTGGTGAAGACGAACATCGTGAACGATCGTGGCATCCACATCTGCAAGTCTATGCTCGCCTGGCTGAAATATGGCAACGGCGAAACGCCGCAGACGTCGGGCAAGAAGGGCGACCACCTCATCGGCGACTACTACGTGGCCTTCGACAAGCACTACCGCGAGGAGGTGAAGCAACTGCAAGCTCAGTACGAGGCTGAGGGAATGGAGGCCGACGCTGCAAAGGAAAAAGCCGAGAAGGAGGCTCCCCTCATCAAGGAGGCGCACGAAATGCTCGTGAAGTGGGAGGCAAACGACCCCGAGGTGCGCGCGCTCTGGCGCAAGATGAACGAGTGGGTATACGCTGGTTTCGACGAGACGTACAAGGCTCTCGGCGTAGGGTTCGACAAGATATACTACGAAAGCGACACTTATCTCGTAGGCAAGGCGGCTGTGGAGGAAGGACTCCAAAAGGGACTCTTCTTCCGCAAGGACGACGGCTCTGTATGGGCAGACCTCACGGGCGATGGCCTTGACGAGAAACTCCTTCTGCGTGCTGACGGCACAAGCGTATATATGACGCAGGACATTGGCACGGCAAAACTCCGTTTCCAGGACTTCCCCATCGACAAGATGATTTACGTAGTGGGCAACGAGCAGAACTACCACTTCCAGGTGCTTTCGATACTGCTCGACCGCCTGGGCTTTGAATGGGGCAAGAGCCTTGTACACTTCTCATACGGTATGGTTGAACTTCCCAACGGAAAGATGAAGAGCCGCGAGGGTACAGTTGTCGACGCCGACGACCTTGTAGAAGGCATGAAGGCGCAGGCACGCCAAACCATCGACGAGGCGCAGAAGAGCACCGACATGAGCGAGGAGGAGAAGAACGAGGTGGCACGCATCGTAGGTATGGGTGCGCTGAAATACTTCCTGCTGAAGGTGGACGCTCGCAAGAATATGCTCTTCAACCCCGAAGAGAGCATCGACTTCAACGGCAATACGGGTCCGTTCATCCAGTACACATACGCCCGCATACGTTCCATCCTGCGCAAGGCGGCTGATGCTGGAATCACCATACCGAAGGAGCTCTCCACCGACATTGAGATTTCAACTAAGGAGGAGGAAATCATTCAACACGTAGCCGACTTTGCCGCTGTGGTGCGTCAGGCTGGCACGGAGTACCAACCCGCTGCCGTGGCAAACTACTGCTACGAACTCGTGAAGGAGTACAACCAGTTCTACCACGACTTCAGCATCCTCCGCGAAGAAGACAAGGGCAAACAACTCTTCCGCCTCGTACTCTCGCAAAACGTGGCCAAGGTGGTACGCCTGGGCATGGGTCTGCTGGGTATCGAAATGCCCGAACGCATGTAAGGCACGCTCCGACCAACAGCAACGATAAAAACCGCGCGGCGGTTCAAAGGGAGAAAATCCTTTGAACCGCCGCGTTCTTTTATGCTTTCGGCAGTGTCCGAGTCCGTTCCTGCTATTACGGTAACGGACATCGTCAATCGTACCCGCGGGGTAGTTGTTCGTAGCCCTGGGGTAGTGGATAAATACTTGATAAGATACATACCTGCATCTTACCAAGAAGCATACCTGCATCTT
>CAVKGN010000028.1:0-21311 GCA_963655595.1 uncultured Oscillospiraceae bacterium
AAAAAGAATGGAGAGCAAGACTTATACTTGTTCTCCATTCTTTTGGGTGGCGTTGAGGATGGTGGCTTTCTCCTCGTCGGTCCAGTCCTTGAAAGGGTGGGCACGGAGGGAGGAGTTGTAGTATTTGCGGTCGCCCGTCACTTCGGTGGCGAGGAACGGGGGACGTTCAAACGGCTCGTCGGGGCTACGCAGTTCCACCTCGGCTACTACAAGTCCTTGGTTGTCGCCAAGGAACTCGTCCACCTCGTACGTGTGGTTTCCCACAGGTACAAGCCAACGATATTTGTCGACGATGCCCGGCTCGCACAGCGTCATGAGCGAGAGAGCCTCGTCGAGCGTTATCTCCTTCTCGAACTCGTAGCGTGACAGGCCGCCGTCCTTTGATGGTCCTTTGATGGTCAGGTAGCCCTTGCGGTCGCGGATGCGTACGCGCACAGTGCGACCCCTGCCGCTGCAAATGTAACCCTGAGCTATGCGGCTGTGAGAGGTGGATAAACCTTTATAGTCGCCGCATACAAGGAATTTGCGTTCAATCTCAACCGCCATAAGTCAGTTAATGAGTAAGTGCGTAGTAGGAGAACATAGCGATTACTACCAAGGCAATGAGGGCAATGAAGATGCCGTTGACCACCTTGTTGGCCTGTTTGCGTTCCTGCGCTTCGCGGGCGTGTCGTTTCAATTCTTTCTTGTTGTTCATGGTATTCAGAGATTAGTGGTTATTTGTTTTTCGCTTGTAAGGGGGAGTCGTTATTCAGTTCCCTTCTCGGAGAACTCCATCAGATAGGCCTTGATGAAGCCATCAATTTTGCCGTCCATCACGCCGTTTACGTCGCTCGTTTGGTAGCCTGTGCGGTGATCCTTTACGCGGCGGTCGTCAAACACGTAGCTGCGTATCTGGCTACCCCATTCAATTTTCTTCTTGCCAGCTTCAATCTTTGCCTGTTCGGCCTTTCGCTTTTGCAAGGCGCGGTCGTAGAGTTGGGAACGGAGCAGTCGCATGGCGTTCTCGCGGTTTTCAAGCTGCTTGCGGCTTTCCGTATTCTCGATGAGGATTTCCTCCTCTTCGCCCGTATCGGGGTCGACGTATTGGTAACGGAGTCGTACACCCGTCTCCACCTTGTTGACGTTCTGGCCACCTGCGCCACCCGAGCGGAACAAGTCCCACGAAACGCGCGAGGGGTCTACGTACACCTCAATCGTATCATCGACAAGCGGCGTGACGAACACCGAGGCAAAGGACGTCATACGCTTGCCCTGGGCATTGTAGGGCGACACACGCACAAGGCGGTGCACGCCGTTCTCGCTTTTCAGGTAGCCGTATGCACTGTCGCCCTCAATCTCCATGGTGACAGTCTTAATGCCGGCTTCGTCGCCGTCCTGCAAGTGCGAGATTGTGCATTTGTAGCCCTGAGCCTCGGCGTAGCGCATATACATACGCATGAGCATTGAAGCCCAGTCCTGACTCTCCGTGCCGCCAGCACCAGAGTTTATTTTCAGCACGCACGCCATTTGGTCCTCCTCCTGACGTAGCATGTTGCGGAGTTCGAGTGCGTCAACGGCCTCGATGCACTGTGTATAGGCTGCATCTACCTCCTCTTCCGTCACCATCTCCTCCTTGTAGAAGTCGAAAGCCAAGGCGAGTTCGTCCACGAGTGTCTTCACGTGGCGGTAGCCCTCAATCCACTTCTCCAAGCCTTTCACCTTCTTCATTTGCTCTTCGGCACGCTTGGCATCGTCCCAGAATCCGGGATCCTGCGTGCGCAGCTGCTCCTCTTCGAGCTGTATTACTTTGGCGTCAATATCGAGATAGCGGTGCAGTGCCTCTGCACGCCCTTGTACATCTTTCAGTTGGTCGGAAGTTATCATATATATAATAGGAGTGTGTATGCTTGTCGTGAATGTTTTTGGGGGAGCGCCTTACTTTCCAGCTTCTGCCTCGGCGTAGAGCTGCTCTATCTGTTCCGCATAGTGCTCATAAACAATGCGGCGGCGCACTTTCAGCGTGTTGGTCAGCTCGCCGTTGTCCATTGTGAAGGGGTGGGGGAGGAGGATAAACCGCTTTATCTGCTCGTAGTGAGCAAGGTCTTGCTGAAGGGAGGCAATGTGCTGCGTGTAGAACTTAATGATTTGCGGGTGCTTGCAGAGTTCCTCCATGTTGGCGAAGTGGATGCCGTTCTCCTCGGCGTACGTTTTGAGTAGACCATAGTTGGGAACGATGAGTGCGCTGACGAACTTGCGTTTGTCGGCAACAATCACCGCCTGGTCGAAGTAACGATTCAACACGAGTTTCGACTCAATCATTTGCGGAGCAATGTACTTGCCGTTGGAAGTCTTGAAAAGATCCTTGATGCGCTCGCGTAGGTAAAGCTCACCGTTCTTCATGTATCCAGCATCGCCCGTGTGGAACCAGCCGTCCTTGTCGATGGCCTCCTTTGTCTGCGATTCCTTCTTGTAGTAGCCCAGTGTGATAGTCTTGCCGCGCAGGAGAATTTCGTTGTTTTCGCCAAACTTGATCTCAATGCCGTCGATGGGTCGTCCCACAGAGCCCAGACTAACCGGCTTCCCCGGCACGTCGCACGACACGGTGGCGAGGCTCTCCGTTAGTCCGTAGCCCACCACCATGAAGATGCCGGCTGCATGGACAAAGTTCTCTACCTCTGGCGATACGGCCGCCCCCGCTGTGGGGAAAAAGTTGGCGCGTTCCAGTCCGAGCGTTTTGCGGAGGAACTTGATGACCGTTTTGTCGTAGAGTTTGTATTGCAGAGCCAGGCCTATGGGGGCGTTCTTCCCTTTCGACTTGTAGTCGGTCCAATAACGCTTACCCGTTTCGAGGGCATCGCGGATGAGTTTGCGTTCCACGAACGATCCGTTCTCAATCTTTTCGAGTACGGCTTGGTACACCTTCTCCCAAAAACGCGGCACGGCACTCATGCAAGTGGGTTGCACCTCTTGCATGGAGCGCAACACGTCGACGGGACGCAGGTTGACACACTGCCTTGCTCCCTCGGTCAGACCAAGGTAGCACCAGGCACGTTCAAAGATGTGAGTGTAGGGGAGGAAGTTGAGGAATACATCCTTGTCGCTGAGCGGCAAGGCTAAGTCGTTCACGCGGAAGCCTTCGTGATACTGCCCGTAGGTGAGCATCACGCCTTTGCTTTGGCCTGTTGTACCGCTGGTGTAGAGAATGTTGCAAAGGTCGGAATACGAGGCCTCAGCTTGGCGGCGCTTGTATTCCTCGCGCAGTTCCGTGCTGATGCCTGCAGAGAGTTCGTTTCGGAGGAACTCGTCAAAATAAACGCTCAGGTGGTCAGCGGGAGCCTTCTTTACTTTCGGGTCGAAGATGATGATCTTTTCCAGTGTCTGCGCCACGGAAATTACGCTAAAAGCCGTGTCGTATTGTTCCTGTTCGCCCACGAAGAGAAGGCGCACCTGCGCGTCGTTGAGCATGTACGTGATTTGCGCTGCGCTACTCGTGGCGTAGAAGGGAATCGTAACCACTCGTACACCGTATGCGCCGAAGTCGACGTAGTGAGTCTCGGGCTTGTTCTGCGAGAACACGGCAATGTTCTCTTGTGGCCTAATCCCCATGTGCAGGAGAGCGAGCGACACCTTGGTCACATTTTGCGCGAACTGCTTCCACGACACGTCGACCCATTTGTTGAGGTCGTAGTCGCGGTAACTCAGTGCCGCTTTATCGCCATACTTCTTAGCTTGTTCCAGTATAAGTCTGGAAAGGTGACAATTGTTTTGCATAAGCTGCAAGAATGCTCAGTTTCAGTAGGGTGCAACGCGTTTACCTGTATATGCAAACACGCATGCCCGCAAAAACTTTTTAAGCCGCAAGCACATCCGCCATTTCTCTGCGAGGCGTGTAGGCTGCGGCTAAGTTTCTGCGTTATCTAAGCGCAAAGATATTCATTTTCTTTAAAATGTACAATAATATGCGCCGCCGTGCGGCGTTTGCACATATCGTCAGACGGTTGCTCCCTCCTGTGCCAAAGTTTGTGCATGGCGGTTCAGGAAAGAGTCGATCATGTCAATGCCCTTCTGTGTGGCACACCCCCGAATGTAGGGGATGACCGTGTTGAGGAATATTTCCGATTGCGAATATTCCTCCCATAGCCTGTTCTTTATAATGAGTTCCATTCCAGCTGTGATTTGGCGAACCACAATGGGGAAGCACACGTCCTGCCGAAACAGTCCCTGCTCCTTTCCCTTGTTAAGAAACATCACTCCTTCGCCCTCCTGCGCCTTGCGGCTCTCCTCGTAGTGCGCCACCAGGGCAGGGTACTTCATTAGGTCGGTAAAGAACGTTGGGCACATAGCGTCCATCTCGCGCATCTTCTTCTCAAACATCACAAGGAGAAACTCAAGTACATTGGAACATTCCTTGCTGAGTTGCTCCATCTGCGCACGGTCCTCCTCGTCGTGCTTAATAGCTCCGGCGAGCAACAACGACTCCTTGTCTGCGAAAATCTGATAAAGCGTGCGCTTCGACATAGTGAGTTTGTGCGCAATGTCGTCCATCGTGACAGAGCGTATGCCCAGCCGGTAGAACATTTCAGAGGCAATGTCTACCACGTGTTTTCGGAGGTCTTTATTTTGAGAGAGAGCGTCGTTCTGCTGTGCCATAAGATGATTGCGTTTGTGCCTTGGTAATGGTGTGTTTGCTCGTGGCAAATGTACGAAACTATTTGCACTCGTTCAGTTTTTCCCATTGATAATCTTCCGAAAGCGAGAATTTAGCCACGGTTTAATAATCGCAAACAAAATGCAAAAACACGCCGCCTCCGCCCGACTTCTATCAAGTAAAATAGTACATTTGCTACCGAAAACTGACTTTTGCCGTTCTGTTCGTGACACCAAGAGCAAAAGCCAACCACAACATACACAAGCCACTTAACTACTTTTTCAAAGCATACTCTATGGTAAAGATAACCAAGGAAGCCGCCTTGCACTACCACGAAATGGGCAAGCCTGGCAAGATTGAGATTGTTCCCACAAAACCCTACCGCACACAAACTGACCTTTCGCTGGCTTATTCTCCGGGCGTGGCTGAACCCTGCTTGGAAATCCAGAAAAATCCCCACGACGCATACCGCTACACAAACAAGGGCAACCTTGTGGCCGTTATCTCGAACGGCACGGCCGTGCTCGGCCTGGGCGACATTGGTGCAATGAGCGGCAAGCCTGTGATGGAGGGTAAGAGTCTGCTTTTCAAGATTTACGCAGGGGTTGACGCTTTCGATATTGAAGTAAACGAGAAAGACCCTGACAAGTTCATTGCTGCCGTTAAGGCCATCGCGCCAACCTTTGGCGGTATCAACCTGGAAGACATCAAGGCACCTGAGTGCTTCGAAATAGAGAAGCGCCTTAAAGCCGAACTTGATATCCCCGTGATGCACGACGACCAACACGGCACCGCCATTATCTCGGCCGCCGGACTTATCAATGCCCTTCAAGTGGCAGGTAAGCGCATTGAGGACGTGAAGATCGTGGTGAACGGAGCGGGTGCAGCCGCAATCTCTTGCACCCGCCTTTATTGTGCCTTTGGTGCAAAGAAGGAGAACGTGGTGATGCTCGACTCAAAGGGCGTTATCACAGCTGACCGCGACAACTTGAACGAACAGAAGCGCGAATTTGCTACCACACGTACCGACGTGCATACGCTTGCTGAGGCCGTGAACGGCGCTGACGTATTTGTAGGCCTGTCGAAGGGCAATGTGCTTACGCAGGACATGGTGCGCTCCATGGCCAACACGCCTATTATATTTGCCTTGGCTAATCCCGTACCTGAGATCTCTTATGAGGATGCTACGGCAGCTCGTCCCGACGTGCTGATGAGTACAGGACGTACCGACTACCCCAACCAGATCAATAACGTAATCGGTTTCCCCTACATCTTCCGCGGCGCGCTCGACACGGCGGCTACTGCTATCAATGAGGAAATGAAGATGGCAGCCGCTAAGGCCATTGCCGACTTGGCTCGCCGTCCGGTGCCCGATATCGTTAACCGCGCCTACCACGTGCGCAACTTCACCTTTGGCCCCGACTACTTCATTCCCAAGCCCGTTGACCCGCGTCTTATCACAGAGGTGTCGATGGCTGTGGCAAAGGCAGCTATGGACAGCGGCGTGGCTCGTACCCCCATTACCGACTGGAAAGCCTATCGTCAGCATCTCCGCGAGCTGATGGGTCAGGAGTCGAAGTTTACGCAGAACCTCTACGACACCGCACGCTCCAATCCCAAGCGCGTGGTCTACGCAGAGGGAACACACCCCACTATGCTCGAGGCTGCCGTGCGCGCTAAGGAGGAAGGCATTTGCTTCCCCGTGCTTCTTGGCAACGACGTACAGATCCGCCGCATTGCTGAGGAACTCAAACTCAACCTCGACGGTATTGAGATAATCAACCTGCGCAATGACTCTCAGAACGAGCGTCGCCATCGTTATGCACAAGTCTTTGCCAAGAAGATGGAGCGTCACGGCTATACGCCGCAGGAGGCCGAGGACAAGATGTATGAGCGCAACTATTTCGGCATGATGATGGTGGAGACGGGTGAGGCCGACGCATTCATCACTGGTCTTTACACGAAGTATTCCAATACGTTCAAGGTGGCGCGCGAGGTGATTGGTATTCGCGAGGGTTACAACCACTTCTGTACCATGCACCTTGTCAACACAAAGAAGGGCATCCTCTTCGTGGCCGACACGCTCGTAAACCGCCATCCCGACGAAGACGCGCTCTACGACATTGCCCGTCTTTCCGCCTCGACCACGCGTTTCTTCAACCGCACGCCGGCAATCGCGATGCTCTCTTACTCGAACTTCGGTACCGATAAGGACGGCAGCGCTCTGCGAATGCAGCACGTTGTAGAACGTATTCACAAAGAATATCCCGAACTTGCCCTCGACGGCGAAATGCAGTTAAACTTCGCCATGGATCGCGAGTTGCGCGACGAGAAGTATCCCTTCAATAAGCTGAAAGGCATTGACGTGAACACGCTTATCTTCCCCAACCTTTCAGCCGCCAACTCTTCCTACAAGATTGTGAAGTCACTCGCCGACGACGGCGAGGTGGTAGGTCCCATCCAGATGGGCTTGAACAAACCTATCCACTTTACCGACTTTGAGAGCTCGGTGAACGACATTGTCAACGTGACCGCCGTGGCAGTCATCGACGCAATTGTTGAGGAAAAGAAGAAGTAAAAGCTTCGCTCCCACCATCAAAAGTAACAAGGACGTTGGCTTGCTTTGCGGCAAGCGGCATTCTTGTTACTTTTGCTTTTACCAATACGTTCCCTGATGAAATTCAGAATACCCCTTCTTGTCCTGTTTGTTGCTTTTGCAGCAGTCCTTTCGCTTCCTGCGCAGACCATTGTAGAGCTGAAGCATGGAGGTACTGTGCGTTCAAAGACGCTGGACGACTACAAGCAGGACGATAACATTCAGCTGCGTGCGCAAAAAGATTCCCTTCAATACGTAGACAACCTGCGACGAGCCTTCAACGCCCTTCACCGCGATTCGCTCGCTGAGGCGGAACAGCTTTTCAACGACGCGTTGAGGCTGCGCCCAACTGCTCCCGGCAACCAGGTGATAAGGTACAACCTGGGACTTGTCGACATGGCGCGTGGGCGCAATGCGGAAGCGGTGAAAAGGCTTACACATATAATAAAGGAGTACCCCAACTATTACGATGCCCGTGTGGCGCGCGCCGAAGCCAACCTGCAACTGGGTTATGCCTCTGAAGCTGTTGCCGATGCACAGCTGGTGCTCGACAGTCATGCGCAGGACGACGTGAGTGCCTCCATGCTTGAAAGGGCACGTTTCGTGCGGGCTGCATCACGCTATGAGCTGAGGCTCTACCCCGATGCGCATGCCGACTTGCAGACCATCCTCCGCGACAGTCCGCAGAACGAAAATGCCCAACTGCTCGATGCTTTATGTCTGTACCAAATGGGGCAGCCCCGCGAAGCCCTCAACCGGCTCAACCTCATCGTGTCCGCCAATCCCGAAAGTATAGATGCCCTCAGCACGCGTGCCAATGTAGAGACGTCGCTCGGTATGCACGCTTTGGCTCGTGCCGACTACGACCGCTTACTTTCGTTGCAGCCCAATGAAAGTGCCTATTATATAGAACGTGCCAAGTCGCTCCTGCAACTCGGCGAGAAGAAGCTGGCTCGCAACGACTTGGAACAAGCCATTAAACTCGGTGTGCCGCAGGGTATGGTACACCCTCTGTTGCAGCAAACACGTTGATTGATATCCCCATCTCTTTCCCCATGCGTTTATTATTGACCTTCCTGTTACCGTTGTGGTGCGCCTTTTCTCTTCGTGCGCAGTCCATGCCGACACATTCGCCGGCCTCGTCCTCTGTGGGCTATGAGGTACGTGCCGTGTGGCTCACCACACTCATGGGGCTGGACTGGCCCTCACGTCCGGCGGTGACAGACGAGCAGGCGGCGCAGCAGAAAGCGCAGCTCTGCGACATGCTCGACCGTCTGCGGGCTGTGGGCATAAACACTGTACTGTTTCAGACCCGTCTGCGCGGAACAACTGCTTATGCCTCGGCAATTGAGCCGTGGGACGGCGTGTTTGCTGGCACGTCCGGCAAACGCCCGCCTTACGATCCCTTGCGCTTTGCCGTTGAGGCCTGTCACGAACGCGGCATGGAGTGTCACGCTTGGGTGGTAGCCTTTCCCGTGTGCAAGGTAAGCGTAGCCAAACAGTTGGGTAAACGCTCCCTGCCCCAGCAACATCCCGAACTTTGTCAGCGTTGCGGTGACCAGTGGATGATGGATCCTGGTGTGCCAGGCACCGCCACCTATCTAGCAGATGTGTGTCGGGAGATTGTGCAGAACTACGATGTGGATGGCATCCACCTCGACTATATCCGTTACCCGGAAAGTGGCATTCCCTTTAACGACGACCGCACCTACAAACTCTACGGCAATGGGCAGACGAAGGCAGCTTGGCGAGCAGCCAACGTAAACCGCTGTGTGCAGTTAATTCATGATGCCGTAAAGGGTGTTCGTCCGTGGGTGAAGTTGAGTTGCTCGCCCGTGGGGAAGTACTCCGACCTCAGTCGCTACTCATCCTATGGTTGGAATGCGCGCGATGCCGTTAGCCAAGACGCTCAGTCGTGGCTGAAAAAGGGATGGATGGACATGCTGTTCCCCATGATGTACTTCGACGGCAAGCACTTTTATCCCTTCCTTGCCGATTGGCGCGACAATGCCTCTGGGCGTCCCGTTGTGCCAGGACTGGGCATGTACATGCTCAACAAAAGAGAGAAGAATTGGCCACTCCTTGCCATTCAGCGACAGCTCAACGTGATGCGCCAGCTGGGGATGGGTGGTGCGGCGTTCTTCCGTGCAAAGTTTTTGTTGAACAATGAAAAGGGCGTTTACGACTGGCTCAAAAGTTCCTTCTATGCTCAGCAAGCCCTTGTGCCACCGATGACGTGGCTTGACTCCATTGCTCCCGAAGCCCCCAAGGTTGAGGCGCGTATCGACGGGCAGCAACTCTCCCTCTCATGGAATGCGGTGGCCGATTCCGATGGTGAGGTAACTTACAACGTCTATCGACTCGATGCCGAACGGGGCGATGTACTGCTTGCCACACATATTAAACAAACACATTACGAACAGACTTTGCTCCTGCCGGCATTTCGCCACAGTCGTTATGTAGTGACCGCCGTCGACGTGTATGGCAACGAGAGTAAAGTCCAATCCGAAGAATAAATACGATACAATGCTTTATCTGCCAAACTGCAAGATCAACATAGGCCTTAACGTGGTGTCAAAGCGTGAGGACGGTTATCACAATCTTGAGACTGTATTCTATCCCGTTCCCCTACGTGACAATTTGGAGGTAAAACCGCTCGAAGATGCGACAGAACCCTACCGCCTGACAGTGGGCGGCGCGAAGGTGGAAGGAACAGCAGCCGACAACCTTGTGGTCAAGGTGTATCTTGCCCTGAAAGAGGAGTACCAGCTTCCCCCCGTCGACATTTTCCTCTATAAAAACGTGCCGATGGGTGCAGGCTTGGGCGGAGGGAGTAGCGATGCCGCCTCGATGCTGTTGTTGCTCAACGAAATGTTCAGTCTGGGGCTATCAGCGTCTGACATGGAGCGTCGCATCGCTCCCTTTGGGGCGGACTGCGCCTTTTTTGTGCGCAATGTTCCGGCGTATGCTACGGGTATTGGCGATCAGCTTTCTCCCATATCCCTTTCGCTGCGAGGAAAGTTTATTCTGCTTGTGAAACCCGACGTGTTTGTCAGCACAAAGGAGGCTTATGCCCACGTCACTCCTCGTCCTGCCGACTTCCCCCTCCGCGAGGCGATTATGCAGCCCATAGAAAACTGGCGCGACACGGTGGTCAACGATTTTGAAGCCTCCGTATTCCCTAACCATCCCGAACTGGCGGCAATCAAGCAGACGCTCTACGACATGGGGGCTTTGTATGCAGCTATGAGCGGCAGTGGTAGTACTGTCTATGGCATCTTCGATCGTCCCGTAGAGGAAGAGACGCGGAAAGTCTTCGCTGGTTCTTTCGTGTATAGCAAACAACTCGTAAAATGATATACTATTTCAGTGGTACGGGCAACTCCCTTCGTGTGGCGCGCGAGTTGTCGGAAAGGCTCAGCTTGCCGCTCTCGTCGGTGGCCGAGGCAAAGTCTTGCGAGGGTGAACTCGCCCTGCTCGTGTTTCCCGTGTACGCTTGGGGCATACCCAGTGTGATGAGCGAATTTGTGGCTACGCTTTCGGCAAAGGAATGTCCGAAGACAGTGGTGGCCGTGATGACTTGCGGCGACGACATGGGTTATGCCGACCGTGTGCTTGAACGCGAACTCACCGCGGTGGGCTGGCATCTCGACGGCGCTTTTTCGGTTGTAATGTGCGACACGTATATCTGCCTCCCAGGTTTCGACGTAGACAGCCCTGAGCTGTTGCAGAAAAAGGAGGACGCCTTTACTCCCTGCATCGACCGTATAGCCGCCCACATCCTTGCGCATCGCTATCATGAAAAGGGGGACTTGGAACGCGGTGCATGTCCTTGGCTCAAAACGTATGTGCTGCGCCCGCTTTTCAACCGCTTCCTTATTAACTATAAGCGTTTCTATGTAGACAGCGACAAGTGTCGAGGCTGCGGCCGTTGCGCCCAGCTATGTCCACTCCAAAACATCGTGATGAACAAGGATAAACGTCCCGAATGGCACGCCCACTGCACGCATTGTCTGCGTTGTTATCACTGCTGCCCCTCCCACGCCGTTGGCTACGGAAAATTCACGAAGGGAAAAGGGCAAGTGAAAATAAATATCTAATTTTGCCCGCCCTCGAAAAACAGGCTGGGGCATCAATGCGAATACACATAAACAGAGAAAGATGAACAACGAATGGTTTGAATGCAAGGTGAAATATGAGCGCACGATGGACAACGGACTGGTGAAGAAGGTCAATGAGCCCTACCTGGTCGATGCCATCAACTTTACCGAAGCTGAGCACCGCATTATTGAAGAGATAAGCCCTTACATGACGGGCGAATTCGAGGTGAGCGACATCAAGCGCGCCCGTTATGCCGAGATGTTTGAGGCTCCTGGCGACGACAGCGCCGACAAGTATTTCCGTGCCAAACTGGTATTTGTGACGCTCGACGAGAAGAGTGGTAAGGAGAAGAAGACAAGTCAGAACGTGCTTGTGCAAGCAGCCGACCTGCGCGATGCCGTTAAGCGTCTCGACGAGGGTATGAAGGGCTCTATGCTCGACTACACCATCTTTTCCATCACCGAAACTTCCATCATGAACATCTTCCACTACGCTGTGCATCGCAACAAGGAGGAAGAATAGTAGAATTGCCGAATGCGCAAAAGTACAAGACGTTGCGCGCCTTGTACTTTTGCGCATTTTCTTTATACTGCAAGCACTATGATACACTTGAACGAGATTAAGTCAACCCTGCGGCCGGGCGTAGGACTCGTGGCCGTGTCGAAGTTTCACCCGGCAAGTCTCATTGAAGAGGCCTACCGCCAAGGACAGCGCGTGTTTGGCGAAAGTCGTGTGCAGGAACTGCAAACCAAACAATCTTCGTTGCCCGCCGACATTGAGTGGCACTTCATCGGCCACCTCCAACCTAACAAGGTGAAGTACATTGCCCCCTACATTTCGCTGATACACGCTGTTGACAGCCTGAAACTTCTCCGCGAGATCAACAAGCAAGGGGCAAAGTGCGGCAGGCGGATAAAGTGCCTCCTCGAACTCCACATTGCCCAGGAAGAAACAAAGTACGGCTTGTCGCTTGCCGACTGCACCGCCCTGCTTGAAGAGGGCGAGTGGCGCAGCATGGCCAATGTGGAAATAGCCGGTCTGATGTGCATGGCTTCGAATACAAGCGATGAGGAACAGATCCGCAGGGAGTTCCGCACGGCTTGGGACTATTTCAACGAAGTAAAACAGCGTTTCTTCGCCACCGACGAGGGCTTCTGCCAGCGGTCGTGGGGAATGTCGCACGATTACCAGATAGCACAGGAGGAGGGGGCAACCCTCGTACGCGTCGGCACGGCTATCTTTGGCGAAAGGGAGTATTGACCCACACCGTCGCCAGCGAAAGCCGAGACTCAGGGGTGGGCGACAGACGCTTTGCTCCGAAAATCAGAAAAAAGGACTACCTTTGCTCATGCATTGAAAACACAACAGATGAGCGAATACATTGTATCAGCACGGAAATACCGTCCCGTCTCGTTCGACACCGTAGTAGGTCAGCACGCACTCACTACCACACTGAAAAACGCCATTGCACAAGGCAAGTTGGCGCACGCCTACCTGTTTTGTGGACCACGAGGTGTAGGCAAGACTACTTGTGCCCGTATTTTTGCTAAGACAATCAACTGCTTGCACCCCACTCCCGAGGGCGAGGCTTGCAACGAGTGCGAAAGTTGCAAGGCGTTCAACGAGCAGCGGTCTTATAATATATATGAGCTCGACGCCGCTTCGAATAACGGCGTAAACGAAATACGCGACCTTATTGACCAAGTGCAGATTCCACCGCAGGTGGGTCGCTACAAGGTGTTCATCATCGACGAGGTGCATATGCTCTCCACAGCGGCTTTCAACGCATTCCTGAAAACCCTTGAAGAGCCGCCCGCACACGCCATCTTTGTGTTGGCCACTACTGAAAAGCACAAGATCCTCCCCACCATTCTTAGCCGTTGTCAGATATACGACTTCTCGCGTATCACCGTAGCCGACGCCGTGCACCATTTGGAGTACGTTGCTGGCAAGGAGGGTATTATGTATGAGCTGGAAGCTCTTCACGTCATTGCCGAGAAAGCCGATGGTGGTATGCGCGACGCACTTTCCATCTTCGACCAAGTGACGAGTTTCTGCGAGGGAAACATTACCTACGAGAAGGTGATTGAGGACCTCAACGTGCTCGACTACGACGTGTACTTCCGCATGACGGATCTACTGCTCAAAAACGACATACCCTCGGCCATGGTGCAGCTGAATGATACGCTGAGCAAGGGCTTTGAGGCAAACTACTTCGTGGGCGGTTTGGCCTCGCACTTCCGCAACTTGCTGATGAGCCGCGACCCGCAGACGCTGCCGTTGCTCGACGTGAGCGAACGCGTTAGCCAGCGTTACCACGAGCAGGCCATGCGTTGCGAGCCGAAGGTTCTCTATCGTGCCTTGAAGCTATGCAGCGACTGCGACCTTCACTACAACGCCTCGCGCAACAAACGACTTCTCGTGGAGCTTACGCTTATCGAGGTGGCGCAGGCGGCCTCTGGCGACGATGATGCCGGCTGTGGGCGTCGCCCTACGCGACGACTAAAACCCCTATTCAAACTTGCGGCCACAGCTTCTCAGACTGGCCGCCCGGCAGCAGGGAATAGTCCTGCCAGCCGCCCCTATAATTCCGCCCAAACTGTTGCGCAGCCCGCCGTGTCAGAACCTCAGCAGACTGGCAGTGCTGCAAAGCCTCAGGTGTCGTTCCTCGACCGTTTGGGGCAGAAGTCCACGCAATACAGTCCAACGAAAGTGGCACACACGCTCTCGTTGTCGGCGATGAGAACTAACATTCGCAACCGCCAAACGGATGCGTCGCCTTCGCCAGCTGCTGCCCCTTCTGCGCCAGCAACGCCCCAGAAGGCTGAGCCCGCAAAGCTGTGCGACCCGTTCACTCAGGACCAACTCGTATATTGGTGGTTCCGCTATGCGCAAAACCTTCCCGTGCAGGAACGCGCCTTGCAAGGACGCATGAAGAGCATTGAACCTACGCTCAACGCCGAGACGTGGCAAGTGAGCGTTGTGGTAGAGAACGAGATGGTGGAGCAATACCTTCGGAAAGTGCAAGTGTCGCTAACGAGCTACCTGCGCATGCAGCTCCGCAATGATGCCATCACACTGAACATAAACATAGCCTCTGCCGACGCTCCGCAAAGGGCTTTCAGTCGGCTTGAACAGTACAAGGATATGCTCCAGCGCTGCTCCGAACTCGAAATGTTGCGCAAGGAACTGGAACTGGAACTCGCCTGATGGGCATCAGACTCACACGAATACATACACATATATAATATAATTACACAATCTCTGTGCTTTGGGCAAGTGCCTGACGCGCTACTCACTTCTTATGGAAAATACCACGCAGAAGTATGTCACCGTGGCATACGAACTCTACATCGACAACGAAAAAGGCATTCACGAACTCGCTGAGAAAGCACCCGTAGAACATCCCTTCCAATTTATTTCGGGCATGGGCGTTACGCTCCCGGCGTTCGAAGAGAATATCGTTGGCCTTCAAGCCGGCGACAAGTTCGACTTTGTTCTCAAAAAGGACGATGCTTACGGCGAATATGTGCAGGAACACGTTATTGACCTGCCCAAGTCTACGTTCTACGTTAATGGCAAGTTCGACAAGGATATGGTTTATCCCGGTGCTGTGCTGCCACTCGTCAACGAGGACGGCAACCGCTTTAATGGTCTTGTTCTCAAAGTGACGGACGAGGTTGTGACCGTCGATCTTAATCATCCCTTTGCAGGTAAGGATCTCCACTTCAAGGGCGAGGTAGTTACCCTGCGCGAAGCTACCAACGCTGAAATCGAGGAGATGGCAAAACTCATGAGCGGCGAAGGCTGCGGCTGCTGCGGCGGCGAGGGCGACTGCGAAGGCGGTTGCCACCATGGCGATGATGGCTGCCATCATGGCGAAGGCGGTTGCTGCCACAAGCACTAAGGCATCGCTTTCCTTACTTTCTCCTTATTAAAAGACTCACTACTCTTAATCTGCAATGAATACTTTTGGCCAACTGTTTCGCCTCACCACTTTCGGCGAAAGCCACGGTGCCGGCATCGGCGGCGTGATTGACGGCATGCCGGCTGGCGTGGAGGTGGACATGGACTTCCTGCAAGCCGAGCTCGACCGCCGCAAGCCTGGGCAAAGTGCGCTCACCACGGCGCGCAAAGAGGGCGACAAGGTGGAACTGCTTTCGGGCGTGTTCGAGGGTGTGACGACGGGCTGCCCCATTGGTTTCCTCGTGCGCAACGAGAACCAGCACTCCGCCGACTACGAGAATATGCGCAACGTGTTCCGTCCCTCGCATGCCGACTTTACCTACCAGGAGAAGTACGGCATCCGCGACCACCGTGGCGGAGGTCGCACCTCGGCGCGCGAAACGATTGCCCGCGTGGTGGGTGGGGCTTTCGCCAAGATGGTTCTGCGCAGCAAGGGCATACGCATCACGGCCTACACGTCGCAGGTGGGTAGCATTGCGCTGGATAAGAACTACGCCGAGCTCGACTTCTCCGAGATTGAGAAGAACCCCGTGCGCTGCCCCGACCCTGTTAAGGCTGAGGCTATGGCGCAGCTTATTAGCGAGGTGAAAGCCGAGGGCGACACCATCGGCGGCATCATCACCTGTGTCATCGAGGGCTGTCCCGTAGGACTTGGCGAGCCTGTGTTCCACAAGCTCCATGCGCAGCTTGGCGCGGCCATGTTGGGCATCAACGCCGTGAAAGGCTTTGAGTACGGCGAGGGCTTTGCTGGTGTAACGGCGCGCGGAAGTGAGCAGAACGACGTATTCGTGCCGGCTCCCCAAGGCGGCATCACCACGCTTACCAATCACAGCGGCGGCATTCAGGGCGGCCTGAGCAATGGGCAGGACATCTATTTCCGCGTAGCGTTTAAGCCTGTGGCCACGCTCCTGCGCGAACAGACTACGGTCGACCGCCAAGGAAACGCCGTCACCCTCAAAGCCCGCGGGCGGCACGACCCCTGCGTACTTCCCCGTGCCGTGCCTATCGTTGAGGCGATGGCGGCGATGGTAATTTTGGATAATTTTATGCTTAACAACATACGCAAGTAGAGAAAACAAAGATTTTGCAAAGAAAAGTTTGCAAAATCTTTGTTTGTTATTTGCGTTGTTATATATTTGCATCATCAAGTTGTCGTGATGATAACGCTATCAAATAGTTTAGTTAAGTCTAGTTTAGTTTTTGTGTTGGTTAATGGAGGCTCGTAGAGACGATGCCTCCATTAATTTATTTTTGGCGGTTTGACGCGTTTCTTTTATTCGTACATTTGCAAGCGTCACGAAAACTGACTTAACCGCGACAATTATTTATTTCCCAAACCCTTTATTTTACTTATGAAAATGACACACATCCACCAACTT
Source organism: uncultured Oscillospiraceae bacterium (assembly GCA_963655595.1). Classification (GTDB taxonomy): domain Bacteria; phylum Bacteroidota; class Bacteroidia; order Bacteroidales; family Bacteroidaceae; genus Alloprevotella. Next base: position 16,673 of record CAVKGN010000028.1, read on the forward strand.
CGCTGTTTGGCGTTGCTGTGCTTGCTGAGTTGTTTGCCTTGCGCCTTGGCGCATGCCTTCAATTTGGACAAGCCGGGGGCTGTGCTTCGCGTTGTAAGCAATGCCACTGGCGAGGCCATTGGCAACGGCAGCAATGCGGCACACGACACCTATCTGCAAATGGAGGCCATTGACAACGACACTGAGAGCCAGGACTGGCTGCTCTTGCCCGTAGATGCTTCGAGTAGCATTTACGCCTTCTACAACCCCAACTGCGGCATGGGCATTGACCAGGCACCCACGTCGAGCTACCACGTTCTGCAATGGGACGGCGACGCCACCAACGACAACCAGCAGTTCTGCATCAAGGCTGTGGACGGCTTGGACGACGTGTACCAAATTCTCAACGTGTCCGAGGACCGCGCCCTGACTGTTCGCGAGGACGGTAGCCTGTACATGGATCAGGACCTCACGGCGGCGAACAGCTACTTCAAGTTTACGGAGACTTCGCGCACCGTGACCACTCCCGTGGCTGAACTGACTTATATCTTTAAGAACAAGAGCACGGGCAATGTGTTGACCAATCGCAGCAGTCGTACGTCGGCCGCCCTTATCTACGCCGATGCTGAGGCTGAGGGCGACTATGCTCAACACTGGCAGTACAAGCGCATGAGCTACAAGCAGGGCAACAACACCAAGACGGCCTGCGTGCTCTACAATGCCATGTACGGCTACTCCATTGACGCCGGTCTCAACGGCAACAAGGTGCCTCTCCAGTACGCTTCCGATCCCTCAAACGCTAACCAGCAGGTGACGCTTAGCCCCGTCTCTGGGCAGGACGGCGTTTACCAGATTGTTTACTCACGCAGCAACGTCACCTATTATATGGCGTGCGCCTCCGACGGCAGCACGAGTATGGTGACCGACGCTTCGGACGAGAGTACTTACTTTACTATTGCACTTACCGACGCTCCCGTCATTGTGAAGAATGACTGGGAGAATGAGCGCGTCTTTGCTGTGAATAAGGAGGAAGGACACGCCACCTATATGCCCTACCTCAACACCGAGGAACTCCGCGCCGACGCAGAGCGTTATGCGCAGCCCTGGCACAATCCGCAAAGCTCGTGCTACCTCACGCTCAACGGCACGTGGAAGATTAACTTCGTGAAGGATCCGTCACTTCGCCCCGGCGAGGACGACTTCTACGGCAACAGCGTGGACGTGAGTGCCTGGGACAACATCGACGTGCCTTCGTGCGTCGAGATGAAGGGCTACGGCGATCCGTGGTATGTCAACGTGGAATATCCCTTCGAGGACAATCCGCCTTACATCTCCATGAAGTCAAAGCTCTACAACTCCGTAAGTTCGCTCCGTCGCAACTTTACGTTGCCCGAGGGATGGGACGCTAAGCGCGTCTTCCTCCACTTCGACGGTATTTACAGCGGTGCTTACGTTTGGGTGAACGGCGAGAAGGTGGGTTATACCCAAGGTGCGAACAACGACGCCGAGTTCGACGTAACTCCCTACGTGCATACCGGCGACAACAACGTGAGCGTACAGGTGTTCCGCTTTACCGATGGTTCCTACCTCGAAGGTCAGGACTGCTGGCACATGAGCGGTATCCACCGCGACGTTTACCTCTTCGCCACTCCCAAGACTTACCTCCGCGACCACAGCATCACCTCTACGCTCAATGCCGATGACGACTATCGCAGCGGCGAGATGAGCGTGGACCTCACTATGAACAACCGCGACGGCCAGGCTGCCTCAAAGCAGGTTCGCGTGCGCTTGTTCTCGCCCGATGGCAAGCAGATTGCTGAGCAGACTGCCAACTTCTCCTTCGCCGATGGCGACAAGCAGGAGGAAACCCAAACGCTGACGTTTGCCAACCTGAGTGGTCTTCAGCTCTGGACGGCTGAAACGCCCAACCTCTACACGCTCGACATTGCCCAGCTCGATGCTGCCGGCAACGAGGAAGAGGCCTTCGCTACGAAGTACGGCTTCCGCCACATCGAGATTCCCTCTACGGATCACCGTGTGTACATCAACGGCAAGCAGGTGTATTTCAAGGGCGTCAACACGCAGGATACGCACCCGCTCTATGGTCGCAGCATTGACGTGGAAACAATGCTCAAGGACATTAAGCTCATGAAGCAGGCCAACGTCAACACCGTGCGCACGAGCCACTACCCGCGTCAGTCCAAGATGAACGCCATGTTCGACTACTACGGACTTTACGTGATGGACGAGGCCGACCTGGAATGTCACAAGAACTGGATTGACAACAATTCAAACGGCGTGAACACGGGCATGTCAAGCTCCACCAGCTGGACGCCTGCCTACAACGACCGCGAACGTCGCATGGTGCTGCGCGACCGCAACCACCCGAGCGTCATCTTCTGGAGCTTGGGCAACGAGAGCGGCTACGGAAGCAACATGCTCTCGAACTACAACCTCATCAAGTCGCTCGACCCGTCGCGCCCCATCCACTACGAGGGTTCGACCAACGCCAACTCCAGTCTTGCAACCGACTTGTGGAGTCGTATGTACCCCTTCCTCGAAGGCAACACAAAGTACGTGCCCACTGAGGCTAACTCTAACTTGTTCCAGCAGCCTTACTTCATGTGCGAGTACGACCACGCTATGGGCAACTCGCTCGGAGGCTTGCAGGACTATTGGGACGTGATTGAGAGTAGCACCTACGGCATTGGCGGCTGCGTGTGGGACTGGGTTGATCAGTCTATCGTATCCTACGCTGACCAGCAGGCTGGCAACCTCACAGCGAATGGTTTCAACAAGTACCGCACGGGCTACGACTGGAACGACGCTCCCCACCAGGGTAACTTCGTGAATAACGGTATCATCGGCGCCGACCGCGCTTGGAACGCTAAGCTCACCGAACTGCAAAAGGTTTACCAGTATGTGAAGTTCTTCTACTACAACAAGAAGGCAAACACCGTTAAGGTAAAGAATGCTTACGACTTCATCACGCTCGGCGAGTTCAACCTCGTTGCCCGCGTGTTAGTGAATGGTTCGCAGGTAGCTATGGGAACGACTGCTCTCCCCGAAATTGCTCCGGGCGAAAGCCAGATCATTACGATTCCTGCAAGCTACGACGCCGCTGAGGCTATTGCCGCTGGCAAGGAAGTGCTTGTGGAACTTAGCGTAGTACGTTCCGCAGCTACTGAGTACAGCCCTGCCGGTTCGCAGGTGGCTGGCGCACAGTTCGTGGTGAGCGAGCGCAAGGACGAGCTTGCAGAAGTGAACCCCACGGGCGAACTGACGCTGACGAGACTCGGCACACTGCGTACGCTCAAAGGCGACAACATCTCGTTCATCTACAACGTCGACCTCAACAAGGTGAAGGAGTGGAAGCAGAACGGCATCTCGGTTATCACGACCGACGGAACGCCCGACTACGAAAACTACCGCTGGATTGAGAACGACGCTCCCTACGGCTCCGACCCGTCGTACAACCAGGGCAACGGCATCTCTGAAAAGACTGCCGACTTTGTGCTGGCATCCGATAAGAAGAGCGCCACGCTCACCATCAATGCAACGGGTTCGTGGGTTAACTACAAGTACGTTTATACGTTCTACGCCGACGGTACAGTCGACCTCAAAACGGAGTACACACCGCAGGTAACGTCCACAGACTATACCAAGGCCGTACGCCGCCTCGGCTTGCAAATGGCCTTCCCGGGCGAGTTCTCCAACGTGGAATACTACGCCAACGGACCGCTTGAAAACTATGTGGACCGTATGACGGGTTCGTTCCTCGGCCGCTACACCAGCACCGTATGGGATATGAACGAGTACTACCTCCGTCCGCAGACGATGGGTAACCGCATGAACCTCCGCGACCTCACGCTCTCCGACAGCACGGGCAACCAGATAAAGGTGGAGACACAGGGCACCGTAGCCTTCTCCACGCTCTACTGGACCGACCAGCAGCTCAAGGCTAAGAGCCACAACTGGGAACTCTTCTTGCCTTCGAGCGAGGCAGATCGCAGCATCTACGCTCACTTCGACTACTGCCAGCGCGGCATCGGTTCGGGTTCGTGCGGCCCGCAGGCCACATCGCAGTACTTCGTGCCCACGAGCGGCACCTACGGCTACACGCTCCGCTTCACCACCATCCCGGCTAAGACCGACGGCGTGAAGAGTGCAGAGGCTGGCAACAGCACAAGCGCGTTGAAGGTGACACACGATGATAACAACGTGACGGTATCGGGCAACATCGAGGCTGGCACAACGGCTACGCTCTACAACGCCGGCGGCGTATGTCTGGGCAAGACGACCGCAGCTTCGGCTACGAGCAGCCTGTCACTCTCCATCGAAGGACAGCCCCACGGCTCGTACATCATCGCCATCGACGCGCCCAACGGCCGCCGTGTTCACAAGATCCTGAAATAACATTCAGTCCCCTCCCTCTCCCCCTCGCCCCTGTGGCGATGGGGGAGGGTATGATAAAAGCGCGAGGCAATCCACATCGTATGGGTTGCCTCGCGCTTTATTTCGCTCTGCCTAAATCCGTCCTCCGTCCTTCACGTTACAACCCCTGGGGTAGTCGTTCCTACCTCAGGGGTTGTAGATAAATACTTGGCAAGTATTCACGTTACCGCTTATCAAGTATTCACGTTACCGCTTGCCAAGTATT
>CAVKGN010000029.1:0-19009 GCA_963655595.1 uncultured Oscillospiraceae bacterium
TAAAAATTATCCCTGCCCTGGTTAAAATCCTCCCTGGGAGGACTCGAGTCCTCCCAGCGGGGACTCCAGTCCTCCCCCGGGGGACTACAATCCCCCCGCGGGGGACTGGAATTTCCCCGCGGAGGATTTTGACTATCGCTCAATGCGGCGGCGCAGGAGCCCGAGCAAGGCGGAGTTCTGCGAGGGCAGACCGATGGTGATGCGCAGGCAACCGCAAGCGGGACGGACGGCGATGCCGTTTTGCAGGAGGTAGTTGGCTACGTCCTCGCTGTCGGCAAAACGCACGAGGAGGAAGTTGGCGTCGGAGGGGTACACTTGTTTGCACTCGGGCAAGAGGCGAAGGGCAAGGACGACTTTGGTTCGTTCGTCGAGTATCTGGCGCACCCACTTGTCCACGTCGAGCCGCTGGCGAACCATCTGCATAGCCACGCGCTCCACGGCGCTGCTGAGGGGATGGGTGAAGCCTACCTTGGCTATCTCGTTAATCGTTTCGGGACGGGCTACGATGGCTGCCAAGCGGAGGCCAGCAGCTGACCAGCCGTGGGAGAAGGATCGGAGCAGAATGAGGTTTCGGTACTTATTGAGTAGGCCTGCCATGGTGTGCTGGGGGCAAAACTCAATGTACGACTCGTCGACCACTACGTAGCCGTCGAAGAGTTGCAGGATGGTCTCCACCTCGCCGGCACTGAGCAGATTGCCCGTGGGGGAGTTTGGCGAACAGAGGAAAAGCAGGCTGGTGGTGTCGCTCACGACGTTGAGCAGCGCGTCGGCCTCGAGGGCAAAGTCGTCCTTGCGCAAAGGGGCTTCGCGGTATTCCAGGCGATTAACAGCGGCACGGCGGCAGTAGATGCTGCGCGTGGGCTCGGCGGCTGCCACGCTGTCGCGCCCTTCGAGGGCAAAGGCGCGCATCACGAGGTCCACCGCCTCCTCGGTGCCGTTGCAGAAGTAGATGCACGACTCGGGGATGCGCTCGTGCTTCCCCCACTCTCTTTTCAGCTCGAGCAGGTAGTCGGCCTCTGGATAGGCGTTGTATGACGTGTTGAACGGCGACTCGTTGGCGTCGAGCCGCACCTCAGCCTTGGGGCGCGGCGCGGCGGGTTGGATGGTTTCGGGCAGTTTCATGCTGCAAAGATACGGCAAATAGCCTTGCGCCCACTTGGGGCAAAGCATAAAAAGGCGCGTCCCAATTGCTTAGGACACGCCTTTTGTTTAATCCGGAATATATTTCAATATGCCTGTGGCATTACTGAATCTTCACCGTAGCACGACGGTTGTAAGAGAACGGAGAGAGGTTCTCTACACCACCCTTAGCCTCAGTGATGATGTTGTCGCGGTTAACACCCATCTTAACGAGTTCGTTAGCCACTGTGTCAGCACGCTTCTGAGAGAGCTGCTGGTTGTAAGCGGCAGAACCAGTCTTGCTGTCGGCGTAGCCAGTAACAACGATCTTAGAGTTGTTAGCCTTAGCGTACTCAGCGAGTTCCTTAACGTTAACGAGGTCCTTGCGGCTTGCCACCTTGTCAGAGTTGATGTTGAAGAATACGCTCGAAGAAGTACCAACGAGTTCCTTCGTAGTCTGCTGCTGAACAACGGGCTGGTTCTTAGCGTTAGCCAACATATCGCGGAGACGTGCATTCTCGTCCTGCTGCTCCTTGAGCGACTGGTTGAGAGCGTCCATCTGCTCCTTGTTCATAGCCATGAGGGCATCCACATCGGGCACCTTGCTCCAAGTGTGCTTGCCAAGGTTGTAAGTAACACCGAGGTCTACGCTCACCTTCTTGTCCCAGTGGCGCATAGCGTTCTTGCGGTAGCTGGTCCAGTGGTCGTTAGCGCCTTCGTCGATAGAACCTTCATAAGCAGTAGCGTTCACGTCGAGGAAAATCTGGAAGCGGCTGCTTACGCGGAAATTGTTCAACAAACCGAAGTGGTAAGAGATATCGTCAGAACCCTTCTCGTCGCAGTTGCGAACCCAGCCAAGACCTACGTAAGGAATGAAGTTCCAAACGCGCTTCTCGTTGTAGCCGCAGAAGAGGTTAGAGAGGTTGAACATTACGTCCTCGTGGAGGTTTACATATGCGTGGAGAGGATGGTTGTTTTCAGTGTTAACCGTCTTGCCCCAAGCGCCAGTGAACTTCGTGCGAAGACCGATGCCCGGAGTGAACCACTTACCAATTGCTACATTGAAGCCAAGAGTACCGCGCTCATCGCTGAACGGATTCTTGTTCATGCCGTGCTGCTCCTGTGAAGAGTAGAAAGCATTGCCAGAGATACCTGCACTGATGAACCAGTTAGCCCAGAAAGAGTTGGTAGCTACACTGTACTTCTTTACGGGAACCTCAGTTTCCTGCGCCATGCCAGTTGCAGTCGATGCAAGACCTGCAAAGGCGAGTGCCATCATTAATTTTCTCATAACTAAGAAGATTTTGATACTATAAATTGTTTAATTAATTCTTGGTGTTGCTCGGTCAGCGACAGAGGGCTTTCGGCACTTTGCCGCACACTTTTGCGCTGACAAAATTAAGAAGTACAACTAAATCGCTGCAACTTTTTTGCAAATAAACTGAACTTTCCGTGTAATAGCCATGCGTTTTGCTATCTATACAAGTCAATCTGTTATAGTGCAAAGCCATGCGGGAGCAACTAAAAGAGTGTTTCGGGATTGATTATTGTCAGTACGGGCTGCCCGTTGGGAGTGTAGTTGGGCGAGCTGGTGGCAAGGAGTTGCTTGACAAGGGCGCGCATCTCGTCCACGCCGAGTGCCTGCCCTACTGGCAGGGCTACCCTGCGCGCCAAAGCGAGGGCGATGACGTGGCCGACACTCTGCTGCACGTCGGCCTGCCCCGTGACGGCGTCGCTCAGGATGGACTCCAACAGACTCTGGGGCGAGATGCCTTCGGTGTCGAGCGGCACGCCGTGGATGGCATACTCGCCGTTGCCCGTGCTTTCTATCTCGAAGCCCACCTCGGCAAGCTGGGGCAAGAGGCGTTGGGCTGCCACGTCCTCGGCGGGCGACACAGTGAGCGTTTCGGGGAAGAGGAGTCGCTGCGTAGGTGCCTTGCGTTCCGAGAGTTGGCGCATATAGCGGTCGTAGAGTATGCGGACGTGCGCCCGGTGCTGGTCGATGAGCGCCAAACCCGACGGGAGGGGCGTGACGATGTAGCGGCCACGCATCTGTATGTAGTCCTTCTGACTCAGGATGCTCTCCACCTCGTCGGCCGTGCCACCGCCGAACAGTCCTGCCTGGGCTGGGCCCTCCGTAAGAGGTGCGGGCGCAGCACCGTTGTAGCTGCTCGCTATTTCCAGTTCGCCAGAAGCATCGTCCACTCCGTCCTCCACCGACGGGGCGGAAGAGCCGTGCTGCAAGGCGTTGTCGTACACGCGTTGCCAATCAATGGGAGCGGAAGGGGCGGCGTGACTGGCTGCCGAATGGCTGGAGACGGAATGTCCCTGCTCAAAGGGATTGAACGACGTATTGATGTGCACCTGCGGGGGAGCAATGTTGGCAGGAGCGGCTCCTTCGGGGATAAACGAGGGAATGTCGGGACGAGCCTCGGTATCGAAGTCCATAGCCGGCACGGCGCCAAACTTGCCCAAGGCCTCGCGGACTGTGGCCATGAGGATTTGGAAGATGGCTTGGTCGTCCTCAAACTTTATCTCGGTCTTCGTAGGGTGAATGTTCACGTCGATGCGCGAGGGCTCCACCTCGAACGTAATGAAATACGGCACTTGCAGTCCGTCGGCAATGAGCCGCTCGTAGGCCATGAGGATGGCTTTGGTGAAATACGGATGGCGCATGAAACGCCCGTTGACAAACAGGTACTGGTGGGCGTTTTTCTTCTTCGCTGCCGAGGGCATGCCCACGAAGCCCTTGACGCGGACGAGCGTGGTGCTTACCTCGATGGGCACAAGTTGGCTGTCAATTCTGCGGCCAAAGATGCCGACAATGCGCTGGCGGAAATTCCCCTTGGGGAGTTCGAGCATGACGTTGCCCTCCGAACGGAGCGTGAACGCCGTCTCGGGGTGCGCCAAAGCGATGCGCTCGAACTCTGCGAGGATGTTGGAAAGCTCCGTCTGGTTGGACTTGAGGAACTTTCGGCGCGCCGGAATGTTGAAAAAGAGATTGCGTACGCAGAAGTTAGCCCCCTCAGGACAGGCAGCGGGTTCCTGCCTTACGACCTTTGAGCCCTCGATGTTAATGACCGTGCCGAGGTCGTCCCCCTCCTGACGCGTGCGGAGCTCCACCTGCGCCACGGCGGCTATCGAAGCAAGGGCTTCGCCGCGGAAACCCATGGTGCAGAGTGAAAAGAGGTCGGTGGCCTGACGGATTTTCGACGTGGCGTGACGCTCAAACGACAAGCGCGCGTCAGTGGCACTCATGCCCTTGCCGTTGTCGATTACCTGAACGAGCGACTTTCCAGCATTCTCCACCACCACCTGGATGTGCGTGGCTCCGGCATCGAGCGAGTTCTCCACCAATTCCTTGATGATGGAGGCCGGACGCTGAATGACTTCGCCGGCAGCAATCTGGTTGGCCACGGAGTCGGGGAGCAAATGGATGATGTCACTCATATAATATAAGGAAGTGTCCGTCCGAATAGCTTAAACGCCTTGGAACGGAGAGGGGAAACGGATAATGCTTTAACGAAAAGGGGGACGAGGCGTTCAGAGTTTCTGCAAAGGAGCCTCGCGACGGATGGAGGCTTTCAGAGCTGTGCCTGCCTTCTTGCCTCGCCAGTTGAACACGTCCTCGGGCGAGGTGGGACGGATATAGTCGAACCAGGCAAAGCCCTCGAGCTCGGTGCGATCCTTGGGGGCTAAGCCCAAGGGATAAAAATAGCCGTGGGAGGCGGGTGCCCATATCTTCGACATTTTGCGGTTCTCCATAAACATGCGAGCCTGCGACGTCTCCACGTAGTTCTGGTAGAGGATGGTACTGTCGCGTTCGAGGGGATAGTTCACCACCTTGACGTTGCCAATGGCGCGGTTCTCTTTGACGTTACCCTCGGTGTCGAAGTAGGTACGCATCTGCTGCGAGGCTACTTGGTTGAAGTGGGTAGAGTCGACCATCTCAACGGTCATAGCCTGACGGTCCACGTAGATGGAGTCTACGGTAGAGTCGTTCAGGTAAGCGTTTATCTCCTCGCCCACAATCTGTCGGTTGTCGCTCCACACGATAGGGTCGCGGTAGAGCGTCACCTTGTTGCTGAGGGTGGTGAACACGAGCGAGTCGGCCACCATCTGCATGTCGGTGCGGTAGGCACGGGCGTGGAAGTAGCCGTGAAGCACGCGGTAGAGCGAGTCGGTGTTGAGGTTGTAGCTGTACATGCGCAGGGTGTCGGCATGTACGTAGAGGGTGTCCTTACCCTGGGAGAAGTCGCGTGCCAAAGCGCGTTTGGTAGCCATAGCCTCGCCCGTCTGCTCGTTGTACCAGGCATAGTCGCCCGTAAGGATGTTTTTGTTTTTCGTGTCTTCGCACGACACGTTGTGGAACGCCTCCATCACACCAGTTGCCTTGTCGTAGTAGACGGTGTCGCCCTGCATGATGCGGTCGCGCCCGAAGGCTTTCGTACCCTTGAAGAGCTTGACGCGCTCGGTCTGGGAGTTGTAGAAGCCGTGTTCGGTGTAGATAATGTCGGAACCGGAGTAGATATTGGACTTTCCGAGCACCTCGGCCCACTTTGTCTGCGTGTCGTAGTGGAGGGTGTCGGTAATGAGGCGGAACTTGGGATTTTTCAGTTCCACGTTGTAGTTGAACAAAGCCTTACGCGTGTCGGTGTGGTATTCGCCCCAATCAGATGTAAGGTTGTTGCCGCCGTCGACGAGCTGGCCGCCTTCAAAATAATAGCCTGTGTTGTACAGGCGGTCGTAGTTGAGGCTGTCGGTTTTCAGCACCTGCTTGCGGTGGGTCATCACCACGTTGCGGCGCATCTCGGCTATCTGCGTCTCGCCGTCGTAGTGGAGCTTTTCGCCCGTAAGCGTCAGGGTGTCGCCCTGAACGATGTGTACCTTTCCGAACGCATCGAACGTTTGCGAACTCTCATACAGCACGGCACTGTCGCAGTGCATCACCATGCCAGCGTGGCTCAACACCACGTGTCCGCTCAGACGCTGTGCGCCGTTCATCTCCGCCTCGTCGAAACGCAGGTTGTCGGCGTGTCTGAGCACAATGCGCTCGTCGGTCGTCTTTTGCCGCTTTTTCTTTTGCGGACCAACGCCGCCAGCGGCGCAAAGCATGCAGGTCGCCACGGAAAAGAGCAACGTATATATAAGGAGTCGTTTGTTCACAAAGAAGTTTCTTTTCGTCCCAGCGATACCAACGGCCGGGAATATTCGTTCGTTTGTAAGGAAGGGCAGACAGGGAATTTAGTTCATCACGGCACGAACGCAACGCCCGATGCTGCGGTTGTGTCCGCCCACGTTGTGGTGCCCAGAGAAGAAGTGGGCGCACTGTGCATTGTTGGTCACGGTGCAGGGCGTGCTGGTCCAGTAGTAGCCGAAATCGCCGTAGTAGCCAGTCTGCTTACCGAAGCGGCAGCCGGCAGCGGGCAGGAAGATTTCGTTCCCGTTCGACTTGGAAGTCACCTTGTATCCTTCTACGCCGTTGACAGTAGTCCACGTCCACGTGCAGTACTGGGAGGAGCCGAGTTCATCAAACTCTTTCTTCGTCGGCATCCGAGCCCCATCGCCCCATTGTGCGACTGCGGCATCGTCGTCCTCAGACAGATTGCCTTTGTACTCCACCTTGTACCATTTGGCACGCTTGCGGCCGAATTCAGCTTTGCTTTTCGTTTCGCCCCAAGAAAAGTAATCGCCTGCGTCTTCTGGAGCTTTTGCGCCGAGGTTCGTTTCAGCCCAGAGCGTCCCCGAGGGGAGATCAAGATCGACGAACTTATGGCCGTTGACAACGCGTGTACGATCGCCGCCGCATGAGCTGAGAGCTATGCACGCCAAGGCCGCCATGAGCAGGCCGGAGAAGAGGCGGAAGGTAAAGGCTTTCATGATAACAGTTTGTTTTTTCGGTAAAACACTTACACTGTTTGGAAAGCGCGAAGCCCTCCAAACAGTGTAAAGTGCGGAATTTATTACTTTATCCACCCCTTGTACTTAAAGTTACAGTTGCGCCACTCAGGACTGATGCGCACGTAGGTGGTCTTTATCTTGTCTTGTATCCACTGCTCTATCTTCTCCTCGCTTCGCTTTTCCACAACAGCCTCGCGGAGTGTCTGGAAGTCCTCCGTCATACTGGCTCGGTGGCCGTCGATGCGGTTCTTGAGCAATACGAGGGCGCAAACCTCCTGTCCCTTAGCGGTAGTCATTCGGAAGGCACGCGACATCTCGCCCACTTTGAGCGTGTCGACAACCTTTGCCACGTCCTGCGGCAGGTCCTTCATCTCGAAACGAGAGCTTATAACGCCTGTCTGCTGGTTTACGTTGGCCATAAGACCGCGGTTGTTGCGCGTGTCCTTGTCGTCGGACAATGCCTGAGCAGCCGCGTCGAACGTAAACTTGCCGCCCTTAATGTCGTCGGCAATGGAGTCAAGGCGAGCGATGCCTTTGGCAAACGTCTCTTCCTCGATATGCGGCTTCAAGAGAATATGGCGCACGTTGATTTTGTCGCCCTTCTTATCTATGAGCTGGATGATGTGGTAGCCGTATTCCGTGCGGACGATCTTCGACACCTTCTTCGGGTCGTTGAGCGTGAAAGCCACGTTGGCAAACTCCGGCACCCACTGGTTGCGGCCCGAATAACCGAGTTCGCCGCCGTTGCGTGCGGATCCGTCCTCGGAGTAGAATTTGGCAAGCGTAGAAAACTCAGCCTCGCCCGAATTTACACGGCGGGCAAAGTCGCGGAGCTTCTCCTCAATGCGTTCCACCTCGGCGCGAGAGGCTTCGGGCGTGGACGTGATGATCTGCACCTCCACCTGCGTGGGAATGAACGGGATGCTGTCCTCAGGAACTGTCTTGTAGTATTCACGAACCTCCGCCGGAGTGACCTTTACTTCCTTGGCGAGTTTGCGGCGCACCTCCTCGGTCATCATCTGCTCGCGGTACTGCTTCTTGAGGTTCTCACGCATTTGCGCAATGGTGCGACCCGACATCTGCTCCAACGCCTCGCGCGATCCGTACATCGTGATGTAGTCGCTGATGCGGCTGTCCACGCCACGTATCACGTCGGACTCACTGATGTTCACGCTGTCGAGCTCGGCCTGATGCACGAACAATTTGTTGATAGCTATCTGTTCAGGGATGGTGCAGTAGGGATTGTCCACGGGCTGTCCGTAGGCTTCGCTGCTTATACGGGTCTCTTCCACGTCGGAGAGGAGGATGGGCTCGTTACCCACCACCCAGATTACTTGGTCTACCACGTTGGTTTGCGCTACGGCAAACGCGGGCAGGAGTCCAAGCAACATGGTTAAGATGTTCTTCATGCTTAAATCGCTGTTGTCAATGCTTCAAAATTGTGTCTAGGGGAGACAAGGGACTGTTACTTAACGGTTTTCAGCACCTCCTCATCAACGGTGAAGGGGAACTGCTTGCGCAACTTCTCTATCCATTGCTTTTCGCATTCCACCTGATAGTCGGCTGTCACCTGCGCTTTGGCGTCGAGGTACGACTTAGGTTGCTTCTGCACCTTGCCGCTCACGGCTGTCAGCGTGTAGCCCTTGGGCGTCTTCACCTTTACGTCGGTCGCCTTGAACGCGTAACGGTCAATAAAACGGTTCTCGCCCTTCGGACAAAGGTAGGGGCCGCTGACGGAAACCGTCACGGAGTCCTTGTTGAACTGTTCCTTAACCAGCTTGCGCCAGTCGGTATCGGCATTCTTGCTGAGGAGTTTGTTCACAGCCTTGGCGTCCTTGGCGTTCTTGCAATGGTAAACAAAACCCTTAAAGTGGGGCTCAGTCCAAGCATAGGTGTCCTTGTGCGTCTTGTACCACTGCTCCAAGCCCTTCGTGTCGGCAGCGGCAACGTCCCACACTTCGCGTTTGCTCACTTCGTAGAGGAGTAAACCGTCGTGGTATTCCTGAATAAGGTAGCGGAGTTCAAGGTTGTTTACAATGTTGGCGTTCATCACGCTGTCAAGGATAGCCTCGCGCGTCAGACGGCCGTTGGAAGCGTCCACCATCTTCTTGATGCGCTGCTCAGCCGAAGCCTCTTCAATGTTCTGCTTTTTGAGCATCGCATAAATCTCGCTGCGCAACGTGTCGTACGGGTCTAGCGGCTTGCGGTCGGTCATCTTAATGATGTGGTAACCGAATGGTGAAAGCACGGGCTTCGACATTTCGCCCTTCTTCAACGCGTAAGCGGCGTCCTCAAACTCTTTGACGAACTGGCCAGGGCCTACCCAGGGCAACTGACCGCCGCGCGAGGCACTGCCGTCCTTTGAATATTTCTTGGCCATCTCGGCAAAGTCAGCCCCTGCCACGATGGCATTATATATAGAGTCAGCTTGCTGCTTGGCCTGTTGCTTTTCAGCCTCGCTGGCTTTCTGTCCCAGATATATCAGGATGTGCGCCGGCTCAATGAGATCCTTTCCTGCAAGTTGGTTGGCGGTGTTGTCGTAAACCACGTGCGCTACCGAGTCGATAAAGGCTGAGTCCACCATGTAGGGGGTGAGCTGCATATCGCGGTAGGTAAGGTACTCTTTCTGGTAGCTCGAAAGCGTGTCGAGCTTTGCCGCTTCGGCCGCCTCCACCTTGAGCTTATAGTTAATGAACATCGGCACGTACTCCTGTATCGTCTTCTGTTCAACAGCGCCCTCCACGTTTCCGTTCTTGTGGTAGGAATATTCAAATTCGCTTCTCGTTACAGGCTTTCCGTTGATGGTCATCAACACAGGGTCTGTAACCGATTGCGCCCCGGCGCACAAGGCCAGGGCGAAAAGGGTAGAAAATACAGTTGCTTTCTTCATCAGAAATATGCTATCTTTTTGTCTGTTCAGCTAAGGGGTATGGGAGCCTACACGGCCTCTCATTATTCACCAGGACGGCTGTAGTTCGGAGCCTCGCTCGTGATGGTGATGTCGTGCGGGTGACTTTCGAGCACACCTGCGCCAGTGATGCGAGTAAACTTGGCGTCGTGCAGTTTCTCGATGGTTGCTGCGCCGCAGTATCCCATGCCCGAACGCAAACCGCCCACCATCTGGTAGATGACTTCCTGTACGGAGCCCTTGTAAGGTACACGACCTGCGATACCCTCCGGTACGAGCTTCTTCACTTCCTTCACGTTGCCCTGGAAGTAGCGATCCTTTGAACCGTTCTCCATAGCTTCGAGCGAACCCATGCCGCGGTAGGTCTTAAACTTACGGCCGTTGAAGATAATCGTTTCGCCCGGACTTTCCTCTGTACCTGCTACGAGCGAACCAATCATTACGCAGTAGCCACCAGCCGCAAGAGCCTTCACTACATCGCCGGAGTAGCGCAAACCACCGTCAGCAATGAGAGGTACACCCGTGCCTTTCAGTGCACAAGCTACGTCGTAAACGGCTGAGAGCTGGGGAACACCCACACCTGCTACGACACGCGTCGTACAGATAGAGCCCGGACCGATACCAACCTTGATGGCGTCGGCACCAGCGTCGACGAGCATACGAGCTGCATCGCCCGTAGCAACGTTGCCCACAACGATGTCAACACCCGTAAAGCTTGACTTCGCTTCTTTGAGCTTCTCAATCACATACTTGGAGTGTCCGTGTGCGGTATCGATAACAATAGCGTCAGCACCGGCCTGAATGAGAGCCTCCATGCGCTGGAGCGTGTCGGCAGTAACGCCTACGCCAGCTGCTACGCGCAAACGGCCCTTGGCATCCTTGCAAGCCATGGGCTTATCCTTGGCCTTGGTGATGTCCTTATAAGTAATGAGGCCCACAAGGTGGTTATCCTTGTCAACCACGGGGAGCTTTTCAATTTTGCTTTCCTGCAAGATCTGTGCTGCCGCGAGCAAGTCGGTCTGCTGCGTAGTGGTCACGAGGTTCTCGCTCGTCATCACTTCGTCAATGCGCTTCTCAAGGTTGCGCTCAAAGCGCAGGTCGCGGTTAGTCACGATGCCCACGAGGTGCATCTCGTCGTCCA
Organism: uncultured Oscillospiraceae bacterium; assembly: GCA_963655595.1. Lineage (GTDB taxonomy): Bacteria > Bacteroidota > Bacteroidia > Bacteroidales > Bacteroidaceae > Alloprevotella. The sequence continues at coordinate 11,070 of CAVKGN010000029.1, forward strand.
CCACGGGAATACCGCCGATGTGGTATTCTGCCATCAAGTCGAGTGCGTCCTTCACCGTCTTGTAACGCTTGATCGTGATGGGGTCGTAAATCATGCCGTTCTCAGCACGCTTCACGATGGCCACCTGATGTGCCTGTTCCTCGATGCTCATATTCTTATGTATCACACCGATACCACCCTCGCGAGCAATCGCGATGGCCATGGTTGCCTCGGTCACAGTGTCCATAGCAGCCGTGACGAAGGGTATCTGCAAATCAATGTTGCGCGAGAACTTCGTGGCCAGAGACACCGTGCGGGGAAGCACGTCAGAATAAGCGGGAACTAAAAGGACGTCATCAAACGTAAGACCGTCCATTACGATTTTGTCAGCAATAAAATCAGATGTCATATCTTTAACGGGATTTTAATTGCACGCAAAATTACAATTTTCTTTTGCGCGTGCAAAACTATCCAGGGGCTTTAACACCGCGGCGGGTAACTTTTCGGATTTGGCTACTGGCGGTCTGTTGGTTCACAAGCCGCCAATAGTCGTTGGGAGTTTCCCCGTAGGGCGTCAAAAGAGGAAGTTTCGGAAGTCGTTGAATATTGCGAAAGCCATGAGCAGCAGCAGGAGCGTCATGCCCACCATCTGCGCACGTTCCATAAACTTTTCGCTCGGTTTGCGGCGCGTAATCACCTCCACGAGGAGGAACAGCACATGGCCACCATCGAGCGCCGGGATAGGCAGAATGTTCATGAAGGCAAGCATCAGGGAGATGAAAGCTGTCAGTTCCCAGAAGCGACACCAATCCCACGACGTGGGGAAAAGGCTACCTATTGCGCCGAATGAGCCAACGCTCTTCGCGCCGTCTGCGGTAAAGAGATATTTAAGGTCGTCCACGTAGCCCGAAAGCACTTCCCAACCGTGGTGGATACCAGCCGGCACACAATCGAGGAGACCGTACTCATGCGTCACTGTCTTGTAGTCCTTCGCCATCGGGTTGTACCAAGCAATGCCGAGCATATAGTCCTCTGCAAGGGTCATTTGCAGGGTGTCCACGTTATTCGTCCCAGCACGCTGCACCACGAGGGTTGCCTTGCGCAGACGCAGACTATCGGCGTGCGAGGCGCTTGCCAACTGGTCGTCGAGCGTGCCACGCGCCACGTTGAACGCATTGACGGTATTGAACTGTCGCTTATTAAAACCAATTACCTTGTCCCCTACCCTTACGCCGGCCTTCTGAGCGGGCGAACCAGGAATTATGCTGTCCACAACGGAGGGCACGAGCGGTTCCACAAAGCGAGGCTGTTGCTTAATCATCTCGAGCAGATTCAGGTCGCCAGGCATAGCTACCGTCACTTTCTGTCCGTTGCGCATCACCGTGGCCGAATGTGCCTCGCTGAGGTCGCGGTAAACATCGCCGCTAAAACGGTCGAACGTCTTCGTGTCTGTGCCGAGCAGAATGTCGCCGTCCTGAAATCCAAGTTTCTTGGCTTGTTCGCTGAACGAGAAGCCGTGGGTCATGTTCTGGATAGGCACGTATTGTTCGCCCCACGTGAAGAGGACGGCGGAGTAAATAATGAACGCAAGCACAAAATTCACCAGCACGCCGCCTATCATGATGAAGAGGCGTTGCCAAGCCGGTTTAGCTCGAAACTCCCACGGTTTTACGGGCTGTTTCATCTGTTCCTTGTCCATCGACTCGTCGATCATGCCCGATATCTTCACATAGCCACCAAGCGGAAGCCAACCAATGCAGTAAGTCGTGTCGCTGTTTTTGGGCTTAAACTTCAACGGAGTGAACCAAGGGTCGAAGAAGAGGCAGAACTTTTCCACGCGCACTTTGAAGAGTTTTGCGAAGAAGAAATGCCCGCCCTCGTGCAAGATAATCAGTATCGAAAAACAAAGGATTAGCTGCAACGCTCTGATAAGAAATACTTCCACTGGAGTGTTATTGTTTTAGTTGTGTTTGAGATAGTTACTATTTTCTGTTATAGCTTTACGTTAAGCTATGAAGTCCTCGGCCATGCGCCGCGCCTCACGGTCGGTATCGAAGAGGTCGTCCAGCGTAGGCTGTTGTAGGAAGTCAGCACGCGCCATCACCTTTTCTATAATTGCCGGGATGTCGAGGAAACCTATCCTCCCCTCACGGAAGGCAAGGTTTGTCACTTCGCCGGCTGCGTTGAGGATACAAGGCATATTGCCGCCCTTTTCGATGGCACGGTAAGCAAGGGCAAGGCAGGGGAACCGCTCTTCATCGGCCTCAGAGAAATGCAATGCGGCAAGTTTGAATAGGTCGAGCCGTTCGCCGTTGAGGGACACGCGGTTGGGATAGCTGAATGCGTACTGGATAGGCAGACGCATGTCGGGCGTACCGAGTTGGGCTATAACCGCCCCGTCGTCGAACTCAACCGCCGAATGTACCACGCTCTCCGGGTGTACCACCACCTGAATATTTTCGGGCTGCACGCCGTAGAGCCAATGTGCCTCAATCATCTCAAAACCTTTGTTGAGCATCGTGGCGGAGTCGATGGTTATCTTAGCCCCCATTTTCCAGTTGGGGTGTTGCAACGCCCTCTCGGGGGTAACGTTGCGCAGTTCTTCGGTTGTGAAATTGCGGAACGGACCTCCTGAGGCCGTGAGCAGGATGCGCCTTATGCGATTGTTGAACTCGCCGTTCAGACATTGAAAGATGGCGGAATGTTCACTGTCTACGGGCAGAATACCCACCTTATGCTCAGTGCAGAGTTGGCGGATGATGCTACCAGCCACTACGAGCGTCTCTTTGTTTGCCAAAGCCAGGGTTTTATTCGCCTTGATGGCTGCCACCGTCGGCCGCAAACCAGCAAAACCCACCATTGCCGTCAGCACAATGTCGATGCTGTCACCCTCCACCACCTGGCAAAGAGCCTCGCTGCCGGCGTAGACCTTTATGGGAAGGTCGGCAAGCGCTTCGCAGAGTGTGTCGTACTGGCTCTCATCGGCTATCACCACCGAGTCGGGGCGAAACTCGCGTGCTTGGTCTATGAGCAACTTTACGTTCCTGCCGGCGGTGAGCACCGTAGCTTCGAAAAGGTCGGGGTGCTGCCTTATCACGTCGAGTGCCTGGGTTCCGATTGAGCCCGTAGAGCCGAGGATGGCTATTCTCTTCATCAGTGTGGTTGGTAAATGTGGGTTTCTTATTTATTCAAGTGCAGCAATTCGTCTGGTATTGAGAGCTGTATCGTTCGTTTCTGTAAGTTGAAGTCTAACAAGAAGTCGTTGTGGAAGGGCAACATAAACTCTTCGCCGTCAGCCTGTTCTATTGTCAACAGAACGTTTGCCGAACTGTCGTCCACGTGGACCACTGTCCCCACCTCGTCTCCTCGTTGGTCGCTCACGGTATATCCCGTCAGGGCCTTGTAGGACGATAGCACGGCGGAGTCTCCCTCCGCTTGTTCTGCCAGATGTTCTTTGGGGTAGTAGACACCACGGCCGACGAGCAACTTAGACTGGTCGCCGTTGTCCACGTCCTCAAACTTAACGATTGCTGTCTCGTCGTTCTTGAAACGGTATTCTTCCCAAAAGAACGGCACAAAGATGCCGTCCATGTCAAGCACGAAATATTGTGCGCTGCCTTCGTCGAAACAGTCGTCGGTGAAGTTCATCTCCACCTCGCCGCGCAGTCCGCGCTGCTTGGAGATGTAGCCTATCTTGAACACTTCGTCGTTGCGTATCATGGGTGCTGTTTATGAATAACGTTTTTGCTGCCGACAGTTAATCCACGCGCTTGATAGAAGCCCCGAGTTTATTGAGACGTTCCTCGATACATTCGTATCCGCGGTCAATCTGCTCCACGTTGTCAATGCGACTCACGCCGTCGGCACTGAGGGCAGCGATGAGCAGGGCAATACCTGCACGAATATCGGGCGACACCATACGGCGGCCACGCAGGCGGAGTTTGTGGTCGTGTCCCACAACCACGGCGCGGTGCGGGTCGCAAAGGATAATCTGCGCCCCCATATCGATGAGCTTGTCCACGAAGAAAAGTCGGCTCTCGAACATCTTTTGGTGGAAGAGCACGGTGCCTCGCGCCTGTGTGGCAACCACAATCAGCACGCTCAATAAGTCGGGCGTAAGTCCGGGCCAAGGAGCGTCGGCAAGGGTCATGAACGAGCCATCAATGAAGTTCTCTATCTGATAGTGTTTCTGCGTGGGAATCAGGATGTCATCACCTTTTATATACAGTTTAATACCAAGGCGGCGGAATGCGTCGGGAATGATGCCGAGGTACTTCACGCCTGCCTGTCGAATAACGAGTCCGTCGCCCACCATAGCGCCCATTCCTATGAACGAACCAATTTCAATCATGTCGGGCAGGATGCGGTGGGTTGCGCCGTGCAGTTCCTTCACGCCTACTACGGTGATGAGGTTCGAGGCAATGCCCGATATGTTTGCGCCCATCTGGTTCAGAAGGTGGCAGAGCTGCTGTATGTAGGGTTCGCAAGCTGCGTTGTAGATAGTGGTGGTACCCTTGGCCAGGACGGCCGCCATCAGAATGTTTGCCGTACCCGTTATCGACGCTTCGTCGAGGAGCATGTACGTGCCTTTGAGTTTCTGCGCCTCAATGTGGTATGTGCTCTCCTCGTCGTTAAAGAAGAAGCGGGCACCGAGTTTCTGCAAACCGTAGAAGTGGGTATCGAGTCTGCGACGACCAATTTTGTCACCCCCAGGTTTGGCAATGGTAGCCTTACCGAAACGGGCTGTCAACGGGCCAATGAGCAACACCGAACCGCGCAGACGCGAGCAGCGTTCAAGATACTCCTCGCTTTGCAGATATTCGAGGTCGATATTGGCGGCACAGAATGTACAGTCGCCTGGACCGTTCCACTGCGTGCGTACGCCCATCTTCTCGAGCAAGGCAATGAGGTTGTTCACGTCGAGAATATTGGGAATGTTCTGTATGCGTACCTCGTCGGACGTAAGCAACGTGGCGCAAATCACCTGCAAAGCTTCGTTCTTTGCTCCCTGCGGCGTAATCTCGCCCTTCAGGCGGTGGCCGCCCTCAATGATAAATGTGCTCATACGTGGTGCGTGTTAGTGGAATTGTCCTGGTATGTATTATGTCTGGGAAATTCAGAATAGCCCCTTATTCTTACGGGTGCGGAAACGGTTGTCACCAATCTGCATCAACTTTGTCTGCGGCGTGGAAAAGTCGGGGTCTACTTTTCCGTCGGTGTAGTAAGCAATGTCGCGTGCCACCTTCGTGTCCTCCACCCCGTCGCCCTTCCAGTCGGCAAGGTTGCGCTTCATGCGGTTAGCCACGAGGCGTACGAATGCGTCGCGCTCCGAACCCTCGGGCATCAGTTTGAGTTCATCCATGGCGCTCTCAATAAGGCGTCCGTAGTGGCGAAGACGAATGCCCGTTTTGGGGTAACTGAGTTTGGCGGGCTTCACTTTCTCCTTGCAGGGAGTTATCTCGAACGGGTAGTCAATGTCGAGTTGATAATTAGAGAGCCACGCCAGGTGGTCCCATATTTTATGCTGAAAGTCAGGCACTTCCTTCTGCTTCGGATTGAGGTTCATCATCACCTCAGCTATCACCTGCGCAAAGGCCTGCCGTTCTTCCTTCGTGGGCAGCGCAACGGCGTAGTCCACCATCTCCTGCACCATACGTCCGTATTCGGGCATTTTCAGCTGCGGGAGCGTGGAGTTGTATTGCTTTGTATTTTCTTGGGGATTGTCTGTCATTTTCCTTTCTTCGTCTTTGCGTTTTTCAGAGCAGCTTCTTGCTCTGCGTAGCCACGAACTCTTTCAGGTAGAAGGGTTCAAAATACGCCACATCCTCAAACTGCTCGCGCGCCATGGCTTGTTCGGCGAGCGGAATCATATTTTTGGCTTTGGGAACAATGCCTTCAATGAAATGGGCGTTGGGGTGACAAATCGTCTCGCGGCACTTTTCTGCACCATTGCCCATGAAGTAAACGGGATGTTCGGCCAGGAGTTCGGCGAAGGAGTTCTCGTCCACCACCAATGCCTGGGTGGGCCTTACCTCCCGCAAGGCGCGATCGTAAACGGCGGTGTACACCTCCATTCGGCGTGCGTCAATCATCGGACAAAGCAGGGCGTCGTCGGGCAGTTCGTGCCCAAGCAGTACGGGCACTGTCAGCACTTTGAGCGTAGGCACGCTGAGCAGTTTGGCACTGCGGCCGTAGGCTACGCCCTTTGCCTCAGAAACGCCTATGCGCAGGCCAGTGTAGGAACCAGGCCCCTTGCTCACCGCTACAGCGTCGATGGGAATGGCGTGGCTATCGGCGAACGAAACGGCCTCAGCAACGTATCCGGCCAGCACCTGTGCGTGCGACGGCCCGTTAAGGTCGGTCTCTTCGTGCAGGCACATGCCGTCTTGCGAAAGGGCTACGGAACAAACGTTTGTGGAGGTTTCAATGTGCAGTATACAGGACATTTGTACAGTTGTCTACTTAAATTATTATGCAAACTTACTAAAAACGGCGTACATCGAGCCTATTTCGCCCCGGGCATTTACCAAAGGACTTTTTCGGCGGTTTACAACCGACAGGGCGAAAAGCCAGGCAGAAGCCACGAGAGCTTAGCCCTCAATCTCGCTGAGTTCGAGCCAGCGCATGGACTTTTCATCGAGTTCGTCCGCCAGCTGCGGCAAACGTTTGCTCTTTTCGGTGAGTTCGTCCACGCTGAGTGTACCGGAACAAAGGGCATCCTCAATGCTCTTCTTCTCCTCTTCGAGGCGGGCTATATCCTGCTCAAGCTGTTGCAGCTCTTGCTTTTCCTTGAACGACAGACGGCGTTTCTTCTCCCCACCCCACGTGTTTTGCTTTGCCGGCGCAGCTGCCTGAGCCACGGTCTTGGCGGCCTCGCGTTCCTCCTGCTGTTCACGGTCGCGGAGTTGCTTCCACTCGCGATACTCGGAGTAATTTCCAGGAAAGTCATCAATTTTTCCCTCCCCGTTGAACACGAGCAGGTGGTCTACGACCTTGTCCATGAAGTAGCGGTCGTGACTCACTACAATCACGCAGCCGCCAAAGTCCTGCAAGTATTCTTCGAGTATTTGCAGGGTAGCGATGTCGAGGTCGTTTGTCGGTTCGTCAAGTACAAGGAAGTTGGGATTTTTCAGCAACACGGTGCAGAGTTGCAGGCGACGTCGTTCGCCCCCTGAGAGTTTGTAGATGTAGTCCTGCTGACGTGCGGGCGGAAAGAGGAAATGCGTGAGAAACTGCATGGCAGTGAGGTGGCGTCCGCCGCCAAGGTCGATGTATTCGGCGTGTTTGCGCACGGCGTCAATCACTTTTTCCTGCTCGTTGAACTCCATGCCGTCCTGCGAGAAGTAGCCAAAGCGCACCGTCTCGCCCACTTGGAAACGTCCCTTGTCGGGTTGTTCCAGCCCCAGGAGGAGTTTGATGAACGTACTCTTACCCGTGCCGTTTCCGCCCACGATGCCCATCTTTTCGAAGCGAGCAAAATTGTAGTAGAAGTTATCGAGGATGACCTTCTGGCGTTTTTCGCCGTTTTGAGTGGGCAGGTCGAACGCCTTGCTCACGTATTCGGCCTCGAATATCTTGCTGCCGATGTATCCGCTCTTCACTTCGAGTCTGGCAGCCCGTTCCTCGCGGCGCTGACGTGCGCGCTGTTCGAGTTCGTAGAAGGCCTCCTTGCGGTAGCGTGCCTTTGTGCCGCGGGCGCAGGGCATGCGGCGCATCCAGTCAAGCTCTTTGCGGTAAAGGTTATTGGCGCGAGCAATGTTGGCATTCTGGGCGGCGATGCGCTGCCCGCGTTTATCAAGATAATATTCGTAGTTGCCGGCGTAGGAATAGATGGTCTGGCCGTCGAGTTCGAGGATGCTCTGACACACGTTGTCGAGGAAATAACGGTCGTGCGTCACCATGAGCAGAGCCTTCGAGGAGCGTTGCAGGTAGCCCTCGAGCCATTCTATCATAGCAAGGTC
>CAVKGN010000029.1:19241-21081 GCA_963655595.1 uncultured Oscillospiraceae bacterium
CATTGTTCGTAGCTGCTAATGAGCTGCGACAACTCGCCGCCTCGCTGAAAACAGGCGTCGATGACGGTTGTTCCAGGCTCAAACACGGGCGACTGTTCAAGGATGGCTATCGAGGCATCGCGACGCATGATGATGCTCCCCTCCTCGTAGTCCTCCGTACCTGCGAGAATCTGCAGCAGCGTACTCTTGCCTGCGCCGTTGTGAGCAATCAGGCCCACTTTTTGTCCGTCGGCAATCGAAAAACTTATGTCGTTGAAGAGTTCAAGCGCGCCAAAGCGTTTGCTCAGATGCTGTATGTCGAGTAAAGGTGTCATATATTCAAAACGCCCCCCGCGGTATTTGTCGTTCATCGTACGATAGACACATGTCACTCGTACGGCATACATGCGTCAATCGTACGACAGACACACGTCCGCCGTACGATTAACAACAACTACCCCGAGGGTATAAATAAGTATTCGTGGAATATTTCTGTTCAATGCGTTGCAAATTCTGATTGGCTATCCTTCGGCAGGAGCTTCTTTCCGTGTAATTGAAATCAGCCATCAACAAATAAGAACAACTACACATTAGCTATACGCAAGATGTCGGCAAAGACACCCGCTGCCGTAACGTCGGCTCCTGCGCCGTAGCCCTGGATGAGCATGGGGTAGTCGTGGTAACGCTCTGTGGTGAGTAGGAGGATGTTGTTGGAGCCTTCGAGGTCGTAGAGGGGATGCCCCAGCTCTATCTCGCGCAGTCCGACGGAGGCCTTGCCGTTCTCCCAAGTGGCCACGAAACGCCAGCGCTTGTTCTCGCGGGCGAGACGTTGACGCTCGGCTTCGAAACGGGCGTCCTGCTCGGGGAGTCGTTGCCAGAAAGCTTCGAGCGACCCAGAGAAGAGTTCCTCGGGGATGAAAAGCCGTTGCTCCACATCGTCCACTTCGAGTCGGTAACCGCTCTCACGGGCAAGGATGACGAGTTTGCGCATCACGTCCTTCCCAGATAAGTCGATGCGCGGATCGGGCTCGCTGTATCCGTTCTCCTGCGCCATGCGCACGGCCTTACTCAACGGCGTATCTGCCGAGAGCGTGTTGAACACATAGTTAAGTGTGCCGCTCAAAACGGCCTCTATCTTAAGCACTTTATCACCTGAGCTGCGGAGGTCGCCAATGGTGGTGATGATGGGCAGACCTGCCCCCACGTTGGTTTCGAAAAGGAACTTCACGCCCTTTTCGCGGGCGGTGTGTTTCAGGCGTAGGTAGTTGTCGTAGGGCGACGAGGCAGCGATTTTGTTAGCCGCCACGATGTTGACGTTGTGCGAGAGCAACCGCTCATACTGTGCGGCCACGTCGGCACTGGCGGTGCAGTCAACGAAGACGGAATTGAAGATGTTCATCTTCTCAATGCGCTCCACCATACGTTCTACGCCCCCACCCTCGCTCTCGGTCATTGCCTCGCGACAGTGATTGGGGTCGATGCCCTCGGCATTGTAGGCAGCCTTTGAACGTCCGCTCACGCCGACAATGTTGAGCTTTAAGCCACGCTCGGAATAGAGCTTAGCCTGCTGCGAGGCTATCTGCCCGATGAGACTTCCGCCCACCGTGCCCGTACCGCAGATGAAGAGGTTGAGTTCCTCGTGTTCGCTCAGGAAGAAACTGTCGTGCAGGACGTTAATCGTCTTGCGCAGTTGCGTGCGTTCCACCACAAACGAAAGGTTCATCTCCTGTCCGCCCATGGCCGTGGCGTTGATGCTGATACCATTGCGTCCCAGCACGCTAAACAGCTGGCCTGCGATGCCCGGCATGCAGCGCATACGCTCGCCCACGACGGCTACGCTCGAGAGTCCGTCCACCCGTTG
>CAVKGN010000030.1:0-7086 GCA_963655595.1 uncultured Oscillospiraceae bacterium
GGCGTATGGAAGAATAGCATTAATGCCAACGACAAGAAGACTTTGGTGAATACTCATGTAGGCCTCTGCTTAATTTGGAACTTCTTGGATGATTCATGTGCTACTGATGCACAGGAATATATCTGTAAGCAGTATGATGCTCAAATTAAGAAGTTGTTCCCCGATGGTATCTATGGTGAGCTGAACCAATGATATAAATTGAAATGAATAAACAGTTTCTTTCGTGTATACTTTTTCTGGCAGCATTGTTTGGCTTTGCAGCCTGTAGCGACGACTCTGTTCTGGGGGACTATAATGCGGATAAACAGACTGGAACTTCGTATTGGCATTGTCCCGAGGTACTGACACGCGCTCAGGTAAAGAGCTACTTCTTGCGCGACCATGCAATCGGTTACAGCTATGAGGCTGTATCTGGACATGCGAACAACCTTGACGACGTGCGTTGTCAAGTTGTGAATCGCGCAGAACTTGAACGCATAGCTGATGAAATGTTGATCGTTCCTTACGTGATCGACTTACAGAACAAAGTGTACACGAAAGAAAATGTTTATAATTCTTTTACGAAGTATGTGCAGAATACGAATGTTCACGCAACTGCTGAGGGACAAATAATTATTGTAGCCAGTGGAGACGTAAAGGACAACTGCAGCGTTTTTGAAGACGGAAACGTAGAGACGCGACTTGTGCAAGTAAACAAGCGAATTTCATCGGGTCGGTTTATATTGCAGTATGTTGACTTGCTGGAAATGGCCAGGGAGCATCCAACCATTTTGACGGCTTCGTTTCGTGATGCCATACGGCAGGTTGCCAATGCATCGAATGAAAACTTTGTGGCATGTGTAGATTCCTTTATCTCCACTTATGGCACTCACGTTGTAGTAAATGCAGAGTTCGGCGGCTCAGTGGATATTTTGACGCAGATAGAAAAGAAAAAGTTCAACACTGTCTATGGGGATGAAAAGCAATTGTCCATAGATGTGCTTCAAGGACTTTTTAAGAAAGCAAGTGAAAGTGGCTATAGCGACCAAAAGTACAAGTATCTGGAAAACGCCAAATGCAATATCACTGTTCGAGGTGGTGACGTAAGCTATCTCGATGCCTTGAACAACATGCAGTATTATGAGGTTGATTCGTCCGACTCCACCGCTTTGGCGAATTGGCAATACAGCGTGAAGTTCGATCCCGATAACATGGAAAAATCCACAGCGGCAGTCATCTCGATGGATTTTGTACCCATCTACGAATTTGTAACAGACGAAAAAGCGAAGAAACGCATACAGGCGGTGATTGACGGAAATACCGAAACTATAATAAATGCTTTCGGAAACAGGAACTTCGTGAACGTGAAGATTCCCTTTAACTCACAGGACCTTACTTATAGACTTGGAAACGGAACAACGTACCAGTGCGACGCGCCCAGCGTGACCGACTTTGTATATGCCGGACGCCACGTGGCGACAATCTGTACGGAACGAATAAAGGAGATTGACCCTGACAATGACGTGAGGGTAGTCTATCCCATCTACGAAGGACGTATGCAGCAGACCGACGGACTTTGTCTGCACGACGGCCACGAATACACCGTGAAATGGACGGACAATGATGCGTGCGAAGTGACGGACAATGGAGACGCTTCGACCGACGGCTACGTCTACATCCTTGCAGGCGTGCCTTCGTTTACGGCATATAGCAATATTGTCTACCCAACAGCTCACGCCCTCCCCGCAGCCGAGATCGACACGCCGTTCAACGTGGACGGTACATTCAACACTTCGGCAAAACTCTATTACGTGGAGAAGGAGCGTGGCAACTTCTACCTTAAAGACTGCACGGGACAGGCTATTACAAGCATCCCCAACTGGACTTACGACACGGCAACCCAACGGATGAAACGTTCCGACGGGTACGTCTATATATACAATCCCAACGAGCTGGACTATAATGATTAGAAGACTGGCTTACATATTCTTACTTGTGACGTGCGTGGCGGCATTGTGGGCTTGCAGCGACAGCGACCTCGACCAGCAGGGCGGAAACGCCGTGAAGTGGAGCGTGGAGTTGGCCGACGGCTCTATGCTCGACGCTGCGTCTCACTACCACACGCTTGAAGCTACAATCAGCGGAGAGCGTCCGCAGGGGACAATACGCCTCTCTACGGACGCCGATTGGCTCACCTTTGACACCGACACGCTCCGTGCAGACGGCGAGTTTGACGTGCTCCCCGAGGCAAATGTGCAAGGCGTGAGCCGTTCCGCGGAAATAGTCTTTACCAACACCGAGGACGGCACAGTGTGTAAGGCTACGGTGACGCAGGAGAAATACGACGGCGAGAACGACGACCCTACGCAGCCCTACCATATAGGCTACGGCTACTCCGTCTTCGACGAATACATGAGCACGAACAGCTTTCGCAACTCCGTGATTAATCTGGCGAAGTTGCAGAAGCTTGACACAGATACTAGCTTCGTCTCCCGTCAGGAGAGCGTGCGAGGCTTTGTGGACTACGAGTACTTTTCAGCCTACTCCCTTGAGGACATGCAGCGCAAGCTCGTTGAGAGTTCAACAAGCAAGACCGACCTGCTTGCGTACAACAAGACGGTGAAGCGATTTACGGAAATTACCAAAAACTCGACCAACGAAAACTACTATGCCCTTGCCCGCATGAAACGTACCGTTGGTCTTTCGTCGCTCGACGTGGGTGCTGTTAATTACGTATTCCACAACACCGAGCTTATAAGCAAGCAGCAGCTCCCTTTCTCTACCGAATTCTACTACTTTTATAATGTCCTCACTACCTCCCCTGCCGCGAGGACACAGCTCATTCGTAAATTTCTGGACCGTTTCGGTACGCACGTCATCGTGTCTGCCAAGCTCGGCGGCTCCATTGAACTGCTCACTACCTACAATCGCGACTCCGTGGCGAACCTTAGCGAAACGACGGAGAACGTGTTCAAGTACTTCATGGGTAGCAACACATCGACCGCCAGCAAGAACTCTATCAATAGCATCACAAGTTCGTTTAGCAATGATGCCTCGTACGAGGTGATTGGCGGTTCGGACGAAACGCGTAATGCCCTCATCGACGACATCAAGTCGCTCGGAACGAATGGGAAGAACAAACTTTCGTCGGATAAGTTGGCAGCCTGGCTGTCGAGCATAAACTATTCCGCCTTGCTCGATAGTGAGAAACGCAAAACACTCGGCGAGGTTGACTTCACGTTTGTACCCATCTGGGACTTGTTTGCCGACCAAAGTCTCCGGAAGGAAATTCTCTCCGTGGTTATGGAGAAGGCCAATGCCAACACACTGTACAACATGCACGCCCTTGGGGTGGACAACTACGCCATCCCCCTTAAAGGCAACGTAGAGTTCAGCAATAGTTCCACTGCCTCCTTGGTCCACGTGCTTTGTCGCGAGGACAGCAAAGAACCCATTGCCGAGATATGCAACGAGTACGTGCCGAAGATCCGTTCCGACAAGCGCATCACGGTAATCTATCCCATTGTCAATGGTACCACGCGCATCACGCAGGGCATCTTCCCCGGCGACGGCGAAAACGCACCCTCTTTCCTCTCGTTTGCAAAGGGCGACGTGTACGTGAAGCCGCTCGATGGTTACAAAACGACCGACAAGCTCGACACATTATATTATATACACGGAACCTTGTCCGACAACAACGAGGGCATAAGGATACCTTCGGTTAAGTTTGTCAACAAGGAACACAGACTGCAATTCTCAAACAGTTCCTCGTCTTACCCCGTGGTGAAGATAGGCAGCGGCTACTGGACTCGCAGCGATATGCGAGACTACATGGCTTGGGGCTATTACTATCGGGGAAAGTTCCGTTCAGCAGAATGGCGAGGCTCAGACTATTCCTTCGCCCTCATACGCTATACCAATGCCCCGACATTCCTGGCAGCCAACAGTACCGTCTACGGCCTTAAAGGAAACGTTGATGGAAAACGTACCCGCTGGTATGTGCCGCGAATAGAGGACAAGGACAACCTTTCCGAATATGTAGGGCGAAACCTAAAATCCCTCCTTGCTGGTCAGCAGTCGGGCTTTGAGGCTAACTTCCTCGGCAGAGATGCAGCGGTCAACCCCGCTACGGGGCAAGATTACAGCACCCCTCAGCGCGAAGACCAAGGGAAGTGTTGCTACATTGTGTTCAAGAACGTAAGTACCAGCAACAACATTGACCTCGTGGACGAAGCCTCCGTCCTCGCCTTCAAGCCCGACTATACGCTTGAAACGCTCTCCGGCGGAGATATTTCGAACTACTACTATCCCGTGCGACTCTTCCGCACCAATAGCTACAACTACTTGCAGCAGGGAATATAGTTAAACGCAAAAATCAAAACAGCGCATTATGAAGAAGCTATTGTATATATGTATGCTAATGACGGCGGCTGTTGCCGTTGGTTGTAGCGACGATTCTGCTGAAAAGACTACCACGCAGTCTGGAAATGATTCAATTGCTGAACGAATGCAGCAGTTCCAAGACAGTTCGTACGCCATTCAGGTAATCAATAATCTATATGAATTGAAGACCGAGGTGCCATCCGCTGACTCTGCTTATGCTTTCAAGTACGGCATCCTGCTTGACGAAACGAGTCAGAATACGTACTACATAGCCTGCAAGAACCCCGTTGAAGCACTTGATTTCTTTAAGTTCTATTGCAGCAACCAGAACGAGGACATCGCCTTGGGCGACACCGCTGCGACCAACCTCAAAGACCGCGAATGTACCTTCGGTCAGTTTGGCAAAACAACCCTTCATTTCAGCGATGGCAATCCCGTATACGCCTCCATCACGGTCAGCATGACGCAAGTGGGGAAGACCAATACGCTCCTCTTTGTGCCTCAGGCATACATCGACAACAACAACGGCGACGTTCCCTATTACAATTCCCCCTATGAGGTGGGCACCATTGTTAAGGACGAAGTGAACGCTCAGTGGCTTTGCGTTACAGCGTCACAGCCTGGAGTCGCCGGATTGCTTGTACGTATGTCGCAAGACGGATATCGGGTGGCAAGTATAAGCGACTATGAGAAGACAGTTTACTACCGCAAGTCTTCTATTGCTGAGTTCGCTGGTAACGATGCGTGGAATGCGCTCGTTTATGGTTCGAGATACATGAATCTCGACGAGGCCTTCACGGAGATATTGAACAAGACTCACGGGGTGAATATGGACGAACTTATTCCCGTAGTGAAATACCTCAGGAATACCCCTCAGCCAGGTTGGTACACCGTTCAGCAAACGGGTGAGGCCTACAATATTGATACACATTGGTGGTACTATTGGTGGCCTTGGTCTATGCAGAAACTCTACACGATACAGATTCCTTTTGTACGCCTCGAGAACGGCAAAAGCTTCTATGTGGGAGTATCTTCCTCGTGCAAGGAATTCAGGAACTGCGATGGACGCATCGGGACGGAAACGCTCAAGACGGGTTCGCAGCTTTACCAGATGAAGTTCTATGCCGACACAATTCCAGGAGTGAGCCGCGTATGGCCCCTCAATTACCATTGATCTACAATAGAAACTTATCCAACACGTATATATGAACCGATTTGCCGAAACGAGAGGAGCAATCCTATGTGTCCTGTGCATACTGTGCGCTCTGTTCGCTTGCAGCGATTCGCCAGAGCCGCTGGGCAGAGCCAATATCAGTTTTCTTGCACCTGAGGATGGCTCCCTTGGCGACAATTCTTATAACGACGCAGCTCTGAGTGGCGTGATGTCGTTCTCGAAATCTACGGGTACCCCTATGAAGATACTCTACCCGTCGAACTACGTGGATGCCGATTCGCTCTATCGCACGTGGCTCGCCGAGAACGCAGCCAAGGACTCCTGCGTGCTTATCCTGAGCACCCCCTCCTTTGCCGAACTCGTACGCAAAACACCGCCCCATATCACAGGGCGTGGCACGCGTATCCTTCTCTACGAAACATCTGATACAATTGATGGCGTAACCACGTTCCAGATTAATCGCTACGGCGTGTCCTACCTTGCTGGAACCATAGCACACCTTACGTCGGCCTATGTCTTGGCGGCTATGAAGGGAAATCGAACCGTCGATGAGGCTGTTTCGGGATTTATTGATGGCCACAAATACGCAGCCGTTATAGAAGGTCACGAATACCAAAACGACACTGTCTATTATTTAGGAGATAGCGAGACCTACTTTAACGTTCCGGTTCAAGCCTATAACTTTTTGGTAGACCATAGCCCCAGGGATTATATTGTTTATCCCTTGTTGGGCGGCTCTAACAAGGGCGTAGTGAGTTACTATGTTATGAATAGCTGGACGGGTGATCTCTTCATTGGTATGGATGTTTATCAAGGCGACCAAAGCGATAACGTGCCTTTTTCTGTAGTTATCAAAATCGACTCTTTATTATCCCATTATCTTCAAGAGTGGAAAGGAGGGCGTAACTGGGAACAGTCTCGCTCTTACGACCTGGATGAATCTTGGGCAGATGTTGTCGAGACCAAGGACTACGCCAAGACTTTTGGACAAATGTCTTTCTTTGCGTGGGGGGTACAAAGATATTTCAGAAATCCTGACACCATGCGGATACTCTATGATAAGTATATTGACAGAGCCGTACAAAAGGAAAAAGAATTCTATGGGAAATAAGATAAACAGCTATATTTTCTTGTTTTTGGCAATGCTCTTCCTTGGGGCGTTTAGCCTTGTGTCGTGTTCTGACGACGATGATGTTTCTGCTACTCACCAGCAAGAGGTGAAGAAAATTCGCGTGGCAGTCTTCATGGACAGAGTACTCGAAGACCGTTGGAAGCGTACAGCCGAATGGGCCAATGAGAATTTGGCCAAGGCGCAGGCTAACCTGGACTGCCGCATAGAGATTGAGCCAACGTTCTATATCCAGAACGACAACGCTGCACTTGCCAAGAAGGTGCGTGAAGTGTTGGCCGATACTACCGTTGACATGATAATCGGTCCAACGACTTCTAAAAAGGCTGTGGTGGCCGCCCGTATTTTGTGCGAGAACTCAGAGCGTTATAAGCCTATGATCACCCCTTGTGCCACGCAGACAGAGTTCCAGCGCACGTAC
>CAVKGN010000030.1:7096-13438 GCA_963655595.1 uncultured Oscillospiraceae bacterium
CATGGCCGAGAGCTACCTGGCTGAACTTGAAACAATGATTGCTGCCATTTCGCAGAAGACATATCCAAAGACAAAAGGTATAGCACTCGTTGCTTCGGCTGCCGACCAAGACTACATCGAATGGTTCTCCTTCTTAGCTCAGGAATATGGATTGGAAGTGAGCGGTCTATACACCTACACTTCCAACGAAGACCTGAGGAAAATAGTGAAGGACAATTTTGTGAAGAAATGGTTCCGTAGAGACGTCATATTCAGCCCGACGGATCCCGAAGCTTGCGTGGCTTTTGATGAGCAATTTACTCAGGCAAAGGAAGATTTTAAGGATGTTTGGGGACAAGGCGATAGCTACAACCTCATGAAGCCTTATTTTTATTGTACTGGCGGTTTCGTCCGTGACACAATAGCCAAAAACGTTCAAAACGAGTATCAAGGCATTGACTTATGCGCTGATGTAGAGTCTGGCTTCAATCAAGCTTATAAGGTGCGTTTCGGAGAGGAACTCGTAAATGGCGAGGCACAATTCTACGATGCGCTTATGCTGACAGCCTATGGAGCCACGTTGGCTAACTACACGGGGCAAAAGATCGACAAGGCCATTTCGAGCATACTTGCCGAGAACGACGGCAGCGAGGACAACACAAGCGGCTGGTTGCCCGACGACATAGCCCCCAATTTCAGTGCACTTGCTCAGGGTAAAATCAGTAAGTGTCTGAGTGGCGCGTCGGGTTCGTGGAAGTTCGACGGCGAGTACCGTACGAACGCTCACGAAAGTACCTATCGTACCTGGAAATTGTCGAACAACGGGAAGGGCTTTGTCACAATCGGGTATACCAGTTCCTCGATGCGTCACAGTGATTCCTCGAACCAAAACATCTGGGATCAGAAAGCCTCGAGGTCCGACTATACCGAATATTCCGGAAACATTCCCGCTTATCCCCAACTCAATACAACGTGGGCTCTGTTAGTAGCAGGCTCAAAGGGTTGGGACGACTACCGCTTCCAGGCCGACGTCTTCTCAATGTACCAAATGCTCAAGAAGAACGGGTTCGACGACGACCACATCGTGCTTATATGCGAGGACGACTTGGTGAACAACCCGCTGAACAAGTTCGAGAAAGGCATGTTGCGCATAAGCGACAACGGTAATAACGTGTACGACGCCAGTGCCATAGACTACAAGTTGAGTAGCATTGATCCCGACGACATCGGCCGTATCCTGCAAGGCAAAAAGAGCGAACGTCTTCCCCACGTGATAGAGGCTACCGACAGCGACAATATCTTCATCTTCTGGAGTAGCCACGGTTCCACAAGTCGCAACGTAGACTTTGGCGGCACCCGGCATATTGACTACGACCAGTTCCGCTCCTATCTGGAGAAGACGCCTCACCGCAAGATATTCATGGCTGTTGAGGCTTGCTACAGCGGCGGACTTGGCGAGCAGTGCGTGGGGCTCCCTGGTGTGCTGGTGCTCACGGCGGCGAACCCCTATGAAACGAGTCACGCCAGTGTATGGAGCTATGACATGAAGATGTATCGTTCCAACACGTTTACGAGGGGCTTCCAAGACTTCATGGAAGACCTAAACTCTGGCTCAATTCGCGACCTCTACTTCCTCCTTACAAAGACAGTGAGCGGTTCTCACCCCACGCTCTACAATATTGAGAATTTCGGCTACATATACACAGAGAATGTGTCCGAATATATTTATCACTGGTAGCCTTCTGATTCCTTTTGGGGAAAATTAAACGAAAATCCCCAACGGAGTTCTTAGGCACTGAGCAAAAGCAAGGCAAAGAAAATCAAAGCATTTCTTTGCCTTGCTTTTCGTTTGCAGTAATTTTGCGCAAGGAAAAAATAAAACAACACACGATATGATGACAGCGAACGAAATCCGCGACTCATACAAACAATTCTTTGAGTCGAAAGGACACGCCATTGTGCCTTCTGCCCCAATGGTTATTAAGGACGACCCCACACTGATGTTCACCAATGCGGGAATGAACCAGTGGAAGGACATCATTCTCGGGCAGGCCGACCCCGAACCGCGTCGCCGCGCCGACTCGCAGAAATGTCTCCGCGTGAGCGGAAAGCACAACGACCTTGAAGAGGTGGGACACGACACTTACCACCACACCATGTTTGAGATGCTCGGCAACTGGAGCTTCGGCGACTATTTCAAGGAAGGCGCCATCGACTACGCGTGGGAATATCTTGTCGACGTGCTTCACCTCGACCCCAAGGACCTTTACGTAACCGTGTTCGAAGGCTCTGCTGAGGAGAACCTTGGTCGCGACGACGAGGCCGCTTCCTATTGGTTGAAGCACGTGCCGGCTGACCATATCATCAACGGAAACAAACACGACAACTTCTGGGAAATGGGCGACACGGGTCCTTGCGGTCCCTGTTCCGAAATTCACCTCGACAGCCGTACGCCTGAGGAAAAGTCCAAGGTGCCTGGGCGCGAACTCGTCAATAAGGACGACCCGCAGGTGATTGAGATTTGGAACATCGTGTTCATGCAGTTCAACCGCAAGGCAAACGGCTCGCTCGAACCCCTCTCCATGAACGTCATTGATACGGGTATGGGCTTCGAACGCCTCGTACGTGCCATTCAGGGAAAGAACTCTAACTACGACACCGACATCTTCCAGCCCCTTATCAAGCGCATTGGCGAACTCTCTGGCTTTGAATACGGCAAGGACGAAAAGGTTGACGTGGCCATGCGTGTAATCGCCGACCACCTCCGCGCCATCTCGTTCTCCATCGCCGACGGCCAGCTGCCCTCCAATGCCAAGGCAGGCTACGTAATCCGCCGCATCCTGCGTCGCGCCGTCCGCTACGCCTATACCTTCTTAGGTCAGCGCGAGGCCTTCCTCTGCAAACTCGTTCCTACGCTCGTCGAAGAGATGGGCGGTGCCTATCCCGAACTCAAAGCCCAGCAAGTGCTCATCGGCCGCGTTATGCAGGAAGAGGAGGAAAGCTTCCTCCGCACCCTCTCCACGGGTATCAATATGCTCGAAGGCGTGATTGCCGAAACGCGCCAGGAAGGCAAAACCACTGTGAGCGGCGAAAAGGCGTTCACCCTGTTCGACACTTACGGCTTCCCCCTCGACCTTACGGAACTCATCTGCCACGAGAACGGTCTCACGGTTGACGAAGAAGGCTTCAACGCCGAAATGCAGAAGCAGAAGGAGCGTGCCCGCAACGCCGCCGCCGTTGAAACCGACGACTGGGTGGTGCTTGGCGAGGGCGACACCGCCTTCCTCGGCTGGGACACTACTGAGAGCGACTGCCACATCCTCCGTTACCGCCGCGTGCAGCAGAAGAAGCAAACCTTCTACGAACTGGTGCTCGACCGCACACCTTTCTACGCTGAGATGGGTGGCCAAGTAGGCGATAAGGGACAGCTCGTCAGCGATACCGAGAAAGTAGAAATCATCGATACTAAGCGCGAGAACAACCTCGCCATACACATCACCAAGGCTCTGCCGAAGCACC
Organism: uncultured Oscillospiraceae bacterium; assembly: GCA_963655595.1. Classification (GTDB taxonomy): domain Bacteria; phylum Bacteroidota; class Bacteroidia; order Bacteroidales; family Bacteroidaceae; genus Alloprevotella. The sequence continues at coordinate 10,595 of CAVKGN010000030.1, forward strand.
CCGAGGCAGCTTTCCACGCTGAGGTGAACGAGAAGTTGCGTGCTGGCAGTGAGGCAAACCACTCCGCCACCCACTTGCTCGACCAAGCCCTGCGCGAGGTGCTCGGCACACACGTTGAGCAGAAGGGTTCGCTCTGCACGCCCGACTATCTGCGCTTCGACTTCTCCCACTTCCAAAAGGTTACGCCCGAGGAACTCCGCCAGGTGGAACGCATCGTCAACCGTCGCATCCGCGAGGACATCCCCTTGCAGGACCACCGCGACGTCCCCATGGAGGAGGCAAAGAAACTCGGTGCCATCGCCCTCTTCGGCGAGAAGTACGGCGACAAGGTGCGCGTGGTACAGTTCGGTCAGAGCGTAGAGTTCTGCGGCGGTTGCCACGTCAAGAGCACGGGGCGCATCGGCTTGTTCCGCATCGTTTCCGAAAGCAGCGTGGCTGCCGGCGTGCGTCGTATTGAGGCCGTCACTGGCGAAGTGGCTGAGGAGAGCGTCTACACGCAGCACGACCTGCTCAACAACCTCAAATCCTTCTTCAACAACGCCAAGGACCTCACGGCCGTAATTCGCAAGACCATCGAGGAGAACGACGGACTGAAAAAGCAGGTGGAGGGCTACGTCAAGGAACAGCTCGCTACGCTCCGCGACCGCCTCGTGAACAACGCCGAGGAAACCTCTGGCATCAAACTCGTGAAGGCAGTCATCCCCACAGCCATCGCTCCCGACGCAGTGAAGGATCTCGCTTTCCAAATCTCTGGCATTCTGCCCAACGACACTCTCTGCGTACTCGGTTCTACGCACGAGGGCAAACCGCTCCTCACGGTGATGATCAGCAAAAACCTTGTGGAAAGTCGCCAGCTCAACGCCGGCGCACTGGTTCGCGAGGCTGCCAAACTCATCAAGGGCGGTGGCGGCGGCGCGCCCCACTTCGCTACGGCAGGCGGTAAGGACGCCACCCACCTCGAAGAGGCTGTGAAGAAGGTGGTTGAAACTGCCCTCGCCTAAGCAGCTAAGCCTTTCGGGGCTTGAACACACAATTAATCCGACAAAAAAAACGACAACACAAATACAATCATGGCAAAGAAAGCACTTCTTATGATCCTTGACGGCTGGGGCATCGGTAAGCACGACCACAGCGACGTTATCTACGAAGCTCCAACCCCCTTCATGGACCACCTCAACGCTACTTATCCTCACTCTCAGTTGCTCACCTGCGGCGAAAACGTAGGTCTGCCCGACGGACAGATGGGCAACTCCGAAGTGGGCCACCTCAATATCGGCGCTGGCCGCATCGTGTATCAGGACCTCGTGAAGATCAACCGCGCCTGTGCCGACGGTTCTATCCTCCAAAATCCCGAGATTGTTTCGGCTTACGAATATGCCAAGAAGAACGGTAAGGGCCTCCACCTCATGGGCCTCACCTCTACGGGCGGTGTTCACTCCTCGCTCTCGCACCTCTTCAAGTTGGTAGAGATTGCTAAGGAGTACGGCGTGGCTGACAACACCTATGTGCACTGCTTCATGGACGGTCGCGACACCGACCCCAAGAGCGGCAAGGGCTTTGTGGCACAGCTTCAGGACGTTTGCACCGCCAACGGCGCACACATCGCCAGCATCATCGGTCGTTTCTACGCAATGGACCGCGACAAGCGTTGGAACCGCGTCAAGGTGGCCTACGATCTGCTCGTTGAGGGCAAGGGTCGCCAGGTAACCGACATGGTTGAAGGCGTACAGAGCTGCTACGACACCGACTCTGAGGACCACAAGAACACCGACGAGTTCATGGAACCGCTCGTAAACGCCACTGTGGACGGCCGCATCAAGGAAGGCGACGTTGTCATCTTCTTCAACTATCGCAACGACCGCGCCAAGGAACTCACTGTGGTACTTACTCAGCAGGACATGCCCGAGGAGGGAATGCACACCATCCCCGGTCTGCAATACTACTGCATGACTCCCTACGACGCTTCGTTCAAGGGCGTGCATATCCTCTATCCCAAGGAAAACGTGCAGAATACGCTCGGCGAGTACCTCTCTTCCAAGGGTCTCAAACAGCTCCACACGGCTGAGACTGAGAAGTATGCGCACGTTACCTTCTTCTTCAATGGCGGCCGCGAAACTCCCTACGAAGGCGAGGACCGCATCCTCGTGGCTTCGCCCAAGGTGGCAACCTACGACTTGCAGCCTGAGATGTCTGCCTACGAGGTGAAGGACAAACTGGTAGCAGCCATCAAGGAGAACAAGTACGACTTTATCGTGGTGAACTTTGCCAACGGCGACATGGTGGGTCACACGGGCGTTTACGAGGCTATCGAAAAGGCTGTTGTGGCTGTCGATGCTTGCGTGAAGGACGTTGTAACCGCTGCCAATGAGACGGGCTACGAAACGGTTATCATCGCCGACCACGGCAATGCTGACAACGCGGTCAACCCCGACGGCACGCCCAACACGGCTCACTCGCTCAACCCCGTACCTTTCATCTACGTGACGGAGAACAAGAACGCCAAGGTGAAGGACGGCGTATTGGCCGACGTTGCTCCCTCCATCCTCCACATCATGGGCTTGGAGAAGCCGGCCGACATGACGGGCGAAGATCTCATCGCTGACTAATCCCCCGTGCCGGCTCCGTTCGGCACATCCCCTCCCGCCACAGGAACAATGGCTGGCAACTTGCTTCCCCGTTCATCGGCAAGCACTTGTTGTCCCCGTTGTCCCTGTGGCTTTTTCCTTTGGTAAAGAAGGGCATACTCCCAATTTCTTTGCCGCGTCCCAAACCTTCCAAATCCCATCCCGTGGCCTCACTCTATCTAATCCCCGTGACGCTTGGCGACACCCCCGTCGAACAAGT
>CAVKGN010000030.1:13682-21081 GCA_963655595.1 uncultured Oscillospiraceae bacterium
GCCGACGTGGTGGCCATCGCCCAGCGCGAGGGCCTCTCCGTGGTGCCGCTCGTCGGACCGTCGTCCATCCTCCTTGCAGTGATGGCATCAGGCTTCAACGGTCAGAGCTTCGCTTTCCACGGCTACCTCCCCATAAGTCCTGCCGACCGCGCAAAGCGTCTCAAACAGTTAGAGAGTCGCTCCTCGCAGGAGAAGCAAACGCAGCTCTTCATCGAAACGCCCTACCGCAACCACAAACTCCTGGCCGACATACTCAGCACGTGCAGCCCCCGTACCCGTCTGTGCATTGCCTCATCGCTAACCACCCCCGACGAATACGTGCGTTCGCTCACCGTCAAGGAGTGGAAGCAAACGACATTGCCCGACCTTCACAAAAAGCCCACCATTTTTGCCATTTACGCCGGCTAAGAGCGCACGCCGTGCCACAAAAGCCGCCCAAAGAAGCGGTTTTTGCCAAAAAACACGTCGCAGGGCTTGCTGGGAATAAAAATATCCGTATCTTTGCACTGCTTTTACGGAAGCAACCAAGATGGTGCTTATAGTTCAGTTGGTTAGAGCGTCAGATTGTGGTTCTGAATGTCGTGGGTTCGAATCCCACTAAGCACCCCAACAGGAGCGAAAGTTTACGGACTTTCGCTCTTTTTCTTTGTGTGCCAGGCACGAGCATTGTCTAACGGAGGAAATTCCCCTCCGCCTCCCCCTTAGACTCACGTTTATCTCTCAAAAGGGCAGAACGTGTTAAGCAAATGCCCTTTTGCTTAACATGACAAGCAGAACGTGTTAACGAAATGGCCATTTGTGTAACACGTCTTGCCGAACGTGTTAACGAAATGGCCAATCATGTAACACGTTATCCCGAACGTGTTACACAAAACGCCGTTTGCTTAACACGTTACCTCGCTTATGTTCGGTTGGATGTGGCCGTTGGGGGCGTGCCCGTAGTTGACGAATAGGTCAACGAGAGCCGTGTTGACGTAGTAGTTCTCCTTTCCTATTCGCGTTTTGCTTATTAGCCCGAGCTTTACAATTCGGTCAAGGTAGCGGCTTGCCGTTTGCCTTGAAATCATCATGTTTTTCTGCACGAATTCTATCTTCGTGTATGGGTGGTAGAAGAGATTGTTCAAAATTCCGTGGTTGTACAGCTTGCCAAATTCGGGGCGCAGTTTGGCTTTGAACTGCTTCATGAGCAGGGAAATGCCCTTAACGAGTTCGGTAGTCTCCGTTGCCGTTTGTTCCACGCCTTGTAGCATAAAGATTATCCACGCCTCCCACTCTGCCTGGTTTTGTGTTCCCTTGTCCCTAATGGCTTGGATCAGGCGGTAATACTCTGCCTTGTTTCGGGTGATGTATCTGCTCAGGTAGAGGATGGGTAGGTCGAGCAAGTCGTTCGTTACGAGCATCAGTATGTTGATGATGCGCCCGGTGCGTCCGTTGCCGTCGTAGAATGGGTGTATGCTCTCGAATTGGTGATGCGCAATGGCCATTTTTACCAGCGGGTCAAGGTCGGTTAGAGTCTCATCGTTGATAAAGGTCTCGAGGTTCTGCATATACCGCTTGACGTCCTGACCGTCCTGTGGCGGAGTGTACACCACCTCCCCGTCGCCTCTGCGGAGCATGGTTCCGGGCTGCGTGCGAAATCCCGCCTGGTTGTGTTCGAGCTTTTGCTGCACCTGCTTAATGATGTTGCAGGTGAGCAGGTGGTTCCGCCTAACGAGGTCAAAGCCGTGGAGGATAGCCGCACGATAGTCGAGTACCTCCTTTTCCGAGGCACCCATGGCTGCCAAAGTTGAGTTTGCGTCGGCTCGGTACAGGTCGTCCTGCGTAGTGACGATGTTCTCCACGAGCGAACTCTCCCGGGCCTCTTGCAGCGTGAGCGTACTTATAAGGATGCTCTCGTTGGGGATGGTTTGGGCAACGCCCCTCAGCTCGGCAAGTTGGCGGTTTGCGCTGACGAGCTGCTTCATCACGCTCTTTGTCTCCACGTCGAACGGTAGCGGCAAGAGTGGTATTTCGTACGGTTTCCTTTCTTCTGTCATGAGTAAGGGCTTTCTTGTTTGCATAAAGATTTTACAAATGTAATTATAAAACAGTTTACGGCTCTCGTGGCACGGGAATTTAAGATTCTCCGACGGCCCCCTAACATCCCCCCTGCGCCAATCAGAATCCTCCGCCGTGGAAATCTTTTTCCCTCGGATGGAAACGATTTTCCACGGCGGACTGTTTTTTCGGGCTTATGGGCGCAAAAAAATTGCGACGGGGGCGCAACGTTTTGCGACCAGCAGCGCAACGTTTTGCGACGGGCAGAGCGTGAGGACTTGCGGGCGGTGTTCGAAGATGCGGCGGGGAGTGCCGAGGGGATGGACGGGAAGTTGGTGGCTGTCGTACGAGTGACGTGTGGAAATCGTACGACGGACGTGTGTCTGTCGTACGGTTGACGTGTGTCTGTCGTATGATGAACGGCGATGGGGTGGGGCGTTGTGGGGAGGGAGTTTGTGGGGTGGGAGGGGAGGAATTGTTGCTGTTTTTGCGTTCGTTCAATGGGTAAAATTGATATGTTGAGTAGCTAAATGTTACCACAAATACCTTAAATATTCCTTATTTGATAAATTTTTTCGCAGAATGTTTGCTTATTTCTTATAGGGGGGGGTAATTTTACACACGAATAGAGATTGAAAACACAAACTTAGAGAAATCATTTACCTATGAAGCGCCTGTTAAGCATACTCATAACGTTGCTGCTGGCCGTTGGCAAAGTCTACGCCACATCACCAGCCGAAGTGTACTCCTACGTGGTAGTACTCAACGACAGTGCGCGCGAGGTGGAGATGACCGATTCCGTTTTTTATAAGATTTCGCGCAAGGTCGTTTTCCCCGTCAACAAGTATAACATTCCCCAAAGTTCAGCGTTCCGCCACGAATTGCTGGACGAGATTCTTCCCTATTTCGACAACGACGACTACATCCTGCAGTCCGTGCTTATGCGCGGTGCGGCTTCGCCTGAGGGCCCGTACGAGTGGAACCAAACGCTGAGCCACCTGCGCCGCAAGGCCTTGCTCCAGCTCATCCGCGAAAACGTGCAGCCCCCCATCGACAGCTGCCTGGAAGTGAATGAAGTGCCGGAGGACTACGTCTACCTGCTCCTGCTCATGAAGGAGCGCGCCGACAAGGACTATGACCGCGTGGCAGCCGTGGTGAACAAATACATCGACACCAACCAGCGCGAGCTCAAACGGCAGCTCATGGCGATGGACGGCAAGCGGCTGTGGCGCAGACTGTTGCGGGACTACTTCCCCGAGATGCGCGCCGCCCGCATTGTGCTGGTGTTCCGCAAGCGCATGCCGCTGCAGCCGATAAAGCCCCAGCCCCTCGAACCGTGCACACCTGAGGAGTTTGCCTTGCGTATGGACGTGCCGCCTCTGCCCTCGGCCTTTGTGATGCCCACGGCGGAAACGGCCCGAATCCCGCGGCGCGAACTCCTTTCGGTTAAGACCAATCTGCTCTACGACTTTGCCTATATGCCCTTTGGCTACAACCGTTTCTGCCCCATCCCCAACGTGGCCATTGAATACTATCCCCTTCATGGCCACTTTACCTACGGCGCCTCGTTCGACTGCCCCTGGTGGCAGAACTACGGCAAGCACAAGTACTTCCAGGTGCGCAACTACCAGCTCGAGGCGCGCTACTACTTCCGCAGTGGCGACGTGGACAAGGTGGGCTACGGCAACGGGGCAGCTTTCCGCGGCTGGTATGCGCAGGCATACGCCCACATGGGCCTCTATAGCATCTGCTTCGATGCCAAACGAGGCTGGGAAGGCGAGGGCCTGGGTGGCGGTCTCGGCGTGGGCTACGTGTTGCCCCTGGGTCGCCAGCAGCATTGGCGCTTGGAGTTTGGCGCACAGCTGGGCGTGTTCTACACCAAGTACGACCCCTATCAGTACGAGAGCGTTATGTTCCCCGACAAGCACGACGACCTCTACTATTATAAGTGGAACAACTACGGCAACTACTTCCACAGGCGCCGCCACCGCCTTACGTGGTTTGGCCCCACGCGTGTGGGCATTACGTTGAGTTACGACTTGCTCTATCGCCGCCGTGCGAAGAAGGGCATAAGCTTCAAAAGTTGGGAGGCAGCAAAATGAAAGGCATGATAAGGACACATATCGCAATGCTGCTCACCGCCGCAGTGGTAGCGTTCGCCGGGTGCGAGCGCAGGCCCGACCTGCACCTCGACTACAACGACAAAGGCGCCGTGGTGACGGACTTCCCCATCGTGGAACTCCAGCTCGACGTATATTGGGACTACACCGTTGACGCCGAAGGCAAATACGACTGGCGCAGCGAGTGGTTCTATGGTTGGGACGACAAGGACCGTGCCCTCTTTGGCGAGATAGGGTACACCAAGCCCGAGGCCTTCCAGATACGCCGCTACTTCACGGGCGATGTGCCCTACGCCTCGCACACCAGCGTGCTGCCCGACGCCATCAACGGCTACACCTATTCCGCCCCGTTCGACTGGGGCTTTTGGGACTTGCTCGCATGGAACAACATCACCACCTCCGATGGCGTGCAGAGCATCCGCCTGGACGAGCAGACCACCCTCGACTACGTGACCGCCTACACCGGGCAGACCATGAACGCCGCCCGCTACCAGGCCCCGCGCTACACGCGCTCCTTCTACCAGCCCGAGGAACTGTTCAGCGCCTATACACAGGCGGAGGACATCAACCGTTCGCTCGAAGGCTTCGTGTTCGACGCCGACCGCAACGTGTGGGTGAAGAAACTCAACATGACGCTCTATCCCGTTACGTATATATACCTTACGCAGGTGATCATACACCACAACAACGGCAAGATAACGGGTGTGGACGGCAACGCCAACCTTTCAGGCATGGCGCGGAGTGTGAACATCAACACCGGCGTGACGGGTAGCGACCCCATCACCGTGCACTATTACGTGCGCTTCAAGACGGGCTGCAACATGAACGGCGAGAGCGTCGACATAGCCGGCGGCCGTCTCACCACCTTTGGCATGTGCAACGTCAACGCCGGACGCGCCAATGCAACGGTAAACGACGGCATGCGCCACTACATGGACGTGAATATGCAGTTCAACAACGGCAACGACTCCACCCTGGTGTTCGACGTGACCGACCAGGTGCGCCGCCGCTACAAGGGAGGCGTACTCACCGTGGAACTGGATGCCGACACTATCACCATACCTAAACGCCCTGGCGGTTCGGGTTTCGACGCCGTGGTTCGCGACTTCGAGGACGGCGGCACGCACGAGTTCGAAATGTAACCGACGGCATGGCACCCCAACAGAAAGACAAACAACGACCTAAGTCATATACCTGAAACACATCAGGAACAGAGAGAAAAACAACAAAATACAAACACATTCATCTTTATTGTTATGAAGAAGTCAACACTCTTTATCGCAGCGGCAGCCCTGATGTTTGCCGGCTGCGCAAGCGACGACTTAACGCCCGGAGCGAACGTCAACGCAGGGGGAGCCAGCTCCACCATCGGCTTCGGTTTCAACGTGCCCAACCAGACGCGCGGCACTCTGTCTGGTGAGGCAGCAGCCGAAAAACTCGGCAAAGAGTTCGTGGTGTACGGTACGAAGCACACCCAGGCAGAGAATGGCGCTGCCACTAACGACGCCGTCGTTTTCCAAAACTACAGAGTGCAATACACTGCAAACTCTGCCAACACAACAGAGACAAACACGCACAACTGGGAGTACAATGGTCTGACGCCTTATGGGTCTACAGTTGCTCCCTCGCTCGGCGATAACCAAAAGCAGACGGTGAAGTATTGGGACTATAGTGCAGCCAACGGCTATACGTTTACCGCCTTTGCTGCTAAGGAGGAATTAGCCAATAATCGCATATCCGTAACAAAGTTGACTGCCGATGCTGGTAGTGCCCCGAGTAAGTACAACAAGGGCTACAAGGTAAGCCTGAAAAAGGATGCCAACCTCGAAAATGTCTTCTATTCTGACCGCGTAGAGGTGGACAAGAAAAACTATGGCAGTCCCGTAGTGCTGACCTTCCGCAACTTCGGTACACGTGTCCGCGTAGGTTTCTACGAGACTGTGCCTGGTTATAGCGTGAAGATCGATAAATTCTACTACGGTGATGCAGCTATAACCCCTGTGGCCGATTTCGCCTCAATGAGCCATAACAGCGAGAACGAGTTCAAGGCAGCCTCGTATCACGTTGCACAGGACCCTGGAACTAATACAAACAATGAACTCACTGTAACCTACCAGACTTCTGGCACCGTGCAGAACCAGCCCACCGTGGCGAACACCACTTGTACGTACGAGAACACCCTCACGCTGGGTGGTGGCGTAGTCGGTACGGAACTTGGCACAAGTTCAACTTCTCCCACTTGGGATACTAACGGCAATTACACCACCGTTTATCCCAACGAGGCTTGCGCCAACCCCATGCTCATCCGTTGCGACTACACGCTGACCTCCACCGATGGCTCGAACGAGAAGATCACGGTGAAGAACGCCCGAGTAGTAGTGCCGGCAGAGTACTTGAAGTGGAAGCCCAACTTTGCCTACACCTATCTCTTCAAGATTTCCGACAAGACGAACGGCACCACAGGCGACGATTCAGGTACTTCTTCTGACCCCGAGGGCTTGCACCCCATCACCTTCGACGCCGTGGTAGTAGATGCCGCCACGGGCAACCAGGAGACCGTAAGCGGCCTCACCACCAACAGCGTAACCACCTACGCAAATGGCAGCCAGGTGACCGCAAACGGCGAGTACAAGAGCGGCGAAGATATCTACGTGGTTAACCAGAGCACGACGGGCACGCACGAGGTTATCACGCCTAAGGCAATTGGTGATGCAAACGAAAATGCTCAGGTATACGAACTCAGCGTAGCAGCCACCGAGGGCGAGGTTTACGCTCAGCTCAATGGCGCAAAGCTCACCGGTCTCACAATGAACGCCGTAAGCCCCGCAGCTACCCAAGTGACCACCATCCCCCTCAGCGACGGTACAAGCCTCACAATCAATGCCGTGAAGTTTACCCCGACGGTGACAGCAGGCGCAACAGCTAAGTACTACGCTTATGTTTACACTAACACGAAGTATGTAGCCCCGACTTACGATCAAGTAGCTACCGATGCCACTTATTCCGATATCACTACTTACTACTTCAAAACAACCAGCGGCGTATACTACACCGCATCTGGTATAGACGAAGCAAGTTTCCTCACTTATAAGGCTAAAAGTGCTCTCTACACGCAGAAAACCACCGGTACCCCCGGCGTCTACGACATCAAGGTGATTACGGTTAAGCCGTAACTCTCCGCCACACAGGTCGGGTGGGGGTGATACCCTGCCCGATCACTACAAACTTCGCTCTATTCTTAC
>CAVKGN010000031.1:0-18749 GCA_963655595.1 uncultured Oscillospiraceae bacterium
CAAGTATTCACGTTACCACTTGCCAAGTATTCAATATGCTGCTTGTCAAGTATTTATCCACTACCCCGCAGGAAGGAACAAGCGGCACGGGGAAAAGCGCTATTACAAGGCAACAAAAAACGGCCGCATGGAACTCCACACGACCAGAGGGCAATGAAAAAGAGTCGCCAGCAAACTTACGCTGCTGGCAACTCTTCTTAAATATGCTTTTGTTAAGCATCAGCCGAATTGTCCCGAAGGGCAATTACTGGATGCGGAAACGAATGGGGAGACGGAACCATACGGGAACGGGGTGACCCTGCTGCTTAGCAGGAACGAAGCGGTGGAGCTTCTTCACCACGTCGGCTGCGGCCTTGTCGCACTCGCGAGAGAGTGACTTCTCGACTTTCACTGTGCTGACAGAACCATCGGTGTCGACCTTGAAGCGGAGGACTACCGTACCCTGGAGTTCCTGTTCCTGCGCGATGGCAGGGTAAACGAGGTTCTTGCTTACGAAGGCAAGCAGGGCAGCCTCGCCGCCGGGGTAAGTGGCGGGAACTTCCACGATGGCATTATCAACCACTTCGGGTTCCTTGGGAGGAACAGTCGTACCGCCGGCACGCTGGTTCTCCTTCAGGTCATCGATGTTGATACCGCTGTTGTCGCCGTTGGGGTTGGTGTAGTCCTGGGCTGCGATGGCGAACTTATTCTTCGTCACTTCGTCCTGGGTCTTCAACTCCTTGGAGTGATCCACCTTGTCATCGTCGACAATCTTAGGAACGGTGAACTGGATAGACGACTTCACGTTGACTTTCTCAACGGGCTTCTCGTATTCGAGTTCGGGTTCCTTCTTCTTGGGCTCTTCCTTCTTGGGCTCGTCTTTTTTGAGCTCTTGAAGTTCAGTAATCTGGTCAGAGTCCATGTCGCGGTTCTTTGCCAAGGCGTTCTCCACAGCCGACTTAGCGAGGAGAAGTGCCGTAACAGCTGCGATGAGTATGAGAACTATGATGATTGCACGAAGTTGGAATTTGCCTTTGTTGGCGCGTGCGCGATAAGCTCCGTACTCTTTGTTACGTCCTTCGAATACCAAGTCGCACCATTGTTGCGACGCTAAATCAATTTTAGACATAATTACGTTGATACTTCACTTATTGTTATTACTGCGCTGTGCCGTTTTTCAGGTCGTCGATCTTCGCCCTGTCACCGTCAGCAAACTTGTCAATCACATAGCGTCCGACGCTGCAAATCTGCATTTCGTCGAGCACCTGGATAAGGTTGTCGTACGTTGCTTTGTCTGAAGCCTTGATAATCACGCTCGGCGTATAGTCGGCGTTCTTAATCTTGTTGAGATCCTGCTTGTACTGAGCCTTATTCTTCTTCTCCTGCTCTACGTTGGAGGTGACCATCTTGGCATACTTTGCCTTCAATGCTGCCACCGCCTTCACAGCTTGGGGGTTACTCTCGAGGAGTACCTTACGCAGGCCGTTCTTTCCGTAGGTAGTTTCAAAGAGTTTACCCTCGTTGGGGATATCGGTACCACCTGAGGGTTTACCTTTGAAGTAGTAGAGCGTGTTGTTCTCGTCGATGAGGATGGTGATGGCCTTTGAAGCGGCAATCTGGCTCTGGTTGTCCTCTTTCAAGTCCTCCTTGTCCGAAGGCATGGAGATTTCCATTGTCTGGGGCTTGAGAAGAGTTGTACAGAGCATGAAGAATGTCACAAGCAACATGATCATGTCCACCATCGGCGTGAAGTCCACGCGCGAGTTCATTTTCTTTTGTTTACTTCCTCCTAATTTTGCCATAACGTTCAAATTTTTACTCTTCTACGCCTTTAAGGGAGGTAATCAGATTGTAACGATTTTCCTTGATTTCGCGCAGAGAATCCATAACTCTTTTAATTACGGCGTAGGAAGTGGACTTATCGGCCTTGATGGCGAGTCCCATATTTTCGCCGCACGCTGTACGTGCTGCTTCGACCCAAATCTTCAGCTCATTGTTCACGCTGTCGCAAGGAATGCCGGCTTCTTTGCTCTTGGTGAGGAGCTCGTTCTTGTTGTCGCCGCTGGCAAGCCATCCGTGGATGGTGTTAAGGGGCGTACCGAACGTGGGAGCCTGTGCAAATTCCTTCGTCTCCTGTGCATTGAGGTCGAGCTTGCCGTCGGCCTTCATCTGGTCGGCGAGCTTAGTCAGGCTCTCGGGCGAGTCCATTGTCATGAACACCTTGCCGTTCTTCTCAACGAAGATGGTAAGCAGGTTGTTCGAAGGAATTTTGATTTCTGAGATTGAACCCGGCGTAACCACCTTGATGGGTTCTTCCTTGACGAAAGTTGCAGTCAACATAAAGAAGGTAAGCAGCAGGACCATGACATCGCTCATAGGCGTCATGTCTATGAACGTGTCTTGTTTTTTGATTTTAAATCGTCCCATTTCTTATTGTACCTTATTTATGGTTGATTAGTGAGTTGCAGAGAATGTTTCTACGATAGTGAAACCTACCTCGTCGAGGCTGAAAGTCAAACGGTCGATTTTGTTCGTGTAGTAGTTGTAAGTGATAACGGCGAGTGCACCAGTTGCGATACCAGAAGCGGTGTTCACAAGTGCCTCGGAGATACCTACTGACAGAGCGGAAGAGTCAGCGCCGCCTTCGCCGGAACCCATTGCTGAGAACGACTTGATCATACCCAACACAGTACCGAACAGACCCATAAGAGTACCGAGCGTTACGATGGTACCGATGATAGGAAGGTTCTCCTGCATCATAGGCATTTCGAGAGCGGTAGCTTCTTCGAGTTCCTTCTGGATTGAAAGCACCTTCTGCTCCTTAGTGAGAACAGTGTTCTCTTCCATTTCCTTGTACTTGCGAAGAGTTGCGCCAACCACGTTAGCTACAGAACCACGCTGTGCGTCGCAAAGCTTCTGAGCCTTTTCGAGGTCGTTAGCCTTGAGGGCAACCTTGATGTCAGCAACGAACTTTGTGAGGCTTGAACGACCATAAGCGTTGCGAATAGCGAAGAAACGCTCGATAGCGAGAGCTACGACAGTAACGAAGAGCGTCCAGATAACAGGCACCACGAAACCGCCCTTGTACACCGTACCGATGATACCAGCAGGCTCGTAAGTGTTTTCAGAGAAGCAAGAGAACATTGCGGTGTCGCCCTCAGTGCCCTTAAAGTTTGAAAGGTGGCCTGCGCCGAAGAGGTAGAGACATACGGCGATGACAGCACAAACGATGATTACAGCAAAACCAGACTTGATGCCGGTAAAGCCCTTTGATTGTTTTTTGGGTGCACTTTTAGGTGCACTAGCAGTTGTAGTTGCCATTGTTGTAAAGGATTAATTGTTTGTTGATTTTATAAATGATTGTTGATTTTCAGCGTTTTTGCAAAACCGAAATAGCATTATTCGGCTTATAAACGTGGCAAAGTTAATATGTAAAATCGAATAGAGTGCAGAAAAGCCCTTTTTTTTGGCACCTCCGAAATATGAAGTCTATGATTGGGAAAGGCTTGCATTGGAGAGGCTGCCGCTTTTCGATGGATTAGCATGCGTTGAGGAACTGAGTACATACAGTTACTTCATATTCTGGTCGTACCAAGTCCCGACATTGGCGATTATCGCCTCGTAGTTATCGCAAATCTTGATAGCGGTATAGTTTGTAGCTCGTTTGGTCTTATACTTATTCACAGTCAAATATCCGTAAGACACACCGTTTTTGTCACGAAGTATTGGAGGATTGCTTGCACTGCTGTTCCAGGGCGAATACTGACTGTATTTGTTGCCATAAGGGCAGCTAGTATTCCAGATGGACTTGCTGCTATACTTGTTCCCGTACGTTCCGCTTTCGTTCCAAATGGATTTGCTGTCGTACTTAGACGCGTTCAAGTAGCCGAGGAACACTTCGTTGTCCTTTCCGCCATAAATGGAAAGTATCTGTGCGCTGAGTGGGAGCGACATAACGCACAGAAAGAATGCAGCTAAGAGTTTTTTCATGGCTTTTCGTTTTAGGTTCTTTGCATGTATTGCTTAAAGCAACGAAAGGGTATGCTCTTAAAATCAGACGATTAAGAACATACCCTTGCGCTATTCATCAATTAAAGAGACTCTCTGGATCCTTTGTCTTCGCCGAAGAGGAGTTCGTTTGGTTGCTACCAGAGTTACCGCTAGACTTAGAATTGGGCTGCGCCTTGTGAGCGTTCTCATCTTTGCGCGCAGACGTAGACGACTGCTCACTATGCGAAGCAGGTTGTTCACCCTCGTTCTCAGCCCTTGACTCTTCATTGCCCATGCCGCCCATGAGATCGTTCTCGTCAAATTCGCCGTTCTCGCTCAGACTGTCGTTCGCAAGAGAGTCGGGCTTGTTGGCGGGCGGATTGTAAGTAGCCTGATAGGTAGAAGGTTCTACATCCGACGGCGGCATGCCGTACTTGCGCTGGTAGACACCACGGAGCGAAGGATTGTCCATCACCTTGCGCAGGAACGAGGCCACGATGGGGAGAGCCGTTCGGCTACCCTGCCCCAGAGCACCCGTGCGGAAGTGGATGCTGCGGTATTCGCCGCCTACCCATGCACCAGCCACAAGACTGGGAGTGACGGCCACGAACCAAGCATCGGAGTGGTTGTTCGACGTACCCGTCTTACCGCCCATGTCCATAGCCTTGGCATAAGGACCGAGGTACATCATCGCGCCGAGCGTCTGCGACGTACCGCCCGCATCGTAAACACCAGCTTCAAGAAGTTTCTGCATGTAGAAAGCGGCAGTCTGCGGGAGCACTCTGGTGCCGTCGTCCTTCTTTGCCTCAAAAATCACGTTGCCCTCGCTGTCGGTAATCTTTGTCACCATCACAGGATCAACATGAAGACCATTGTCGGCCACTGTACCGTAAGCATTGACAAGTTCGAAGAGATTAACGTCGTTTGCACCAAGAGGCAACGAGGGAATGTCGTCGAGCGGCGACTTGATGCCCATGTCGTGCGCCGTCTGGATGACGTTGGGGATGCCTACCCGCTGACCGAGCTTCACCGCTACGGTGTTGATACTCTGCGCAAAGGCGGAACGGAGCGGGATGTCTGCATTCGAGAAACGGCCGTTTGCATTATGGGGCTGCCAGTAGGCACTGTCTTTCTTTGCCTTGTCGTAGACGCGCATACGGATGTACTCGTCCTTCTCGGTGTCGGACGGGGTCATGCCCTGCTTCATCGCCGTGGCGTAGACAAAGAGCTTGAACGTAGAACCCGGCTGGCGCATGGACTGCACCTTGTCATACTGCCACGTCTTGAAGTCGATGTCACCCACGTAAGCACGCACATATCCCGTCTCAGGCTCCATTGCCACAAAACCGGTGTGCATGAACTTAACCATGTACTTCAACGAGTCGATGCTCGACATCGTCTTGTGCACAGGACCGTCGTAGCTAAACAGCTGAACGTCGTGCGGCTTGTTGAGGTAGTAGTTTATGGAGTCCTCGTTCTGTGGGAAACGAGCCTGCAACATCTTATAGGTGTCAGTCTTCTTTATCTTGTCCTCAATAAAGCCCGGAATGATATTACCCTTTTCATCACGCCAAGGATCGCCCACACCACGCCAATGCGCATCGAAGTTTCGCTGCACGTTCTTCATCTGGCTATGCACGGCCTCCTCGGCATATTGCTGCATTTGCGAGTTGAGGGTAGTGTATATCTTCAAGCCGTCCGAATAAACGTCCAAGTCGGGGAACTTCTCCTCCATGTAGTCTTTGAGCGCCTCGCGGAAATAGAGAGCCTTGCCATCGTAGGCGTTCTCCACCGTAAAGTTCAGCTTGATAGGCGTCTGCTGCAAACGTTCGAGCGTTGCCTCGTCAGCCACATACACGTCGCCAAAGCGCTCCTTGAGCATATCGCGGTGCGAATACATCTTGCTGAGCACGGTGTTACGACGTTTCAGCGAGTTTTCGGGATTGATACGCGGATTGTAGGCCGAAGTAGCTTTGAGCAAACCTACCAAAACGGCAGCCTCCTCAGGATCGAGTTCGGCTGGAGTTTTGTTGAAGTAAGTGCGCGCAGCTGTCTTTATGCCGAAAGCGTTCGAACCGAAGTCTACGGTGTTGGCATACTTTTCAAGGATTTCCTTTTTGTCGCAAAGGAGTTCAATGAGTCGGGCAATGATTATCTCCTTGCTCTTCATGATAACGATACGCAGACCGGGGACTTTACCGAGAAGTCCCGTGGAATACTGCGTACGTACACGGAACATGTTCTTGACAAGCTGCTGCGTAATGGTCGATGCACCGCGGGCGTGACCCAGCGCAGCGTCCTTGGCAGCAGAGAACATACCTTTGTAGTCTATGCCGTGGTGCTGAAAGAAGCGTTCGTCCTCCGTAGCGACGAGAGCCTCGAAGAAAGCGGGACTGATAGAATCGTAGGGAACGGGCGAGCGGTTCTCGTTGAAATACTTGCCCAGCAACACGCCGTCGGCACTGTAAATCTCAGAAGCCGCTACGGTCTTGGGGTGAACGATTTCGCTGATGGAAGGAGACTTGCCGAAGAGCCAGAAGAAGTTGAAATACACGGCAAGCCCGTAAACGATGACGAAAGCAAAGAACGACCACACGGTCGTGATGAGCTTGTACCACCAAGCCCGTCCCTTGTACTGGCCTTTATACCATCTCCACGTCTTGACAAAGGGGCTGCATACGGTGCGGACTATCTTGCCAAACTTGCCAAGCCTTTTGCTTTCATCCTTATTTGTTGAAGTCATCTTTATGTAGTTTTTTGTGGGAAAGATACGCCGCGCAACACGTGCTTGAAACGCTAAACTATGCGGCAAAAGCGCACCTTTTACAAGGCAAAGGTAATGCAAAGCAAAAGTGGGGCAAAGTCTTTGCCCTTATTTCGTGCAAATTAAGAGTTACCAACAATTACACCGCTATTTCAACGTCACCTCAATCACGTAGTCCGTTGAAGTTGGCACGGTGTCGAGCTGTACCTCAATGCCAGAGCCAGATTTACGAAAGTTCACCTTGTTGCGAGATACGTAGTCCACAGCGACTTTCACTTTGTTGAGAGGCACGGGAAGGTAAAACTTATTGTCATTCAGCGTGAGCAGATGCACAAAGAGTCGTTTGCCCTTTTGTGTAGTTACGCCCCATGTCTGAGGGGGAACAATACCGCCTCGCGTGCCGTGTATCGTCTCGCCGTAGGTATTCATCCACTCCCCTATCTCCCGAAGGCGCGCTAACGCCGTTGCGGGTAATTCGCCGTTGGGCTGCGGTCCGATGTTGAGGAGGAGATTGGCATTCTTCCCAGCCGCACTCACCAGGTAGTGGATGAGCGTTCGTGCGGACTTATAGTTTTGGTCGGTTATCTTGTAGCCCCACATGCCGTTCATCGTCTCGCACGTTTCGAGGGGAAGGCGGCTTATGCTTTGTCCCGACAATCCAGCCTTGTTTTCGCCAGGAAGGTCGCGCTCAAACATCTGGAAATCCTCGCCGGCAAAGGGCGTCTGGTGATGATTGTTACCCACAAGGCAGGCGGGCTGCAAACGGTGAATGAGCGCGTACTGTTCGGGCAGTTGCCAGTTGAACGAAGGATTATTCTCCTGATCCCACCATCCGTCGAACCATATCGCGCCGATTTTTCCGTAGTTCGTAAGCAACTCGGTGAGTTGGTTGTTCATGAAGGCGTAGTAGCTGGGCCAGTTGCCCTCAGAATTTGGCCGCCCCGTGCCACGACCAGTACGCCCCTGCGGTGCATCTTCTCGGTACCAGTCGATGTGCGAATAGTATAGGTGGAGTCTTATTCCCTGCTTGTGGCACTCGTCAGCGAGTTCTTTCAGAATATCCCGTTTGAAAGGCGTCGCGTCCACGATGTTGTAGGGAGAGTATTTGGTTTTGAACATTGAGAAGCCTTCGTGGTGACGAGTGGTAAAGCAGATATACCTCGCCCCCGAGGCTTTAATGGCCGCCACCCAGTCGGCAGCATTGAACTTCGAGGGGTAGAAGCCGCCGGCAAGTTTGGCATATTCCTTGTAGTTGATGTCCTTGTCGGTCATCGTCCATTCACCGGAAGCCAGCATGCTGTAAAGCCCCCAGTGTAGGAATATGCCAAACTTGGCATCTTGGAACTCCTCACGCGAGGCAAGGTTCGCTGGCGTGGGGGTATAGTCATTGCTGTTGCTGACGGGAGTCGTCTGTGCCGATAGTCGGCATACAAAGAACACACAAAACAATATAATATATAAGTACTTCATAGGTCGTTTCGGATTAAGGTTATTCATGCACGTTGCTGACTTATTCGCAGTCTATCCACTGAACAGAAGGGTCTTTCTTGAACCACGTGAGTTGTTTCTTGGCGTAGACGCGGGTGTTACGTCTGATTTTGTCGAGGGCAAAGTCGAGCGTGCAGTTGCCGTCGAAGTATTGGAACAGTTCCTTGTAACCCACCGTATTCAACGAGTTACAGTGGCGAAAGGACTCCACACGGCGCACCTCGTCAAGCAAGCCTTGCTGCACCATCACGTCCACACGGCGGTTTATCCTATCGAAGAGTTCTGCTCGTGGTCGCTGCAAACCTATCTTCTCTATGCGAAACGGACGCTCCACCTTGCGTCGCACGCGGTAGGAGGAGAATGTGCGTCCCGTCATGTAACAAATCTCGAGCGCATGAACCACTCGTTTGGGATTGCGCAGGTCGCACTCGGCGTAATACTTCGGGTCGAGCAGTCGGAGCTCGTCCACCAACGGGGCAAGCCCCTCCGTTTCGTAGCGACTGCGGAGCAATTCGCGGGTTTCGTCGTCCACGGTCGGGATATCGTCTATGCCGTTGCACACGGCATCTATATACATCATGGAGCCGCCCGTAAGGACTATCGTGTCGTGTGCTCGAAACAAGTCTTCGAGCAAATGCATCGCCTCCTGCTCATACTGGGCAGCACTGTAATAGTCGGTAAGGGCGAGCGTACCCACAAAGTAATGCTCTACCCTCGCCCGCTCCTCCTCGGTGGGCGCAGCCGTACCGATGGGAATGTCTCGGTATATTTGGCGGGAGTCTGCGTTCAATATTGGGCAGCCCAACCTTTCGGCTTCGCGCAGGGCATACTCCGTCTTCCCTACCCCTGTTGCCCCAATGATTACTTTGAGTGTCTTTTCCAATCAGTCGTTATTAAGCAAACAACCGGAGAAATAAAGGTTCTCGTTCGGACATCTTCATTTCTCCGGTTCTTGTAAGTTTCGTATGTTCTTGCGTGCCTCGCACGCTGCATCAATCGTAAGGGTTACCCTCCGAAATCTCGAATCCATCGAGGTCGAGTTCGTCGTCGTTGAATGCTCCTCCATTGCCGAAAAGCATCTCATCGCCGAAGTCGTCGCTCTGTGTTGCAACCTTCTTTTTGCCAGGCTTTCCTAAGTCGAGCGGATCGTCGTCAATACCCTCTATCTGTATGGGAGCGTCGCCTTTCGAACGAGTCACTTCTGGCTCATCAAGGTGTTCACCAGGGATCAGTTCCTTCACGTCGAGGAAGAAACTGCGGTTGTTGAACGGGTCGAACACATACTCCATGTGCTGCTCTTCGTCCTCGATGAACTCCGACAGCTTTGTCTGCTCCATCACGAAGATATCCTCATCGGCACTTCCCGTACCCATGTCCTCGCGGGTAATCTGCTCTTTGCGCTCCCAATCTTCGCTGCAAATGAAGAACGAGGTCATCTGGTCGTCGGGGTAGCCGCACGATTTAAGCACTACTTTGTTCAAATCGAGGAATGTGGCGTCTGCATCGATTTTAACCTCACGCACAAAGCCGTCAACTTCCTCGCAGATGTATTTAATCCTGTATATCATATCAGTTTCAACAAGTTTTGTCGGCGTCTAAGCCTCGTCCGTTTGCCCTGCGGCACAACGGAGGGGAGACACCTATTTAATAATGCCTCGCTTGGAGGACGTGACAAAGTCGAGGATATACTCAATCTCGGGACTCATCGGCACGTTGTCGCGGATTTCCTGCAAACACTCCTCGCGCAACTTTCCGCGCTGATAGAGCAAACGGTAGGCGTTGTGAATGTTTTCAATGATTTCCTTGGAGAAGCCACGACGGCGCAAGCCTACGAGGTTGAGTCCGCAGTAAGACACCGGTTCGCGCGCTGCCATCGTGTAAGGGGGCACGTCCTGACCGGTACGCGTACCGCCGCCCACCATCACGTAGCTACCGATGTGGCAGAACTGGTGTACAAGCACGCTGGCGGAGATTATAGCAAAGTCGTCTACCACCACCTCGCCGGCAAGCTTCGTGCTGTTACCAATGATGCAGCCGTTGCCAACCACCACGTCGTGAGCCACGTGCATGCCTTCCATGAGCAGGTTGTTCGAGCCGACAACTGTCTTGCCCTTCGCCGCCGTACCGCGGTTAATGGTCACGTTCTCGCGAATGGTGTTGTGGCTACCCACCTCGGCGGTTGTCACCTCGCCCTTAAATTTCAGGTCTTGGGGAATAGCCCCTATCACCGCACCAGGGAACACCGTGTTGCTGTCGCCCATACGCGTACCAGGGAGGAGCGTGACACTGTTCATCAGGTGGTTGTCTTTGCCAATCACCACATCTTTATCGATGTAGCAGAACGGACCGATTTCGCACCCCTCGCCTATCACGGCCTCGGGATGCACGTATGCTAACGGACTAATCATATACTTTGTCTTTGAGCAGGAACCAGGTTTGTTCCCTTGTGTATCATTTATTCTTTACAATCTGCGCCGTGAAGGTGGCTTCCATCACGATCGTTTCGCCTACGAAAGCGAAGCCGTGCATCGTGGATATGCCGTGGCGTATGGGCGAGAGCAGTTCCACACGGAAGAGCAGCGTATCTCCCGGCACCACCTTTTTGCGGAACTTCACGTCGTCAATGCGCAGGAAATAGGTGCTCCAACGTTCGGGGTCTTCAATGGAATTGAGTACGAGCAATCCTCCGGCCTGCGCCATTGCTTCAATCTGCAACACACCAGGCATCACGGGTTCTTGGGGGAAATGTCCTTGGAAGAAAGCCTCGTTAGCGGTCACGTTCTTCACTGCCACAATAAAGTTCGAACCAGTCTCCACAACCTTGTCCACCAACTGCATGGGGTAGCGGTGAGGAAGCAACTCGCGGATGCGATTTACGTCCATCAGCGGTTCTTCATTGGGGTCGTAGTTGGGAGCTTGTATCTCGTGCTGCCGTATTTCACGGCGCATCTGACGCGCGAACTTATTATTAATGGTGTGTCCGGGACGCGTGGCAATGATTCTGCCCTTGATGGGACGACCGATGAGAGCCATATCGCCAATAATGTCGAGCAACTTGTGGCGTGCCGGTTCGTTTCGCCACACCAGCGCACGGTCCTGAATGTATCCCAATTTGGTGGCGTCGCGATGTGCCACGTGCAAATGGTCGGCCAAGCGGTCGAGCGACTCCTGCGAAATCTGCTTTTCGTAGATTACGATGGCATTGTCCAAGTCGCCGCCCTTGATAAGTCCGGCTTTGAGCAACGGCTCTATCTCGCGGACAAACACGAAGGTGCGAGCGGGGGCGATTTCCTTGTCAAAATCGTCCATGCTGTCGAGCGTGGCAAACTGGCTATTGATGAACTGCGAGTCGAACGAAATCATTGTCGTGATGGAGAACTGCTCGTCGGGGAGGATAATGATTGACGAACCAGTCTCTTCATCGCGAAACTCTATCTTCTTCTTTATTACGTAGAAGTCCTTGGGAGCATTCTGCACCACCACACCTACCTGGCGTATCTTCTCCACGTAGAGGATGGAGCTACCGTCGAGGATAGGGAATTCGGGGCCGTTCACCTGTATCAGGCAGTTGTCTATACCCATGGCGTAGAGAGCTGCCATGGCATGCTCGATGGTGCTGCAACGCGCCTCGCCCTTAGCCACTACCGTGCCGCGCGAGGTGTCGACCACATTCTCGGCAATCGCCTCAATAATGGGTTCTCCTTCAAGGTCAATACGTTGTATTTTGTACCCGTGGTTCTCAGGCGCGGGGTTGAACGTCACTGTCAGGCTAAGCCCTGTGTGCAATCCTTTTCCAAAGAGGGAAAAGCTGCCTGCCAATGTTCTTTGTTTTGACATGATTGGTTTGTTTTCTCTTGTGTATGTATCCACTTCCTTCGCCTTATCCGCCAATCTCTGGCAGCTTAAAGGCTCTGCATATCTCCAAGGGGACAGTGCTACAGAAGCGTTTTTACTTATCCTTTTTCAGTTCGGCTATTTCCTTCTTCAAAGCGTCTATCTCGCGGCGCATTTCGGGCAGGTATTTGAACACCACGCTCGAACGCATGAAGTTCTTCGCGTCGATTGCCGGCGAGCCCTGAATGGTGACGTTGCCCTTGGGAATGCTCCCAGCAATGCCAGCCTGTGCGCCCGTCAGCACTCGGTCGCCGATGACAGCGTGACCAGCGATTCCCACCTGACCGCCGAACATGCACCATTTGCCGATCTTCGTCGAACCAGCCACGCCCACCTGTGCGGACATCACCGTATTCTCACCCACTTCACAGTTGTGAGCTATCTGCACGAGGTTGTCAAGTTTCACACCCTTGCGTACAAAAGTCGAGCCCATAGTAGAACGGTCTACGCAGGTATTTGCACCTATCTCTACGTCGTCCTCAATCGTCACAATGCCAATTTGTGGTATCTTCTCGTAGCCGTTTGCAGCCGGAGCAAAGCCGAAGCCATCTGCACCGATCACGCAACCTGAGTGGAGTATCACTCGATTACCCACCTTGCAGTCGTGATAAATGGATACGTTGGGATAGATTATGCAATCGTTGCCCACCGTGGCGCGTTCTTCCACCACAGCTCCTGAATAGATTTGGCAACCGCTGCCCACCACGGCGTTCTCGCCCACATAGGCAAACGGACCGATATAGGTATTGTCACCCACCTTTGCCGTACTGGCCACGCAGGCCAATGGGTGTATGCCCGTGCGCTTCTGCACAGTCGACTGATAGAGCGTGAGCAAACGGGCTATTGCCTCGTAAGCATTGTCAACGCGAATAAGTGTGGCTGAATATTCCTTCTCAGGCTGGAAGTCTTTGTTTACCAAAACGATGGTCGACTCCGTTGTATAAAGATAATGTGCGTAGTGCAGATTGGCCAGGAACGAGATGGCGCCCTTTGTGCCTTCTTCTATTTTGGCAAAGGTCTTCACCGTGGCGTTCTCGTTGCCGTCCACTGTGCCGCCTAAATACTCCGCAATCTGTTTTGCAGAAAATTCCATATTTGTGTTCGTGCTTCTTTATTCGTATACTGTTACAAGTGATTACGAAAAAGCCTTCATAGCGTATCTTTCGCAAGCACCTACATTGCAAATATCGTAAAAATATTCGACAACGCCGTTTTGCCCTCTTCTTTTTTGATAAATCCGTCCGCGGCCCAACATTTTCACCGCCGACGTTAAGGGAATGGAATAAAAGTGCGACTTTTGTATCAGAAAAGAAATCACACGAACCTATCAAACGATCTGGGCTAATAGAGAATGAAAGGCTGAATGTGTCCTGAGAAGCAGAAAGAAGGCCGCATGTGGCGGTCGCACAGACACATCTATTTGATTACATGAAAACCAACGACCTTTCTATCGTTCGACAAGTGCGGTCAACTTTGTCGTGAACCGCTATCAGCATACTAAAATAGACAATGAGCATGTCGCCGACCAATTCGCTTTCTACCTCCACTACCGACGCAGACAAACTTTACCACAATAAACGTTTGCCAAAGGGTATCCACATCCTCGGAGCCAACGGGAAACCGGCTTCGAGTGAAGGGGGAGTGTCCTCAGACGACAACCCTTCTGGCGCAGATACTCGTACGCCCGGCTTGCCTTGGGGCTACATTCGCATTCATCACATGTCTGCCCTCAAATTTGAGGAGAGACTCAAAGCTCAAACCATTGAGGGGGACTTCAAGCCGCGTTGTTTTGTCCATCGCACCGTTAAATATAAGACGAAGCCCAACGGCAAGGGCGTAGTAAAGGAGGAAAAGCCTACCGTCAGCGGTCTTGTGTTCCTGCAAGGAGAAACGCTCCAACTCAGGCGGTTCCTCATGCAAAACTTTCCCCAATATTTCTTGGTAAACGACTGCTGCACGGGTAAACCTGCCTCAATCGCCGACAGTGTAATGCGCCCGTTCATGAAGATCTCTGAGGTAGATCCTGGGCGCGTGACGTTCCTGCGTCACACGTTCGAGGAATTCGCCCGCGACCACGTGAAGCTGCGTGTCCTCACTGGCATCCTTGCCGGACAGGAGGGCTACGTAGTACGCATTCTCCGCAACCGACAACTCGTCATGGATCTCGGCGGCTATGCCGTGGCCATCAACAACGTGCACAACGAGGATTTCGAAATTGCGGAATGACTATTAGGCTCCCATATATACCCATCCTTACCCACATTCTGAGTATCCACGACCAAAAAGAACTACCATGGAATTTGACAAAGACTTTCTTAACTCCCTCCTTGAAAAGGCTGCGGAGAACCCGCGACTGAGGCAGAGCTACGACCTGCGCACATCTGAGGCGGACACAAGTCAACGTATGTTGAATGCTTTGATGCCAGAGACGGTTGTGCCGGTGCATCAGCACGTGGACACGGCTGAGACAGTGATTTGCCTTCTTGGACGAGTGGACGAAGTGATTTATGCCCCACTTCCATCCACCTCTGAGGGAGAGAGCACTGCTCCAATTCAATATAAAGAGATTGCTCGCTACCCGCTTTGCCCTACGGAGGGCCGGTTCGGGTGTCAGGTTCCGAAGGGGGCTTGGCACACGGTAGAAGTGAAAGAGCCGAGCGTGATTTTCGAGGCTAAGGACGGCGCT
The DNA here is from genome assembly GCA_963655595.1 of uncultured Oscillospiraceae bacterium. Lineage (GTDB taxonomy): Bacteria > Bacteroidota > Bacteroidia > Bacteroidales > Bacteroidaceae > Alloprevotella. Next base: position 14,802 of record CAVKGN010000031.1, read on the forward strand.
TATAAGAAGTAAGGCGGGCATTTGCTCTCCTATAATATATTATATGAATCATCCCCATTCCCAGAGATGTTTTCACCTCTTTGGGAATGGGGATGACTTGTTTTCTGCCCTACCCTATTCCGCCACTTGGAGGGTGGCAGCTGGGACGGCGGCACGGTATTCGGGGGCATTGACACATTCAGCGTTCGAGAGTCCAGTGCTGAATGTGCCTGCCTTGTCGGTAAAGAACTCCTCCGCTATACGATGCGTTCCTTTGGTGAGATGTTCAATGAAGAATTGCGTTTCCGCATCCTTCACCGCACGGTATGCCGGCAAACCGCTTGCCCAATCGTAGCCCGAAAGTGGACGGACGGGGTCCAAACAGGCTGGACGGGTGGCGCAGAGTCGTACGAAGTCGTAGTCGCGATCGGCGGTAAGGATGAAAACACGGCGCAAACGATCGCCCTTTCGAAGCGTTGACTTATTGTCCACTGGCTGCCACTCTGCGCCTCGTTTCACTTCAAAGGCACTACGCATACTGATGCCTGTACCCTCAGCGGGGGCATCAGCTGCCTTGGCCACGTAGGTGGCATATACGCAGCCCCACGACAGTCCGTCCGTGCGCTTACTTATTCTCAGGTTTTTCGTCTGCAAAGCCTCGCTGCCTTCATACGTCTGTTTGAAGTAGCCGCTGGTGCTGGGCGTGCGGCTCTCGGACTTAGCGTTGAACCCTACGATTCGTCCCTTACCGTCGAGCAACGTGAAATAGACGGGTTCCATCTGGCTCAACGTCTGCACGAGCTGCTGGCCGTCCGATTGTGTTTGGAGCAAGGTGTACACGGCATCTGCGGTGGCTTGCGAGGTGCGCCACGTTTGGGTGCGGCGCGACTGCATGAGCCAAAGCCTCATCTCTTCACTTTCTGCGGCGTGTCCCGTAAGTCGCAGGGCCTCAACGGCAGCACATTGCACGAGGATTTTGCTTGTACTCGTGAGCGTCCTCGTACGCGGGGTGTCAAAGCAACGCCCCATTTCCTTGCTCACCACGGTGTATTCCAACAGACTTTGTATAAGTCCATCAGCCTCCTCGTTGCGTCCCATCCGCGCCATCACCAATGCCGTCAGGGCTTTGCCGTACAGTGTAAGTTCCTTGTTGAGTTCCTCCGCACGGCGCAGCAAGTACTTCACGTCGTCATTATCTTTTTGTCCCTCGGCCAACGTGTACAGGCTGAGGTAGCGCAACTGAAACTCGTCCGGTTGCCGTTTGTTCCCGTTCTTCTTCATCGCCGCCACGCTTTGGTGGATATCCTTTGCCAAAAATTCCATGGCGCACGCCAGTTGTTCGTGCGACGCCGTGTTGCCCGTCAGGCGTTCCATCCGTGCCAGCAGCGTCGCTACTTCGAGCGTCACCCATCGGTTTCCTTTCATGCCTGGGAACCATGCGTACGCCCCGTCGCCGTCCTGCATACTGCCTAATTTGTCGACAGCCGTATGCAGTTTTGCCTTTGCGCTACTTTCGTCGAAGAGTTCTCTCAAAGCTTTTGCTCGTTCGCGTTCCTCCATCCCCTCACGCAGCCACGGCGTGGCGTCTGTCAGTCCCTGCGAAAGGATGTCGGCGTTCGCTTCGAGTTCGTCGGAATTGTTCTCCACCGCTTTGCGTATCTCGGGATTGCTCTGCGCCACATAGTTACCCAGTCCCAAGGCATAGAGTCTCGTAGCCCATTCCGTAGCACTGAGGCAGGAATTGCCGTGGAGCAGCACGGGCAAACTATTCAGTGCGTACCACACCGGATTGGACGTCACTTCCACGTGCAGTGCCGGGTGTTCCTTCTCATCGCCTCTCAGCAGGGTGTCCACACGGAGCAGGGTGTTGCCCTTTTCTGTCAGGGAGAATGGCAATGCACGCATCACGATCTCTTTATCTGTCAGCACGGGCAGGTAACGTTCTTCGCCGTCGCCGAAGTTTGCCGCCTTACCTTCTACTCGGCATACCAACAAACCCTCAAACTCGCCTGTGTCATAGCTGAAGGGGCAGGTGGCAGTTTTCCCAACGGGTACGTCCACGCACCGTATATATTTATAAACAGCCTTGCCGTCCTCAGCATTGGTGAGCGTCAGCGTCACGGTTGCTGAAAGGGACTTTTCGGAAAGGTTCGTCACCTTCACGGGCAGCTCTACTTTGTCGCCACTGCGGAGGAACCGGGGGAGCGCACTCTCCACCATAAACTCTTTGCGTGCCACGGCGGTCGTATCGAGCCGTCCGAAGTTCATCGCTGCATCGTGTGCTAAGGCGGTGAAGTTCCACGTCGTCACGCTCTCGGGCAAAGTGAAGCGCATCGTCACCTCCCCTGCCTCATTGGTCACGAGTGCCGGGACAAAGTAGGCGGTCTCGTTAAAGTCTTTACGCACGGTTACTTGTCCGTCCGTCTCCGTGTCTACGATGTTGTTCTTTGCCCTTGTTATTTTGATGGCGTTTGTATTTCCAAGGACCGCCCGGTCTTGCTGAACGTTTAGCGAGGCCACTTCGGCAAAGACCATCCCCCCTGCCCTTGCCAACATTCGGCGGCGTGGGAAAAAGACGTATCGATAGTCTCCAAACAATCCTTCCTGCCAGTGCGAAAAGCGACAGACGGGTTCCGTGCGGTAACGTGCGCCATACTGTCCCATAAGCTGACGGAAACTTCCATATTCGTTTCCTCGCCACTGAGCATCGGGCAAACGACGGGGGAAGTAGAGATGGAAGTCCTCCCATACGTTCCGGGCAAAGGCGTCGAGCGAAGCATCGTAAAGGCACGCTGCCATCTGCGCCCGTGCTGGTGTACCGTCTGCGTGGGTGGCTCGCACGCTCCACTCTTCCTTGCTCCCTGGGGTGAGTCGGGAACGGAAGGACGTCCACGTCAGCCTCAGCCGTTTCTCGGGGATGGGGCGTTTCACGGTAGCCGTAGCGGTATAGAGGCATCCGTCTCTCACGGTGGCGAGGTAGAGCGTTGCCCCGTCGCCGTAGGCTGTGTCGTAGGCAAGCGTCAGGTGCTGCCACTCGTTGCGGAGCACGATACGTTTGCTCTCTGTCTTTCCGCTGGCGGTCACGAGGTCGCAAAACGCCACGGCTTCTTGTTTGCCGTTCGTGCCGAACACAATGCGAACGGTGTCGGCAGTGGCATTGTTTTCTTGGTGGAAGAACCACGGACTGGCGGTGTCAGCCGGCAGTGTGTCGCCCTCACGCACAATGAGGAACGAGGCGGAGTCTGCGTCCTCTGCGGTGGTGCAAAAGTGGAACTGGTAGCGTCCAGCGGAAAGCGTCGAGAGTTCGGGGAATTGGAAAGCCGTTCCGGTTCGGAACTCTCCCTCTGCCACGATGGTCTTGCCGCACTTCACCTTATACTGTCCTGTTCCTGCCAAGTTCTCTCCCTGGGCGTTGAGTTTCTCTACCTTGAACTGCGGCAGGGCTTTTCCTTTATATAGGTACACCACGTCGGGCAGAGTCACTTTGAGGTAGTAGGGCTTGGTAGCAACACAAACGGCTGTGCTACCCTGTGCCGTCTCGCCGTTCTCAGCCGTCACGGTGTAGGTCACTTCGTAAGTGTAGCGGTTGTAACGAACGGGGAACATATTGTCGCCGTCGGAACTCTCACCCTTCAATATCACGGGGATGCGAAACGTTCCGTCGTCGCCAGTAGTTAGTTCGCCCGTCTGGGATTCTTGTCCGTTGCCGTTTGCATAGAACCACGCCGAACGCCTCACCTCGTACTGCACGCGGGCATTAGCCACGGGGACGCCAGCATAGGTCTGCGCCCGTCCCTCCACCTGCACGGTGTCGCCCAGGGCATACTGCGAGGTGAGTGGCTGTGTCTCAGCGGTAAACGTCGGCCGTTTGTATTCCTCTACCTTTATACTCCTTGTGCCTTGCTGGCTCTTTGAGGCAATGGTCAGACTGAACGTACCCGTCAAACATTCCTTGGGCAACGATAGTTC